>NZ_LLZH01000300.1:0-65778 GCF_001509495.1 Actinoplanes awajinensis subsp. mycoplanecinus | reverse complement strand
CTCCCCCGCCCCGGCCGCCACGGCGTCACCGGCGATCGGCTCCTCGGCGGCCGACAACCCGCCCGGCCTGATCACCTGCGGGCTGCTGGGTGCCGCCATCCGCGACGCGTCGCTGATGCAGCCGGGCGTGGTCCGGGCGATCGCGGACGCCAGTGCCACGGCGGACGCACCGGTCGGTGACGCCGCGACCACGCTGGCTCAGGCGTACCACATAGCTCTGGCCTCGCACGACAGCGGCGGTGAGCCGGACGCCATCGCCCCGGTCAGCGCCGCAGCGGCCGACATGGCGCAGGTCTGCGCGGACAGCGGCCTGGACGCGGTGAACTGACCGCGCCCGGCGCCCGGCTCAGCTCGCCGCGACGAAGGCCCCCGTGACCTCCGCCCGCTGCTCACCGGCCGAGGCGACCGCGCCGTAGAGGTCCGCGCCCGGGTCGCGCTTCCCGGCCTGCTGGTACTGGGCCGCGAAAACATACTTGCCGGCCGCGAGGACGCCACCCGGCTTCAGGGTGAAGCGGTAGATCAGCGCGTCCTTCTCCTCGGTCAGGGTGATCGTGATCATCGAGCCGGGCACCGTGCTCCAGTTGCCGGTGTTCGCCACGCCCGCGGTCCGGGCCACGCTGATCGCCAGGTCCAGCGCGGTGATCTGCTGGGTGTTGGTGATCGTCACGTCGCTCTGCCCCCAGGTGTCCGTCGAGTACTCGTTGATCACCCCGGACGAGCTGACGAAACCGGACACCGGCTGGAACGCCGGCGGCGCCGCAGAACTGGACCGGCTGGCGTGCGGCCGGCCGGTGGGCCCGCCGCCGCCGCCGGTGGTGGTGTGCTTCGACGTGCCGGCCGCGGACGGGCTCGGCCGGGTGGTGACCGGCAGGGGTGGACGGCTGGTCGGCGCGGCCGAGGCGGTGCCGGTCGTCGCGGTCGGTGTCCGTTCCGGGTCATCGCTGGTGAGCAGCTTGATCCCGGTGAACCCGGCCACCAGGGTGGCCGCCACCGAGAAGGCCGCCGCCATCGGCCGCAGCCCGGTGAAACTCCACAGCGGGCGAGCCGGAGGGGCCGGTGTACCGGCGAAGCGCTGCCGGTTGATCCGATCGAACATCGCGTCGCCGTCCGGCAGGTGCCGCTCGGCCTCCTGGCGCAGCACCGCACCCAGGTCGTTCTGGGGCCGCTCAGCCATGGTGACCTCCCATCATCAGCGGCATCTCCCGGAGGAACTCACTCAGCTGGGCGGCGCCCCGCGAGCTGTGACTCTTCACCGCACCCACCGAGATGCCCAGGATCGCGGCGACCTCCTTCTCCGGCACGTCGAACGCGTACCGGAGGATGACGCACTCGCGGCGCCGGAGCGGAAGCCGCCCCAGAGCCGCGCGCACGTCGAGGATCGCGGGGGTGTCGGTCTCGCCGCGGTCCCGGCGCAACAGGCCGAGCCGCAGCAGGCCGGCGCGTTCCCGGGTCTGCTTTTTGATCCACTGGCGGGCCAGGTTGGTCACGATGCCCCGGGCGTACGCGATCGGGCTGTCCGCCGCCTGCACCCGCTCCCAGTGCCGCCAGACCTCGACGAACGCGTCCGACGCCAGATCGTCGGCGACCTGCGTCTCGCCGGTGACGAGGTACGCGAGGCGCGACAGATCGGTGTGGTGTGCGTCGAAGAAGCGCCTGAAGGCGCGTTCGGCGTCCTGCTCCGGCACGCGGGACTTCCTGACCGTCAATGGCACACAGGCCGACCGGGCTAGCTGATCTTCACCGAGTACGAGCTGGTGTCGAGCTGCCCCGAGCCGGTGAAGACCTCGGTTCCGGCCTGCACGCTGGACAGATACTTGGTCTTGTCGAGCCATCCCCGCCCCGCCAGGTCAGTGGTGAAATCGGTCAGGTTCAGGTCGGCGGAGGTGGTGTTCGCGGTCCGTACGAACGAGTACACGTCCCAGCCGATGTTGCCCTTGTAGAGATCCCAGGTGGCGCCGCCGAGGGTCACCGTCGCCTGCTTGGTGCCGACCGGGCCGGCCCCGCCGGACTTGTAGAGCCAGACCATCACCTCGTCGGTGGGCTGGTCCTGCCAGTCCGGGTTGGCGATCTTGTGGAACCACAGGTCGTACGAGACGTTCATGACGTTCGCGGTCTTCTGGGTGACCGTGAAATTCCAGCTGGCCTTGACCGCCTTGCCCGCGCTGAGCTGGACCGGCAGCCCGGTGCCGGTGGTCTTGTTGCCCCAGTGCCAGCCGAGCACCGCACTGCCGTACGACTTGACCTTGGTGTTGTCGCCGGCCCAGGTCCAGCTCGTGCCCCAGCTCAGGTTGTCGCCGGAGAGGCCGTTCTCCCAGACGCACTGCGAGCCGGTGCCGTCGGCCTTGCCCCAGACGTTGTTGTTGACCCAGTACTTGCCGCGGATCAGGGCGGCGAAGTCGGTGCAGTTCTCGGCGCCCTTGGTGGTGGCCGCGGCGGTCGGGGTCGGGCTCGTCGTCGCGCTCGCCGTCTTGCTGGTGCTCGGGGAGGCCGTCGCGGTCTTCGTCGGCGTCGCGCTCGTGGTGGCCGTCGGTGCCGCGGTCGCGGTCTTCGTAGTGCTCGGGGTGGCGGACGGGGCCGTGGTGGCCGTGGCGCCGCAGGTCACCCCGTTCAGGGAGAACGTGGTGGGTACCGCATTGCCGCCGCTCCAGGTGCCGTTGAAGCCGAGCGTGACGGTCGACCCGGCGGCCAGGCTCTTGTTCCACCCGGCGTCGGTCACCGTGACGCTGGTGCCGGTCTGGGTCCAGGTGCCGTTCCAGCCGGAGGCGAGCTTCTGCCCGGACGGGAAGGCGAACCCGAGCGTCCAGCCGTTCACCGCGGAAGCACCGGTGTTCCGGACCTTCACGTCACCGGTGAAGCCGGAATTCCACTGGCTGTTGACGGTGTACGTGACGGCGCAGCCGGCAGTCTCGGCGGCATCGGCGTTCAGGACGCCGAACACGGCGGCGCCGGTACCGAGGGCCGCCACCGCGAGCGGCACGACGAAACGCTTGGCGAGCATCAGGGGAACTCCCGGGGAGATGAGTGTTGATCACCCACCCAGTGGCACCCGGGAGCGGAAAGGTTGCGCGCTCCCAGGAAGTTTTTCCCACCCGAGCTTTCCGTTCGCCCGCCCCGCTCCGCCTTTCCGCGCGCCGGACCGCGCCCATGGGGGACGGCCGGCCCCCGTTCACCCCGGCCGGCCCCCATGCCCTGCGCACAGGCGCCGCTCAGCGAGAACGGCACCCCCGGCCGAGCAGCAGCTCGAGCAGCCACGCCGCGACCATGGTGACCGTGGCCACGGTGAGCCCGATCCAGAAACACGGCCGGATGACGAAGCCCAGCACGATCAGGGTGACGATGACGAGGAAGTAGGCGATGCCCCCGACCCGAGTCATCTCTCTCCCTTACGCATAGGTAGCGCACAGCTTCGCCGAGTGCAGAAAATTCTTCCGCTCAGATGCCTATACGCAGGATTTCTTACGGTCCAGCTATGTCGATCCGGGAAAGTATCACTCCGAATTCGAGAAGATCAAGTTTCCTGCCGATCGAAGAATAGACAATAAAGAAACCTGCCTACTCGGCGAGGCCAGTCCCGCCCGGCGCACGGTCACGGCCACCGGGCCGAACCGGGCACCACCACACGCGCTCGCCGGATCCACCCGGCGAGCAGCCACGGTCGCCGAAACAGCCCCGGGCACGATGCCGAGCGGGTGCATGGGCCGTTCTCGGGGGCGGCGGGAGCCCGCGTTGCCAGATTGCGTGCGTGCGCCGCCCACAGGCGGGCGGTAAACGCACGCACAACCCGATCGCGTACCCCTACCGCCCTCGAACCCGCCTCAGCGCGGCCTTTCCCCACCCTCCGGCGCCGGGCGCGGACTCCCGCCGCCCCACCGGCACGCAGCGCGGATTCCCACCGCCTCACCGGCGTGAAGCGCGGACTTCTGCCGACGAGGAGCGACCGGCACCGGGCGGTGAAACGAAAGCGCCCGACCGCTTTCGCGATCAGGCGCTTCGACCTGCAACTTCATGGGGTGACCGACGGGACTTGAACCCGCGACCCCCGGGACCACAACCCGGTGCTCTACCAGCTGAGCTACGACCACCATTACCGCGAGGGGCTAACCCCGTGGTGCGGCACAATCATAGCCACACCCCGACCCGGCTCGTCGAGCGGGTTACCCGTTCGGCGCGTCAGAGTTCCGCGGCGATGGCTTTGGCCGCCTCGACGTCCGGGCCCGGCAGGGGCACGAAGACGGTTCGCCGGTAGTACTCCAGCTCGCGGATGCTCTCCTTGATGTCGGCGAGAGCCCGGTGCGACAGGCCCTTGGCCGGCTGCCCGAAATACACCCGCGGGTACCAACGACGGGTGAGTTCCTTGATCGAGGAGACGTCGATCATGCGGTAGTGCAGGTGCGAGTCGAGCGCCGGCATGTCCCGGGCCAGGAAGCCCCGGTCGGTGGCGATCGAGTTGCCGCACAGCGGCGCGGTGCGCGGGTTGGGGACGTGCTCCTTGATGTACGCCAGGATCAGCTCCTCGGCCTCACCCATGGTGAGGACGGAGCGGCGCACCTCCTCGGTCAGTCCCGATTTCGCGTGCATGTCCCGCACCACCGGAGGCATGGCGTCGAGCGCCGCGTCATCGGCGTGAATGACCAGGTCGACGCCCTCGCCGAGCACGTTGAGTTCAGGATCGGTGACCAGGGCCGCAACCTCGATGAGCTTGTCCTTGCCCAGCTCGAGACCGGTCATCTCACAGTCGATCCACACCAGAAGATCCGCCACCCGGACAGCGTAGCCCGGCGGGCGCTCCGCTGTTCGACGTGAGTGTCGGGCCAGCGAACATTCGCGATGTTTGTCCGCTTTAGTGGGTCGTCTTCCGCATTGGTCGTTTGAGGGGGTAAAGTGAACTTAACGGACGAAGCCCCCCTTCGGTTACTCCGTTCCCCCCGGTAAAGGGGCCCTTCGTGTCGGCAGCGCGAAGGGCCCCTTCGGCTTTCCGCCCCCGAACCGCGGCCACCGGCGGCCCCGCGCGGCCCACCAGCTGCTCCGCCGCACACCGGCCGCGCCGGCAGGATCTCGCCGACTCCGGCCAGGAGAGCGGTCCGGTCCAGCTACCGATCCTTCCGATGCGGGTTGAAGCGTCGCCCGCAGCCACCGGCAATCGGTCGTTCTCCCGATCCCCCGCCTGCAACGCGGCGAGGGCCGCCCGGTGTGGGCGGCCCTCGCGGTGGTGGTGTTCTCGCTTGATCTGTTCCGGTCAGCTCTCGTCCGGGGTGTCCTTCGGCCGGTTGCGGGCCGAGGTGCGGGTGGACGGCGCGCGCCGGCGCTTGCGCTCAGGGACAGCGGTGGTGCCCAGCAGCTCGGCGGCCTCCTCGACGTAGCTCGGCACCCGGCTCGCCTTCCCGCCCTCGGCGCCTTCACCGGTCTCGACGATCTCCACGCTCCCCGAGCCGGACGCAACCTCGACCTGCGCAGTGCCAGCGGACGCCGCCTCGACCTGCGCGGTCCCGGCAGACGCCGGCTCGACCTGCGCGGTGCCTGCGGATGCCGGCTCGACGTGCTCGATCCCGGTGGACGCCGGCTCGGCCTTCTCCGCGGCGGATCGCGTCGCGGCCGATCGGGCGCTTCCCGTCCGGGGCCGCGGCTTCCGCGCGGCCGCGGCCTCACCCGCCGCCTGCTGATCCGCCGCCGGCTCTCCCTGACCAGAAGCGGCCCGCCCGGGGACGATCTGCTCGGGAGCGGTCTGGTGCGAAGCGATCTGGTCGGGAACGGTCTGGTCGCTAGCGGTCTTGGTCGCTGCGCGGGCCGCGACCGACTCGGCGGCCTTGAGCCAGGCGGCCGGGACCTTGCGGCCGGTCGCCGCGGTGGACTGCCGGCCGGCCACGGTTCCGGCGAGCCGGTCCTGGGCCCGGGACAGCGGCCGGTTCGGCTCGGTCGCCCGCTTCGCTTCGGCCCGCTTGGCTGCCGACTTGGCCGCCGCCTTGGCCTGTGCCTCCGCGGCCGGCTCCCCCGCTCCGGCCTCGGCCGCGTGCACCGAAGGCCGTTCCTCGGCGTCCGCCGTCCGGTTGCCGCCCTGTTTCGGCGTCAGACCGCGCACCGGCCCGGCCTGCTCATTCTCGGCCGCGGGGGTCACCGCCGCCTTTCCGCTGCCGGGCAGGCGGTTTGCCCCACTAGCTTTCCGAGTACGGTCATCAGCCGCGCCCTGCCCCGCCTCGACCCGACCGCCCCCGGGCTGACCGGCCCCGGTCACCTCGGACGGCCCGGCCTCGGTCTCGTGGATCGACGTGCGGCCACTCTCCGCCGCCCGCGCGGCGGGAACCGGCTGAGCCGGCGCGCTCGGGTGCCGAGTCGGGAACGGCACGACCGGCGGCTTCGGCTCAGCCCGCTTCTCCGTCTCCGGACCCGGCTCACCAGCCTGCTCGATGTCGGACACGTCGCCGTCGGCCTGCCCGGTTTCGGGCACAGCGCCGTCGGTGGCCTGGCCGGTTTCGGTGGTGCCTGCACCGTCCTGGGCGTCGCGAACCTCAGGTGAGACCGACGCGGCCTCGGGTGAAGCGTCCCCCGTCACCGTGACGGCATCGTCGGCCTCGGTTTCAAGGCGTTCCGTGGCGTCCGCGATCGTCGCCGGCTCCGGGCCTTCCGGCGCGGCCTCCGCAACGCTCGCGGACGCGGACTCCGGCCGGCTCTCGATCAGCCGGGTCAGTGCGTCCGGGTTCGGCCGGTTCTCGATCGGCTGCGTCGGCCCGTCGGACTCCGGCCGGTTCTCGATCGGCTGGGTCGGCGCTTCCGACGCCGCGCCGTTCTCGATCGCCGGCGCCGGCTCGTCCTCGGTGGCGGCCTTGAGCGCCGGGCGGGCTCCGCCCATCCGGGTCAGGCCGGTGGCCGCCCAGTCGGTGGCGTTCGGCCCGGTGAGCAGCACCACCCGGCGCGGCGCGGGAGCGGGCCACACACCGCCCTTGCGGACCGCGCTGGCCTCCAGACCCCTACCGGCCTCGTGGCCGGCGCTGTCGGCGAGGTCGATGCCGCCCTCAAGACCGGGACCGTTCGCAAGGTCCATGCCGTTCTCGAGGTCCATGCCGGCACCTCGGGCCGTGTCGTTCTCGGATCCGGCCCCGGCCGGTGTCCGGGTGGCGGACGGCACGGCCGAAGCCGGTTCGATGGCCGGTTCGGACCGTGCCGCCTCGGCCTGGCGGGCCTGCTCGTCGGCAGAGACGGCCTCGGCACCGGCAGCGGCGGCCTCGGCTGCGGGCTGGGTGGTGGAGATCGGGGCGCGGAGGCGGGCCGCCTCGGCCAGTGCCGCAGCGGCCTGGGCCTGGGTCTGGCGGGCGCGTTCCGGGGCGGTCTGCGCGACCCAGGCGCCGACCGCGGTGGCGTGGAACTCCGCCAGGTCGACCGGGGCCGGGAGACGCCGCCGAGCGGGCCGTTCCGGGCGGGTGCCCGGCGGGGTGAGCATGCTGGCGAGCGAGGGCATCTCACCGAGCAGGCTCAGCGGCCGGCCCGGCGCCGGGTTAGGCGACTCGGCAGCCAGGCCGGAATCGGACAGCAGACCGCTCGGAGCCTCGGCCACCACCCCACCGGACGCCACCGGCTCCTCCTGACCGTTGCCGGCCCCGGCAGCGCCAGCCGAAGCCGCATCGACCGAGGCCGCGCCAACCGAAGCGGCGTCGACCGAGGCAGCGTCGACCGAGGCCGCAGAAGGGATCGGGAGAGCGCCGGGGACCACCGGGGTGATGCCGCCAGGGCGGATGCCGGTGGACGTACCGGAGGGGGCGGCCTGGATCGGCGCGGTCATCGTCGTACCGGAAGGGGTTGGTGTGAGCGGGAGCGAACCGCCTCCCTGCACCGGCGGCCAGGAGAACTGCGGCAGCGCCGGCGGGCGTGACAGTGGGGAGTCGGCAAGCGTGCGCGGACGGTGAGCGCCGCCGCGAGCGCGCGGGGCGAAGGCGTCGAAACCCTGGCCGAGTTCGCGGAGCGCGAGGGGGCCGTCGCCATCGCCGAGGGCGTCCAGGGCGAGCCGCGGGTCGCGCTGGCCGAGGGCGCGGAGCGGGATCGGGGCGCCGATCGCCAGCATCAGGGCCGGGACCTGGCTCGGTTCGACCACGTAGACCACCTCGCGGCGGCGGCGCGGCGTCGCCAGCACCGCGATGCCGGACATCAGCAGCATGGCCCCGAACGACAGCAGGCACCAGGTCGTCGAGTCGAGCCAGCCGGCGCGGACCTCGACGGTGCCGTTGAGGCGGAGGTTCGCGCCGCCCGCGGCGTTCATGATCACCAGGCTGTAGCCGGCGGGGAGGTCGGCGGGGACCCAGCGCAGGGCGCCGCCGCCGGTCTGTGTCCAGAAGTCCTGACGGCCGGGGGCGGAGGGCAGACTCCGGACGCCCTCGATCCGGGCCGCGGTGATCGGCAGCTCGCCGGTGCCGACCTGCACACCGCGGATCTCGGTGTGCGGCACGTCACGCAGGAATCCGGCGACGTCACCCGCCGGGGCCAGGCCGATGAAGGCCGGGCCGGTCCCGGTGAGCGCGGTGATCCGCAGCTCGGTGTCGCCGATCCGGGCGAACGAGGCGTCGTCACGGAGCAGGCGGTCGACGTCCGGTACGACGATCGCGTACCCGGGCGCACTGAGCCGCTGCAGCTCGGCACTGAAGGCTCCACCGGCGTCGCGATGCCGCAGGGCTGCCCACAGGCACCCACCGGCCAGCAACGCGGGCAGTCCGATCGTCAAAAGCAGCATGCCGAGGACCGGCCGGAACAGCCGCATTGTTAATTCCCCCTTCTCGGGCCGTACTGCGCGCACCATACCGAGGCAAATAGCCCCAAATTGGTCAAACGAGCAGGCGACCCTCGACAGATACGGTTAAGGCCCGATCCATTACGGAACGGGCCATAACCGACAGGGGGCTAGGAGATCTTGGCGGTCATCGTGAACGACGTCTGATCGATGTCGGTCGTCCGGGCGGTGAACTTGAACGTCCACTCGCCGGCCTGCGGCAGCGCGATGTCGCCGATCGCGTGGAAGTCGGTGATCCGCAGCAGCGGGATCTCGATCGGCTCGATGCCCTTGGCCGGCAGCGCGGCGGTCGCCTTCCACTCGACCACCGGCAACGGCTTGTTGTCCGGGGTGTAGGCGTACAGGTGCATCGAGTTGTTGCCGACCGCGGCCGGATAGATGTCCACCTGCAGCGACATGTTCTTGTCGGTGAGCGTCTGGGTGACCGTCGTCGACGTCTCGGTGGTCTGTGCGGCCTCGGCGGTCCGCGGCGGCGCGATCTGCACCAGCGCCGCGGTCACCCCGAGCACCACCGCGGTGATCCCGAGTTCGGCCAGCAGCACCCGGCGCAGCCCGCGCGGCGACTCCTCGGCGATCTTGTGGTTGACCAGCCGGCGGGAGTAGGCGGCCACCGCGATGACGATCGCCGCGAGGGCCACCTTGGTCAGGATCAGCCGCCCGTACGTGCTGTTGAACAGGCCGTTCAGGGAGGAGACCTCGATCAGCGCCTGCACCGTGCCGGCGAAGATCAGCGCGCCGACCGCGGTGAACGCCCAGCGCGACCAGATCGGCAGGATCGCGCCCAGCTCCCGGGCGTTCGCCTGGGGCAGCAGGAACGCGAAGAGCATCACCAGACCGCCCAGCCAGACCGACATCGAGGCCAGGTGCAGCGCGTCCAGCACCACCGAGACGCCGGGCACCGGTGAGGCGGTCGGGTGGCCGGTCAGCGGCCAGGTGGCCAGCGCGGCCACCCCGAGGACCCCGAGCAGGGCCAGGTCGAGCTTCGACTCGCCGCCCGAGCCGACGAGCAGCGGCCGGAGCAGGAATCCGGCGGCGATCACCACGGCCAGCCGGACCAGCATCACCGCGCCGAACGTACTGCCCAGCACGTCCCGCAGGTCACCGACCCGGACGTCGAAGAGCGTGGTGCCGAGCGTGTACGGCGCCTGCAGCCAGATCCCCAGCACCGTGCTGCCGGCGACCAGCCCGATACCGGTCCAGATCAGCCGGCCGGGGCCACGGCGGGCCAGCCGCTGCGGCCAGAGCAGCGCCAGGACGAGCACCGGGCCGACTAGGAGCACCAGCCCGGCGTACCCCAGATATTTGCCGATCGGGATGAGCGCCCGGACCACCGGGTCGACCTTGACGTCCTCGATCTCGTCGGCCGCGGGCGGTGTGGAGGCCGCGCCCACCGAGTACGTGATCGTCCCGGCCACCGGGTGACTGTCCGCCGAGATCACCCGGAACGTGACCAGGTACGTGCCCCGGCCGCCCCCGGAGCGCAGCGGGATCGTCACCTGCGAGCCGTCCGCGGTGGGATCGCCCTGATCGGCGCGGGACCCGTCCGGCGCGAGCACCCGGATCTTCCCGGAGATCAGTTGGATCGACTCGCTGAACGTGAGGGTCACCTTGTTCGGCGCGTCCGGCACGATCACGCCGTTGTTCGGGTCGCTGCTGACCAGAGCGGCGTGCGCGCTGGCCGGAACGGCCGACAGCAGCACACCGATCATGCCGATCAGCATCCCGAGCAGAACGGTCGCGCGCCGGCGTCGGTAGACGGTCATGACGGCCATGCTCTCTGATCACCATCCGTTCGGCCACCTGCGGGTGGTCGCCGGCGGCCCTCGCATGGTTCCAGATCCCCCGGCACCGCGTACGATGCCGGTCGTGACGGCTGGTGAGCAGGAGACGGACGAGACCACCGCGCTGGCGCTGGCCGCCCGCGCCGGCGACCCGGTCGCACAGGCCGCGTTCGTGCGGGCCACCCAGGCCGAGGTCTGGCGCTTCACCGCCGCGCTCGTCGACCCGGGCGCCGCGGACGACCTGACCCAGGAGACGTTCCTGCGGGTGTTCCGGGCGCTCGACTCGTTCGAGGGACGGTCGACGGTGCGGACCTGGCTGCTCGGCATCGCCCGGCGCACCTGCGCGGATCACCTGCGGGCCGTGGTGCGCCGCCGGAAGCTGGACGCCCGGCTCGCCGCGCAGGCCGCCACCGAGGTGCCGGTGCCCGATCCGGCACATCGGCTGAGCAGCGCCGATCTGCTGAACCGGCTGGGCGAGGAGCGGCGCACGGCGTTCGTGCTGACCCAGGTGCTGGGGTTGTCCTACGCGGAGGCCGCCGAGGTCGAGGCGGTGCCGGTGGGCACCATCCGGTCCCGGGTGGCCCGGGCCCGGGACGAACTGATCACCGCGGTGTCGAAGGCACAGGCCAGCTGAGAATTCTCTCAGCCGGGGATGATCGGGAACTGGAACCCGATCAACTCCGTCTAACAGGACGTGACCATGGAAACCACTACGCGGTCCGCGGTCTGGCCGTGGATCTCCACACTGGCCAGGGTCGGGCTGGCCGCCGTCTGGCTGATCGCGGGCGCCACCAAGATCGGTGACCTGGCGGAGTCGGCGCGGGCGGTCAACGCGTACCAGCTGGTGTCGTACGACGTGGCCAAGATGATCGGCGGCGTCCAGCCGTTCCTGGAGATCGGCCTGGGCGTGCTGCTGCTGATCGGCCTCGCCACCCGGCTCACCGCCGCGATCTCCGCCGTCCTCCTGGTGATCTTCATGGCCGGCATCGTCTGGGCCTGGACGAAGGGGCTGCGCATCGACTGCGGCTGCTTCAGCTCGGGCGGCGAGCTCGGTGCCGGGCGGAACACCACGTACGGCCTGGACATCCTGCGTGACCTCGGTTTCCTGGCACTCGCCGGAGTCCTGCTGTGGCGACCGCGGACCCGGTATTCAATCGATGGTGTGCTGATGGGGGAATCGTCGTGAGCAAGGGCAGCCGGGACCGGGCGGACAAGGCCCGGAGGATCGTCGAGCAGCAGCGCCTCGCGGAGCGCCGCCGCACAGTGGCCACCTGGACGTCGGTGGCCGTGGTCGCCGTGCTGATCATCGCCGGCGTGATCGGGTACTCGATGGTGTCCGGCAAGGACGAGAAGACCCAGTCCGCGCTGGTCACCCCGAGCGTGGCGGTCGACGAGGGCACCGCGTTCGCGGTCGGCAGCGGGCCGGTCACCGTCGACCTGTACGAGGACTTCATGTGCCCGATCTGCAAGAACTTCGAGTCGACGAGCTCGGCCGGGCTGCGCCAGCTGGCCACCGCCGGCAAGGTCACCCTGCGGTACCACGTGGTGTCGATCCTGGACCGCGCGTCGAACGGCACCGAGTACTCGACCCGGTCGGCCGGCGCCGCCGCGGCCGCCGCCGAGGAGGGCAAGTTCACCGAGTTCCACGACGCGCTCTACGCCGACCAGCCCGAGGAGAACAGCGACGGCCTGTCCAACTCCAAGATCATTGAGATCGGGAAGTCGATCGGGTTGACGAGCGACAAGTTCGCGGCCGCGGTGAACGCCGGCACGTACACGGCATGGGCGACCAAGGCGACCGAGACGTTCTCCGCACGTCACTTCACCGGCACGCCGACGATCGTGGTCAACGGCACCCAGGTGACCGGGCCGCAGGACAGCGTGCCCACCGTCGAGCTGATCACCCAGGCCGTCGACAAGGCCGCCGGGTGAGACGGATCACCCTGATCCTGGCCGTGGCCGGTGCGATGATCGCGCCGGCCACGCCCGCGTCCGCCCACGGTGGGGAGGGGGCGAACGTCACGTCGTACCGCACCACGATCACCGGGCTCAGCAGCCCGATGGACGGGCTCACGGTCCGCACGGTCGAGGGTGGCGCGCGGCTCGAGCTGACGAACACCACCGGGCGGGCGATCGAGGTGCTCGGTTACTCCGGCGAGCCGTACCTCGAGCTGCGCGCGGACGGCGTCTACCAGAACACCGGCTCGCCCGCGGCGTACGTGAACCAGACCCTGGCCGGGGACACCCCGGTGCCGCCTGCCGCCGATCCGACCGCGCCGCCGACCTGGGAACGGATCGCCACCGGTGACACGGTCCGCTGGCACGACCAGCGCACGCACTGGCTCGGCTCGGCCCGTCCGCCGCAGGCCGTGGCCGATCCTGACCATGCGCACCGGCTGCGGGAGTGGGCCGTGCCGCTGCGTGACCAGGTGCGGGTCTTCGAGCTCCGGGGCACCCTCGACTACGAACCGCCGCCGGTGACCTGGGCCTGGTGGGTGGGCGCGGCGCTGCTCGGCCTGCTGCTGACGGCACTGGTCCGCCGCTGGTCACGGCTTGTCGCGCCACTCGCGATCATCGCGGGTCTGTCCGTTTTTTCGTACGCGGTGATGCGCGGCCTGGACGGCTCCGGCTGGGACGGCGTGCTGGTGCTCAGCGGCGCCCTGGCCCTCGGCGCGGCGTGGCGGCATCCACCGTTCTACCTGGCGCTGGCCGGTTTTGTGCTCACCGCGTTCGCGGGTCTCGGCAGCTCGGAGGCGTTCCTGGCGGCGGTGGTCCCGGCCACCGGCCCGGGCTGGCTGGCCCGCGCGTGCATCGCCGTCACCGTCGCGACCGGCGTGGCCCTGGCCCTGACCGGCCTGCTCCGGATGCGCGCCGCCGTGCCCACCGCCGTGGACCAGGAACCCGTGCCGGCCTAGACCCGGGTCGGGGGTGTCCGGCGCGGGATGTAGACCGTGGGTGGGTCCGGCCGGGACCGGATGTTCCTAGCGTCGACCTCATGATTGAAGTCGACGAGTTGGTGAAGCGATTCGGGAAGACGACCGCGGTGGACGGGTTGTCGTTCGTGGTGCGGCCGGGACGGGTGACCGGGTTCCTCGGCCCGAACGGGGCGGGCAAGTCCACCACGATGCGGATGATCCTCGGGCTGGACCGGCCCACCGCGGGCCGGGCCACGGTGAACGGGAAGCCCTACCGGGAGCATCCGGCGCCGCTGGCGACGGCCGGCGCCCTGCTGGAAGGGCGGGCCGTGCACGGGGGCCGGTCGGCGCGCGACCATCTGCTCGGGCTGGCCCGGACGCACGGGATCGGCCGGGCCCGGGTCGACGAGGTGCTCGAACAGGCCGGGATCGCCGCGGTGGCCGGGCGGCGGGCCGGCGGGTTCTCGCTCGGGATGGGACAGCGACTGGGGATCGCGGCAGCGCTGCTCGGGGATCCGGCGGTGGTCATCCTGGACGAACCGGTGAACGGGCTCGACCCGGACGGGGTGCTGTGGATCCGGACGCTGCTCCGGCAACTGGCGGCCGAGGGCCGTACCGTCCTGATCTCCAGCCATCTGATGAGCGAGATGGCCGTGACCGCGGATCACCTGCTGGTGATCGGGAAGGGGCGGTTGCTCGCCGACGCCGCCCTTGACGACCTGCTCGGCCGGGCCACCAGCCTGGTGCGGTCACCGGACGCCGACGTGCTGCGCGAGCTCCTGGTCGCGAACGGTGCGACGGTGACCGCGCCGGCGGCCGGTCGGCTCGACGTGACCGGGCTCGACGTCACGGAGATCGGTACGGTCGCGGCCGCGCACCAGCTACGGATCTTCGAACTCACCCCGGCACGCGCCTCGTTGGAGGACGCCTACATGGCACTGGTGCGGTCATGATCGGGGTGACGTTCCCGCGGGTCCTGCACGCCGAGTACGGCAAACTCCGCGCGCTCCGCTCCACCTGGGTCGTGTTCGGTACGGTGACGCTCCTGACGGTGGCGCTGGCCGGAGTGATCGGCTGGAACGCCAACCGGCTGCCCGGCGCGGACCACACTCCGCCCGGGATCCTCGGCCGGGCCTTCCTCGGAATCGACGTGTTCTCCCTGGTCCTCGGGGTGTTCGGCATTCTCGCGGTGACCGGCGAGTACGGCAGCGGGCTGATCCGCTCCACGTTCGCCGCGGTGCCGGCACGGCTGCCGGTGCTGTGGGCGAAAGCGATCGCAACGGCCGCGCTGGCCGCGCCGGTGATGCTTCTGGCCTCGGCCGCCTCGCTGGTCGTCAGCCAGTCGTTCGCGCCGTCTGCGGCCCGGCTCGGCTTGGACGATCCCGGGGTGGGCCGGGCCATCATCGGCGCGGCGGCCGCACCGGTGGCGCTCGCTCTGATCGGACTGGGGCTGGGTGCGCTGCTGCGGCACACCGCGACCGCGATCACCACCTATGTACTGCTGGTCCTCGTGCTGCCGGCACTGCTCGGCGGGGCCCTGCCGGACGCGGTCCGCGATCACGTGCTGAAGTACGTCCCGGTCGCCGCCGGCGCAGGCGCTGTACGCGGTGCCGAGCGGCGGCAACCCGTTCACGATGCTGAACCCCGGGCCAGCCGCCCTGGTCACGGCCGGCTGGGTGGTGCTGGCGCTCGCGGCCGGCGGGGCGGTGTGGTGGAGGCGGGACCCGTGACGGGTCCACAATGGGCCGATGAACCCGCGTGAGGCGGCCCGGCGTCACCCGTACGCGGTGGACGCCGGGATCGCCGCGCTGGCCGCCCTGGCCTGTGCGGTCATCCTGACCGGGCGGACCGGCGCGACGGTCACCGCGACAGACCTGCTCGACTGGATCATGGTGTTCGTCCTGCCGATCCCGCTGATCTGGCGGCGGCGCGCTCCGATCCCGGTCTTCGCGCTGGTCAGCGCGCTGTTCTGGGTTCCACAGGCACTCGGCGTGCAGAACCCGGCAGCGCTGCTGGTCCCGCTGCTGGCCCTGCACGCGCTGGCCAGGCACCGACCGGCCCGCTACGCCTGGCCGGCTGCGATCGTCACGGTGCTGCCCGGGTTCGGCCAGCCCTGGGTCTCCCTCGCCGCGGTGGGAGCGCTGATCGTGGCGACCACACTGACCGGGATCAGCCAGCGGACCCGGGCGGCGTATCTGGCCGGGCTCGAGGACCGGGCCCGGCGTCTGGAGATCGAACGGGACCAGCGGGCCCGGCTCGCGGTCGCCGAGGAACGCGGGCGGATCGCGCGGGAGATGCACGACGTGGTCGCCCACCACATCGCGGTGATGGTCGCGCTGTCGGAAGGTGCCGCCGCGGTCGCGGCGGGTTCGCCGGAGCGCGCGGCCGGCGTCATGGGCCAGGCCGCGGCCACCGGCCGCGAGGCGCTGGGCGAGATGCGCCGGCTGGTCGGTGTGTTGCGGAGCTCTTCCGGCAGGACCGTGGACCGCGCCCCTCAGCCCGGCCTGGACGACGTGGACGCTCTGGTCGAGCGGGTACGAGCGGCCGGCATCCGGGTCACCCTGGTCCGGTCCGGCGCACCCGGACAGTGGGGTCCCGGTGCCGGGCTGGCCGTCTACCGGATCGTGCAGGAGTCGCTGACGAACACCCTCAAGCACGCCGGCCCGGAGGCGAGCGCCGAGGTGACGTTGCGCTACCACCCGGCGGGTGTGGAGATCACCGTGCTGGACGACGGCGCCGGCTCCGCCGGGAACGGGCTGACCGGGATGCGGGAGCGGGCCGCACCGTACGACGGGACGGTCGAGGCCGGCCCCCGCCCCGGCGTCGGCTGGCGGGTCCACGCCGCGCTGCGGTTCCAGGCCACCGGATGAGCATCTCGGTGCTGCTGGTCGACGATCAGCCGCTGCTCTCCCTCGGCTTCCGTCTGATGCTGGAGTCACAGCCGGACATCACCGTGGTCGGTGAGGCCGGCGACGGCGCCCAGGCGGTCCGGATGACCCGGGCGTTGCGGCCGGATGTGGTCCTGATGGACGTACGCATGCCGGTCCTGGACGGGATCGAGGCGACCCGGACGATCGTGGCCGCCGGCAGTCCCGCCCGGATCCTCGTCCTGACCACGTTCGATCTGGACGAATACGTGTACGCCGCGCTCCGCGCCGGGGCCAGTGGCTTCCTGCTGAAGGACGCGCTGCCAGCCGACCTGATCAGCGCGATCCACGCGGTGGCGGGCGGTCACGCGGTGGTCGCGCCGGCGGTCACCCGCCGGCTGCTGGACGCGTTCCTGCCACACCTGCCGGTCCCCCGGGCCGCGGACGACCGGCTGGAGCGGCTCACCGAGCGGGAACGTGAGGTTCTCGCTCTGGTGGGTCGGGGCCGGTCGAACAGTGAGATCGCCGGAGATCTGCACCTGTCGGAAGCGACCGTGAAGGCGCACGTAGGAAGGCTGCTGGGCAAGCTCCAGTTACGCGACCGGGTGCAGATCGTGGTCTACGCCCACGAGCATCGGCTGCACTAGCTGATCGCGATGTCGTCCACGTTGACGTTGACCGAGAGGACGCGCAGGCCGTAGCTCTGCACCGCCTCGGTCACCTTCAGCTGGACGGCGCTGGTCACCTCGGCGACCACGGTGCCGGCGGCCAGCACGACCACCACGTTGACGGTCACCGTGCCGTCCTTGACCTCGGCCGACACGCCGCGGCTGGCGTCACCGACGGTGTCCAGCCCGACCTTGTCCAGCACGCTGTTGAAGAACCGGGAGACGTCGCCGCCCAGGTCCGCGACACCGGGGACGCTGCGCGCCGCGGCGGCGGCGATCTTCTCCACCACCTCGCCGGAGACGGTGGTGTTGCCGTTCGGCGTGGTACCGCCGGTGGGTTCAGTCATGGCCCTGATCTCCGCTCTCGACGCGATCTGCCCGCGGAGCGTACTGAAGATCCGCGCCGGGTCGCCAGACCGGTATCCGACTGTCCGCGGCGGAACACCGGAAACCACACCGTCCACCGTGGTCCGAAAACGGAATTGATGGTGACCTTGGCTTGCCGGAAAGGAATCCCTCATGGCCTCTGGCCAGCGAAAACGTGGCACATTCGGAGGCGCCGAAGGCCGGTAACGTACGTTTCACGGCCCTGGGAGGCGTCATGGAAAATGACCACTACGGCGATGAGTTGACCTTGCGCTTGTCCGGCATCGCCGACATCACAGCGCTCGACGACGATCAGGTCTTGACGACGTTCATGCGCGAGCTGGTCGACCGGATCGGCATGACGGTGATCGCCGGCCCGCTGGTCGCCACCGAGGGCGGCCCGCCGGAGAAGTCCGGCAAGTCGGCGGTGGTGATCCTGGCCGAGTCGCACGCGGCCATCCACACCTACCCGCACCTGCGGGAGATCTTCGTGAACGTCTTCTCCTGCAAACCGTTCCGCGAGTCCGACGTGCTCGCCGAGTTCCACCGGCTGGTCGGCGACTACGAGATCAGCGAGCACACGCTGCGGCGCCGGGGCGAGGAGTGGCCCCGCGATCTGGCCGCCGCCGAGCAGCTCTGGAGTGGCCGGCGGGTGGCACCCTGACCCGGCACTATCGTCGGTCCCATGACTGACATCGTGCGTCTCGACGCCGGCGACGCCGCGCCCGACTTCTCCCTGCCGACCGACAACGGCGACCAGCTCTCGCTCAAGGATCTGCGCGGGCGCAAGGTGGTGCTGTACGCGTACCCGGCCGCCATGACACCCGGCTGCACCAAGCAGGCCTGCGACTTCCGCGACTCACTCGCCTCCCTGCAGGCCGCCGGGTACGAGGTGGTCGGCATCTCCCCCGACAAGCCGGCCAAGCTGGCCAAGTTCCGCGAGCGCGACGCGATCACGTTCCCGCTGGTCAGCGACGAGGACAAGAGCGTGCTGATCGCGTACGGCGCGTACGGCGAGAAGCAGCTGTACGGCAAGACGGTGACCGGGGTGATCCGGTCCACGTTCGTGATCGACGAGAACGGCGCGATCGAGCGGGCCTTCTACAACGTCAAGGCCACCGGCCACGTCGCCAAGCTGCGCCGTGACCTCGGCCTGGACTGACCCCGATCGGCTCGGACTTCGCCGAAAGTGTGCAACTCCGGGCCATCCGCGCCGATGAGGAGGGCGATCCACAAGTCCCGCCGCGGCGCGGGGTGGTCCGGGCTCACGGCGGTTGTCATGCGGTACCCAACCCGCAAGGCGGCCGCCGTGCACGGTTTACCCGGTCAGCGGGCCCGAACGACCAGGTTCCGCCAGAACCGACGAGGCACCGACCGGCTGAACCGTTTAGACTCTCTGCGCAACGCTTTGCTCTTGATGAGCAGAACGAGCGGGAGTGGCGAAATGGCAGCCGCGCGGGTTTTAGGTGCCCGTGCCCGAGAGGGCGTGAGGGTTCGAGTCCCTTCTTCCGCACAAGGCGCAGGCGCAGTGTGTTCGCGAAACGCGCTCACCATGACGCCTCGTCATGCTGGCTCCGGGGGCCGAGCCCCCGGAAGCCCCGCATCACGGTGACCGGGTAGGCGGTTCAGTCGCGCTTACCCCACTGCCTGGGTTGCGGTTACCCCCATGCTTCGCTTCGCTCGCATCCCGCGGTGTGGCTGCGGGCCGCTTTTTGTAGCTTTTTGCCCTTTTTGTACGGGGGGTTGGCGGGTTATCCACAGGTTGTGCACACGTCAAACAGCCCGCGGCCGGGGTGCGCTCGGCGGCGGGCTGTCGACTTGCTGGGTGCTGTCAGCCGCAGTTGGGCTTGGTGGCGTCGGCGGCGGTGAGGTTGACCAGGGCGTCCTCGGTGGTGCCCGGGGCGGCAGGGGCCGACTCGAGCAGCGGGGCCACCGAGGACGCCGACGGAGCAACGGTCGTGGGCTTGGTGGCGGGGGATGACTTCTTCGCGGCGGGTGAGGCCGACGCCGAGGCCGTGGTCTTGGCCTTCGTGGTGGTGGCCTTCTCGACGGTGGAGGAGCCGCCGGAGATCGACGCCGACGTCTTCTGAACCACGCCAGGCTTCATGTCGATTCCGGACACCGTGGTGCTGTTGCCGTACACATCAGTGATTTTGATCTTGTAGGGGCCGGACCCGGCGCCGCTGTCGATCAACCAGTAGTTGTAGTCCTCGCGGTGCGCGGTCTTGAAGCTGCCGCCGCCGCTGGAGACCTTGACCGAGGACAGCAGGTTCGCGTGGTTGTCGATCCGCGCGGCGAACCAGTACTGCGACGCGCCCTCTTTGATCCGGACGGTGACCGGGCCGGGCACCGACGGGTTCGCGACCAGCTTGTAGGTGATCGGGATGATCCCGGCCACCTCGGCGCCGATCTTCTTGAACGCGGTGCGGCTCAGGTCCAGGTGGCCGGTGTCGCACTCCGGGCAGGAGTCGAAGACCTTGACCCGGACCTTGCCCTTCGGCCCGGTGACGTCGAGGTACGCGCCGCAGGACGCGCCCGCGGCGTACTGGTCCGGGCCCAGCGCCACGTAGAGATCGTCGGCGGGCACCTCGAACGAACAGTTACCGGACGTGCCGGCCAGGTCGTAGAAGGTCGCCTTGCCGGACTTCGCGCTGGTGCTCGGCGGCGCGGCGCAGGCCGACCCGCCGGTCTGCAGCAGCAACGCCACGCCGATGATCCCGGCGAGAACAGCGGCGCCGCCGGCGGCCAGCCAACGGTTCGAGAACGGTCGTCGATGAGCACTCACGCTGAGCGATACTCGTCGGGTGGAGCGCTCCCAGCAAATCTTCTAAGACACTCCTAAGACACGAGTACCGCTAATGAGTGCCGAGTCACTCCTGCGGTACCACCGAGTCGCCGACCCGCAACACTCCGGTGTCACCCGCGGACAGCTCCGGGATCAGGTTCACCGCGAACATCAGGCCGCCGTCGATCCGGCGGTGCTGCCCGAGCACTGTCAACGGCTGCCGCCCGGTCTCACCGGTCTCCTGATCGATAGTGGTCACCCGGCACCGCGGACAGGCCTTCGACACCCGGAAGGTCACCTCGCCGATCCGCAGCCGCCGGCCCAGCCAGCCGTCCTCGGCCCACGCGGGCGCGCCGTCGACCACCAGGTTCGGCCGGAACCGGTGCATCGGCACCGGCTCGTCGCCGCCCTCGACCAGCCAGCCGTTCACCGCGTCCAGCGACGCGGTGTTGGCCAGCAGCACCGGGTAGCCGTCGGCGAGGCTGACCCGGTCACCGGGCTGCGCCGCCTCCGGGATGGTCCGCCCGGTCGGGTCGGCCTGCCAGGCCAGCCGCACGTCCCGGCCGAGGAACTCGCTGCACCACGCGCTCCCCGCCTCGGCGTGCCGGGCCGGCACCTCCGGCTTGTTGCGGAACACCCGCACCGCGACCTTCGGGCCGCCGGCCGGCTCGTCCAGATCGATCTCGGGCAACCCGGGGGCGCTGAGCCGGAGCCCGCCGGGGCGCGGCCGCACGGTGAGCTGGGTCAGCAGCGGGGTCTCGCGTTGGGTGACACCGACGCCGCCGGCGTCGACCAGCATCCACCGGCGGTCGCCGGTCAGGCCCCAGGGCTCCACTCCGGCTTCGTCGTGGTCCAGGCGGTGGCAACCCTTTACCGGGTACGTGTGCAGCGCAGCGATCCGCATGCCCTCACCTTTTCACGTTCCGCCAGCCCCTCGACCGCCACCGCCCGCCCGCGACCGCGCGGAGACCGGCTGGCCCTCAGGGGTGCCTCCGGCCGCTCGAGACACCCCCAGGAACCAGCCGGGGGCCTGGTGTCTGAAAGTTTTTATGCATAGGCTGGCGGCGTGAATGACGGAGTGGTCAGGACGGCGGAACGGGTGCTCGACCTGTTTCAGGGGGCGCGCCTCACTCCGACTCAGCGGCGGATCGCGCACTGCCTGGTCGAGCACGCCGCGAAGGCGGCCTACCTGTCCGCGGCCGAGGTCGCCGAGCTGGCCGGGGTGAGCCAGCCGTCGGTGACCCGGTTCGCCATGGCCCTGGGCTACTCCGGTTATCCGGCGCTGCGCCGCGAGCTGCGCGCGCTCTCCTCGGACGCGCCGAGCGAGCCGGCCGGGCAGAACACGATCCAGCGTGCGGTGCTGGCCGAGACCGAGCACCTGCGGCGGCTCGCCGACGACCTGCACCGGCTCGACGACGTCCGCGCCGCCGCGGCACTGCTCGCCGCCAGCCGGCCGCTGCCGGTGCTGGGCCTGCGGGCCGCCGCGCCGCTCGCCGGCTACTTCGGGTACTTCGCCAGCAAGGTCTTCCCGGACGTGCGGGTGCTGGACACCGGCGGTACCGGGCTACAGGACCGGCTGGATCAGGCCCGCGCCGCGGGCGCCGGTGCGATGCTGGCGATCGTGCTGCCGCGTTACCCCCGCGAGTCGGTCGAGGCGGTCCGCGAGGCCAAGGCCGCCGGCTTCGCCGTGGTCGCGATCACCGACTCGGCGGTCAGCCCGATCGCCGACACGGCCGACGTGGTGCTGCCCGCCGCGGTCGGCACCCAACTCGTGTTCGACCTGCACACCGGGCCGATGGCGATGGCCATGGTGCTGCTCGAGGCGATGTGCGACGCCGCACCCGAGGCGGTGCAGAGCCGTCTCGAGGAGTTCGAGGCGTCCGCCACCCGCCGGAACGTCTTCGTGGTTTAGGACCTGCAGAGGGAGATGACGACGATGGAGATCCGTGCCCCGCGCGGTTCCGCGTACACCGCAATGGGCTGGCCGCAAGAAGCTGCCAAGCGCATGTTGATGAACAACCTCGACCCGGAGGTGGCCGAAAGGCCAGAAGATCTTGTGGTGTACGGCGGGACCGGCCGCGCGGCCCGGAACTGGCCCTCCTTCCACGCCATCGTCCGTGAGCTCGACCTGCTCTCCGACGACGAGACGCTGCTGGTGCAATCGGGCAAGCCGGTCGGGGTGCTGCGCACGCACGAGTGGGCGCCGCGCGTGCTGATCGCCAACTCGAACCTGGTCGGCGACTGGGCGACCTGGCCGGAGTTCCGCCGGCTGGAGCAGCTCGGGCTGACCATGTACGGACAGATGACCGCCGGCTCGTGGATCTACATCGGCACCCAGGGCATCCTGCAGGGCACCTACGAGACGTTCGCCGCGGTGGCCGCCAAGCGGTTCGGCGGCGACCTGGCCGGCACGGTCACGCTGACCGGCGGCTGCGGCGGCATGGGTGGCGCACAGCCGCTCGCGGTGACCATGAACGGCGGCGTCTGCCTGGTCGTCGACGTGGACCGCACCCGCCTGCAGCGCCGGGTCGACAACCGGTACCTCGACGTGATCGCGGACTCCCTGGACGACGCCCTGGTGCGGGCCGGGCAGGCCAAGACGGCGCGGGCGGCCCTCTCCATCGGCGTGGTCGGCAACGCCGCCGAGGTCTTCCCCGAGCTGCTCCGCCGCGGCGCCGAGATCGACATCGTGACCGACCAGACCAGCGCGCACGACCCGCTCAGCTACGTGCCGATCGGGGTGGAGGCCGCGGACGCGCTGGAGTACGCGCGGACCAAGCCCGAGGAGTTCACCGAGCGGGCCCGGACCAGCATGGCCACCCAGGTCGAGGCGATGGTCGGCTTCCTGGACGCCGGCGCCGAGGTCTTCGACTACGGCAACTCGATCCGCGGTGAGGCCCAGCTCGCCGGGTACGCGCGGGCGTTCGACTTCCCGGGTTTCGTGCCGGCCTACATCCGGCCGCTGTTCGCCGAGGGCAAGGGTCCGTTCCGCTGGGCGGCGCTCTCCGGCGACCCGGCCGACATCGCCGCCACCGACCGGGCCGTGCTCGACCTGTTCCCGGAGAACGAGCCCCTGGCCCGCTGGATCAAGCTGGCCGGCGAGCGGGTCGCGTTCCAAGGGCTGCCGGCCCGGATCTGCTGGCTCGGGTACGGCGAGCGGGACAAGGCCGGCGTCAAGTTCAACGACATGGTCGCGCGCGGCGAGGTGTCCGCGCCGCTGGTGATCGGCCGTGACCACCTGGACTCCGGGTCGGTGGCCTCGCCGTACCGGGAGACCGAGTCGATGCTCGACGGGTCGGACGCGATCGCCGACTGGCCGCTGCTGAACGCGCTGGTCAACACGGCGTCCGGGGCGAGCTGGGTCTCGATCCACCACGGTGGCGGGGTGGGCATCGGCCGCAGCATCCACGCCGGCCAGGTGTGCGTCGCCGACGGGACGGCCCTGGCGGGTCAGAAGATCGAGCGGGTGCTGACCAACGACCCGGCGATGGGTGTGCTGCGGCACGTGGACGCCGGGTACGAGTCGGAAGCCGCGCCCGGCGTGCAGATCCCGATGCGCGATGAGTGACTTCGCCGCCCTCTGGGCCGAGATCGCCGAGATCGGCCGGGCGTCGAGCGGCGGCTACCTGCGGTACGCCCTGACGCCGCCCGAGCTGACCCTGCGCGACTGGTTCCGCGGCCAGGCGCAGCGGCGCGGGATGACCGTGACCGAGGACGGCAACGGGAACCTGTTCGCCTGGTGCGACGAGCCGTGGGCGCCGGGGACGGTGCTGACCGGCTCGCACTTCGACTCGGTCCCGCACGGCGGAGGTTACGACGGGCCGCTGGGCATCGTCAGCGCTTTTCTGGCGGTCGACCGGCTGCCGGAACGCCGCAAGATCGCTATCGGGGCGTTCGTGGAGGAGGAGGGCGGCCGGTTCGGCGTACCCTGCCTGGGTTCTCGCCTGCTCACCGGCATGATCACGCCGGAGAAGGCGGCCGCGCTGACCGACCGGGACGGCGTCACGTTCGGTGAAGCGCTCGGGTCCCTGCCGACCGGCAAGTCAGCGCCGATCGAGAACCTCGCTGCGTTTGTCGAGCTGCACATCGAGCAGGGCCGCGCGCTGGAGGTCCCGGTCGGGGTCGGTAGCGCGATCTGGCCGCACGGCCGGTGGCGGATGGAGTTCACCGGCACCGGCGACCACGCCGGCACCACCCGGATGACCGACCGGCGCGACCCGATGCTGACCTTCGCGCACACCGTGCTCTCCGCGAACCAGGAGGCCCGGCTGACCGGGGCACACGCCACCGTGGGCCGGGTCGAGGCCGAACCGAACGCCACGAACGCGATCCCGTCGCTGGTCCGCGGCTGGCTGGACGCCCGGGCCGTGGACACCGCGACGCTCGACCGGCTGCTCGAATCGGTGCTCAAGCGGGCCAACGAGCGGGCCGGCGTGGACGGCACCGAGCTCTCGGTCGTCGCCGAGTCGGTCACCGCCGAGGTGGCCTTCGACACCGAGCTGGCCCGGCGGCTGTCCGTGCTGCTCGGTGACGCGCCGATCCTGCCGACCGGTGCCGGGCACGACGCCGGGGTGCTCTCCGCGCACCTGCCGACCGCGATGCTCTTCGTCCGCAACCCGACCGGGGTGTCGCACGCGCCGGCCGAGAGCGCCTCGGACGAGGACTGTGCGGCCGGGGTCGAGGCGCTGGCGACGGTGCTGGAGTCGTTGACGTGACCACCTACCTGGCCGAATACGCCTGGGTCGGCGGGACCATTGCGCAAAATGTCCAGATAGAAGTGACCGATGGCAGATTTTCCGCGGTAAAACCGGGCACTGCGGGCACCAGACTCCGCGGCCTCGTCATGCCTGGCCTGGCCAACGCGCACTCGCACGCCTTCCACCGAGCCCTGCGCGGCCGCACCCACGGCGACCGTGGCAGCTTCTGGACCTGGCGTGAGCTGATGTACCAGGTCGCCGGGCGACTCGACCCGGACAACTACTTCACCCTCGCCAAGGCGGTCTACGGCGAGATGGCCCTGGCCGGGATCACCAGCGTCGGCGAGTTCCACTACCTGCACCACGGACCGGACGGCACCCCGTACGCCGACCCGAACGCGATGGGTCACGCCCTGACCGCGGCCGCCGCCGAGGCCGGTATCCGGATCACCCTGCTCGACACGGTCTACCTGACCTCGAGCGTCGACGGGAAGCCCCTCGAGGGTGTGCAGCGCCGGTTCGGCGACGGTGACTACGACGGCTGGTACGAGCGGTTCAGCGCCCTGCGCGGCGGTGCGGGAGCGCGGATCGGGGCGGCGCTGCACTCGGTACGCGCGGTGCCGGTCGACGGGATGGCGACGTTCGCGCAGCGCACCGACGGGCTGCCGGTGCACGTGCACCTCTCCGAGCAGCCGGCCGAGAACGAGCAGTGCCAGGCCGTGCACGGCTGCTCCCCCACCGAGCTGCTCGACCGGATGGGCGTCTGGCAGCCGATGACCACCGCGGTGCACGCCACCCACCTGTCCGACAACGATCGCGCCCTGCTGGCGGGGCAGTACGTCTGCCTCTGCCCGACCACCGAGCGGGACCTGGCCGACGGGATCGGGCCGGCCCGGGCGCTGGCCGACGCGGGCGCGTTCCTCACCCTGGGCAGCGACAGCCACGCGGTGATCGACCTGTTCGAGGAGGCCCGCGCCGTGGAGCTGGACGAGCGGCTGGCCACCCGGCAGCGCGGGCACTTCGGCGCGGGTGAGCTGCTGGCGGCGGCCACCCGTACCGGGCACGCGTCGCTGGGCTGGGCCGACGCCGGGGAGATCGCGGTGGGGCAGCGCGCCGACCTGGTCGCGGTGTCACTGTCCAGCGCGCGGACGGCCGGGGTCGACCCGGCCGGGATGATCTTCGCGGCGACGGCGGCCGACGTGACCGACGTGATCGTGGACGGCCGGGTGATCGTGGCCGGGGGGCGGCACCTGACCATGGACGTACCCCGGGATCTGACCTCGGCGATCACGGCGGTGCTGGCATGAGCTTGTTGATCACCAACATCGGCGAGCTGTTCACCAACGGCGCCCGTCACCTGACCCGCGACGCCGCGGTGGTGCTGGACGGTGAACGGATCGCCTGGGTCGGCGCGGCCACCGAGGCGCCGGACGCCGACGAGCGGATCGACGCGGGCGGCGCCGCGGTGCTGCCCGGCTTCGTGGACAGCCACGCGCACCTGATGTTCGCCGGGGACCGCGCGCCGGAGTTCGCCGCGCGGATGGCCGGCGAGCCGTACACCGGGGGCGGGATCCGGACCACGGTCGGCGCCACTCGCTCCGCGAGCGACCAGGAACTCCGCGACAATGCGAGTCGCCTGGTACGCGAGGCGCTGCGGCAGGGCACCACCACCATCGAGATCAAATCCGGGTACGGCCTGAACGTCACGGACGAGGCCCGCTCACTGCGGATCGCGTCGGAGTTCACCAGCGAGACCACGTTCCTCGGTGCACACGTCGTGCCGGCCGAGTACCAGGGCCGCGCGGACGAGTACGTCGGGCTGATCTGCGGGCCGATGCTGGCGGCTGCCGCCCCGTACGCAAAATGGGTTGATGTCTTCGTCGAGCGCGGCGCCTTCGACGAAGATCAGGCGCGGAACATCCTGGAGTGCGGCAAGGCGATGGGCCTGGGCCTGCGGCTGCACGGCAACCAGCTCGGGCCGGGCCCGGGCGTCCAGCTGGCCGTCGAGATGGACGCGGCAAGCGTGGACCACTGCACGCACCTCAGCGACGCGGACGTCGACGCGCTGGCCTCGGTGACCGTCGCCTGCATGTGCCATGAAGGCTGGAGCCGGACCGTGGCCACGCTGCTGCCCGGCGCGGAATTCTCCACCCGGTCGCCCTATCCGGACGCCCGGCGGCTGCTCGACGCCGGGGTGTCGGTCGCGCTCGCCACCGACTGCAACCCCGGATCGTCATACACCTCGTCGATGGCGTTCTGCATCGCGCTGGCCGTCCGGGAGATGCGGATGACGCCGGCCGAGGCGGTCCGGGCCGCGACCGCGGGCGGGGCCCAGTCGCTGCGCCGCGACGACATCGGCGTGATCCAGGTCGGCGCCCGGGCGGACCTGTTGATCCTGGACGCGCCGTCACACCTGCACCTGGCCTACCGCCCGGGCGTGCCGCTGATCCGCACCGTGATCAGCGGCGGCCGGGTCGCTTTCCCCACCGCTATCAACCGCATGCACGACGGAGTGCCCTTATGACCGTTATCGTTCAGCCCACCGGGATCGAACCCGCCGACGTGCTCGCCGTGGCCCGCGGCGACGCCAAGGTCGAACTCTCCCCCGCCGCCATCGAGGCGATGGCGACCAGCCGCGCCATCGTGGACGGCATCGAGGCCTCCGGCCGCCCGGTCTACGGCGTGTCCACCGGCTTCGGCGCGCTCGCCAACACCTCGATCGCTCCGGAACGCCGCGCCGAGCTGCAGCACGCGCTGATCCGCTCGCACGCCGCCGGGATCGGGGCGCCGATGCCCCGCGAAGTGGTCCGGGCGATGATGCTGCTGCGGGTGCGGTCGCTGGCGATGGGCCGCTCCGGTGTCCGGCCGGTGCTCGCACAGGGCCTGGTCGACCTGCTCAACCACGGCATCACCCCGTGGGTGCCGGAGCACGGCTCGCTGGGCGCCTCCGGTGACCTGGCCCCGCTCGCGCACTGCGCGATCGTGCTGCTCGGCGAGGGCTGGGTGGTCGGCAAGGACGGCGGCCGGGCCTCCGCCGCCGAGGCGCTGCACACCGCCGGGCTGCGCCCGCTGGAGCTGGCCGCCAAGGAGGGCCTCGCGCTGATCAACGGCACCGACGGCATGCTCGGGATGCTGCTGCTGTCGATCGCCGACGCGGAGCACCTGTTCGCCATGGCGGACGTGACCGCGGCACTGGCCACCGAGGCGATGCTCGGCTCGGAACGGCCGTTCCTGCCCGAACTGCACGCGATCCGGCCGCACCCGGGGCAGGCCGCCTCGGCCGCCAACATCCACCGGCTGCTGCAGGGCTCCGCGATCATGGATTCGCACCGGGATGACCTGGCACACGCGGTGCAGGATGCCTATTCGATCCGCTGCGCGCCCCAGGTCGCCGGTGCGGCACGGGACACCCTCGATTTTGTACGGGTGACAGCCGGCCGCGAGCTGATCTCCGTCGTCGACAACCCGGTGGTGCTGCCGGACGGCCGCGTCGAGTCGACCGGCAACTTCCACGGCGCGCCCCTCGGTTTCGCCGCCGACTTCCTGGCCATCGCGGCCGCCGAGGTCGGTGCGATCTCCGAACGCCGGGTGGACCGGCTGCTGGACGTGACCCGCAGCCGTGACCTCCCCCCGTTCCTCTCCCCGGACGCCGGCGTGAACTCGGGCCTGATGATCGCCCAGTACACCGCGGCCGGCATCGTCGCCGAGAACCGCCGCTTGGCGTCCCCCGCGTCGGTCGACTCGCTGCCGACCAGCGGCATGCAGGAGGACCACGTCTCGATGGGCTGGGCGGCCACCAAGAAGCTCCGCACCGTCCTGGACAACCTGACAAGCCTGCTGGCCGTGGAGTTGCTCTCCGCGGTCCGGGGCCTCCAGCTGCGCGCGCCGATCACGCCGTCACCGGCCGGGCGGGCCGCGGTGGAGGCGGTGGAGCCGTTCGCGGGCAAGCCCGGGCCGGACATCTTCCTGGCCCCGGTCCTGGAGCAGACCCGCACGGTCCTGGCCGGCCCGGCTCTCCGCGCCACCATCGAGGCAGCCATCGGCGCGCCGCTCTGACCCTTCTTCCCCTCTCCCTTTTCCGGGCCCGGCGCCCGGCCTTAGGTCCGGGCCTCGGGTCCGGGCCTCGGGCCCGGGCCTCGGGCCGGTCAGGGTAGGCAGCTTGCTCCGGCGATGCCGGTGGAGATCTCGGCGCCCGACTTGCTCAGCACGGTGACCGAGTTGATGTCGCCGGTGTAGGCGACCTCGCCGGCCGCCTCGCAGATCGCCTTGCCGCCGACGGTGTCGTCGTCGGCCAGTGCGGTGTCGATGGTGAGATTGGTGCACTGGCCGTTCACCGTGACCTGCCGGACCTCGGAGCTGGTGACGTGTTCCTGGACCTTGGTGGCGGCGTCGCCGCAGTCGGCTGCCGCGACGGTGGTCCGAGCTGTTGCGGCGCCGGCCGGCGGCGTGGCGGTGTCCGTGGCGGAGCAGCCGGACAGGACCGCGACGCTGGTGAGGAGTGCGAGGATCGCCTGGCTCGAGGTCATGAACGAGATTCCTGTCTGCGCGGTGGATTCAAACGTGCCGCCGTGCCCAGCCAGCAGGCTCGCCGCCGTGACCAACCAACAGACGCACGCTCGGTATGAACGCCGCCCTACCCGGCGGGACCTGGGCTCGTCGCCGTGATCAGCCAGCAGCCGGCCGGTAGTCGGTAGCCGGCGCCGGCCGTGCGGAACCGTTCGAGCAGCCGTGCCGTGCCGGCCCGGGCGGATGCCTGGGCCGGCGGATCAGCAGCCCGGTAGGCCGCACCTGCGGGACCGATCTCGATCAGCCAGGCGGCGACCGCTGCGGGATCGTCCGGCGCCTCGAGCGTGACGTCCTGCGCGACGACCGCGACGTCGGTGAAGCCCGCCGCGGTGAGCAAGCCGGTCACCTTTGCCGGGTCGGCGAAGGCGAACGGCCCCGGCTCGTCCCCGATCGGCAACGGTGGCATCGCGCCCAGCGACGGCGCCGCGCCGAGCATGGCCGCCGGCAGCCACGGATTCACCCCGCCGTCGCGGAACACCGTCGCGGCCAGCCGCCCGCCCGCGCGCAACGACCGCCGGATCGTGGACAGCCCGGCAACCGGATCCGCGAAGAGCATCAGCGCCATCCGGGAGTGCACGGCGTCGAACGGCGCGCCGGGCACTCGATCCAGGGTCTCCACGTCGCCGACCAGGAACCGCAGGCCCGGCCCGGTGAACCGGACCCGCGCCGCCGCCACCATCGCCGCGGCGATGTCGAGGCCCACCGCGCTGCCCGACGGCGCCACCGCCCCGGCGAGCTCGGCAGTGGTGCCGCCACACCCGCAGCCGACGTCCAGCACCCGTTCCCCGGGCCGCACCCGCAGCCAGTCCAGCGCCGCGGCACCCAGCGGCCGGCCGATCTCGTCCTGCCAGTCGGCATGGGTGATCCAGCCGGGCGCCGCCTGCTCCCAGAAGACCGCGTTGCGGGCACGCAGCGCGGACGCGTCCGCCATCAGAACGGCATTTCGGCACCGTCGACGCTGGCCGACCGGAACGTGGCGGCCTTGGTCGGGTCGAAGCCGCCCTCCTGAGCGGCCAGGCCCGCGGCACGGACCAGGCGCTCCGACTGGAACCGCCGGAACGCCGCCTCGTCCGCCCAGACGTTGATGATCCGCCAGCCCTGCTCCGAGGGACCGGCGACGTGGGCCAGCAGGCCCGGCGGACGGTCCGGGCCGAGGTGCTTCTCGACCTGCCGATACTCCTGCTCGGTGACTCCGGGCATGTCCTGAACGACGCCGAACGGCATATCGACCACCTATGGCTTTAGTGAATAGAGTGAAGCTCTATCCAATATTGCACTACGCTGCACCGGTGGCTGTCAACCGCCGATATGTGTCGCCCAGGCGTCAGGAACAGGCGCGGCAGACCCGGCGAGCGATCCTCGACGCCGCTGCCAAGCTGTTCGTCGACCCCGGTTATGCCGCGACCCCGCTCACCGCCGTCGCCGCCGAGGCCGACGTCGCGGTCCAGACGGTGTACGCGGTCTTCGGCAGCAAACGCCAGCTGCTCTCCGACCTGGTCGACGTCACCCTGGTCGGCGACGACGAGCAGGTGGCGATGCCGGACCGGTCGTTCGTCGGCGACATTCGCGCGCTGACCGGCCTGCGCCCGAAGCTCGCCCGCTACGCCCGGCACCTCGCCGAGGTGCACGCCCGGCAGGCTCGCGTGATGGTGGCACTGGCCGGCGCCGCCACCGCCGACGCCGACGCCGCGGCGATCTGGCGCAAGAATCTCGAGGAACGCCGCCAAGGCATGCTGATGTTCGCCGCGGACCTGACCGAGACCGGCGAGATCCGCATCAGCCAGGATCAGGCCGCCGACGTGCTGTGGCTGGCACAGGACATCCGCAACTACGACTGGCTCATCACCCAGCGAGGCTGGTCAGCCCCCCAGTTCGAACAGTGGTTCGTCACCACCGTCGCCGCCTCCCTGACCACACCCTCCGATGAACAGCCCGGCTCAGACACCGCGGCGACCGGACAGTGACCCGGCTCGGGCATCGCACAACACCACCGTGTCCGGGTAGCGGCGTAGCTCAGGCACCGCACAAAGGACCGCGGTGACGGTCAGGACCGTGAGCAGGCCGCCGAGGCCGATGGTCAGGCGTGGGCCGATGAGGGCGCCGGCCGCGCCGTGCAAAAGGTTGGCCAGCTGCGGGCCACCGAGCAGCACGACGGTCAGTGCGCCCTGGATCCGGCCGCGCACGGCGTCCTCGATATGTGCCTGGGAGATCGCGTTGCGGAACGTGCTCAGCACGAAGTTGACCGCGCCACCGGCCACCAGCACGACCACCGCCGCCCACAGCCAGGGGCTGAGGCTGAGCAGCACCACCGTCACGCCCCAGGCGATCGCGGCACCGGCCATCAGCAGGCCGTGCCGACGGGCCCGGGTGAAAGCGGCCGACCCGAGCCCGGCCAGCACGACCCCGGCCGGGTAGGCGGCATAGAGCAGCCCGAGAGCCGGCCCGCCGCCGGACGGTCCGCCGAAGGTCCGCTCGGCCAGCTCGGGAAAGAGCGCCACCGGCATACCGAACACCATCGCCGCGAGATCGACAGCGAGCACCGCGAGCAGCACCCGGCTCCGCATCAGACGGCGGAATCCGGCCGACAGGTGCCCGGCCACTTCCCGCACCGCCCACCCGACGGTCGGCGCGGGCACCGTCACGACTGCCGCAGGAGACACGGGCGGCACCGGGGGCGCCGCAGAGCGGTCCGTAGGCGAGGCTGCGTGCGCCGCAGTGTCAGCGGTGGCCACGGCGATGGGCGCCGCGGGATCGGCCGCCGGCGAGGCCGCGGGCACCGCGGAGTCGGCCCCGGGCGAGGCCGCGGGCACCGCGGAGTCGGCGGTGGGCGCGGTTGTCGGGAGCGGCGGGAGGGGCGGGAGCAGGTGGATGGCGCGGAGGACGGCGAGCAGGGCCGCCGCGTCGCAGAGGTAGAGGAGCGGGAGGCCGGTGACCGGGATCAGCAGGCCGGCCAGGGCCGGGCCGAGGATGGCGCCGGTATAGCGGACCAGGGAGTTCAGACTGTTCGCCGCGGGCAGCAGGTCGGCCGGGACCAGGCGGGGCAGGACCGCGCCGGACATGGTGCTGATCGCACCCAGGCTCAGGCCCTGACCGGCCACCAGCAGCAGCACGACCGGCAGCGGAGCGCCGCCGAGCACCGCCTGCACCCACAGCGCCGCATAGACCACGGCCAGGCCGGCCTGCGCGGCCAGCAGCACCCGGCGCCGGTCCCGCAGATCGGCCAGCGCCCCGGTCCCGAGCGCCGACCCGGCCAGCGCCACGAACGACACCACGGCGGCCATGCCCACCGTGGCCGACGAGCCGGTCATCGCATAGAGCTGCACCGGGACCGCGACCACGCTGAACGAGCCACCCACCGCGGAGACCAGAGAGGCCACCCACAGTCGACGAAAGGCCGGGATCGCCAGCGGCCGCCGGTCCATCACGCCGGCCCCGACTCGTCGCCGCCCGGCCCGGCACCGCGCGCCGCGACAACACTCGAGTCGCTCGGCGGGTCGAGGCGCACCACGTCGGCGACCACCACCGCGACGTTGTCCGGGGCGCCATACCGATACGCCCGGCCGATCAGCTCGCCGACCGCCTGCTGCGGGTCGGCCGGGCCGCTCAGCACCGAGCACATCTCGGCCGCCGGCACCACGGTGGAGAGGCCGTCGGTGCAGAGCAGATAGCGGTCACCGGCCCGGGCGTCGTGCATCGACAGGTCGGGTGAGTCGCCGCCGCCCGGGGTCAGGGCGTGCACCAGGAGCGCCCGTTGCGGGTGCACGGCGGCTTCGGCCGTGGTCAGCCGGCCGTCGTCGATGAGCTCCTGCACATACGTATGGTCGTGAGTGATCTGGCCCAGCTCGCCGTCGCGCAGGCGGTAGGCCCGGGTGTCGCCGATGTGGGCGAGGGCCAGCCGCGAACCGGACCAGAACAGGGCGGTCAGGGTGGTCACGGCGTCCTCGGAGATGGCCGCGATCGCCCGCTCCGCCTCGCGCACCGCCTCGGCCAGCGTCCCGAGCAGGTCGTCGGCCGGGATGGTCAGGTCGGCAAGCGTCTCGAGGGGTTTCAGCGCGCCGATCGCCGCCTCACCGACCTGGTCGCCGCGGTGACCACGCATGCCGTCGGCGACCGCCAGCAGGCGCGATCCGGCGTACGCAAAATCGTCGTTGGTGTCCCGGAGCGGGCCGGGCCTGGCGCTGGCCGCGCACCGCAACCCGAGGGTGACCGCAGCGGCGGCCCGGCCGGCGAGATGGTCGATCAGGAACCCGGCGAGGCGGGCGCGGGCGGCTGTCTCGGCCTCGACCTGCTCCCAGTGCCTGGCCACCGCCTCGGCCGCCGACTCCGGTGGCAGAGCGCAGACTCGCTGGATCTCGGCCAGCGGCATGCCGAGGCGGCGCAGCCAGGCGATCAGCCGGGCTTGTTCGAGCTGTGCCTCCGCATAGAAGCGATAGCCCGATGCCTCGTCGACGACGGCCGGCCGGAGCAGGCCGAACTTGTCATACAGCCGGAGGGCCTTGGGAGAGAGCCGGGTGACCCGGGCGAACGCGCCGATCGAGAGCATGCCATCGATGCTGAACCTTGACCCTGGGGCAAAGTCAAACCCGCCCACGAACCTTGCGGAACGGCTCGTGGGCGGGTCAGAAAAAAATCTAGCGGGGCAGTTCCTTGGAGATGACCTTGGCCAGCTCGCGGAACGCCTTGCCGCGGTGGCTGATCGCGTCCTTCTCGGCCGGGCTCAGCTCCGCGTTGGTGCGGTCCTGGCCGTCGCCGATGAAAATCGGGTCGTAGCCGAAGCCGCCCTCGCCGCGCCGGGCGCGCAGCAGCCGGCCGGTCTGGCGGCCCTCGACCAGGTGTTCCCGGCCGTTCGGCAGCACCAGCGCGGCCGCGCAGACGAACGCTCCGCCACGGTGCTCGTCGCCGACGTCGCCGATCTGGGCCAGCACCAGGTCCAGGTTGGCCGCGTCGTCGCCGTGTCCGCCGGACCAGCGGGCGCTGAACACGCCGGGCATGCCGTTGAGCGCGTTCACCGCCAGGCCGGAGTCGTCGGCGACGGTCGGCAGGCCGGTCCGCTTGGCGCCTTCCCTGGCCTTGATCAGCGCGTTCTCGCCGAAGGTGAGGCCGGTCTCCGGCACGTCCGGGTAGTCCGGGAAGTCACCCAGGCCGATCAGCTCGATCTGGCTCAGGCCGAGCGCGTTGTCGAGGATGCGCTGCAGCTCGACGAGCTTCTTCTTGTTACCGGTGGCAAGGAGGAGCCGGGCGCTCACGCGGCAAGCGCCTTCTGCTGCGCGACCGCCAATTCGGCACAACCCCGGACGCCCAGGTCGAGCATCTCGTCCAGCTGGGCGCGGCGGAACACGCCGTTCTCACCGGTGCCCTGGACCTCGACGAAGTCTCCGGCGCCGGTGCACACCACGTTCATGTCGACCTCGGCCGCGACGTCCTCCTCGTACGGAAGATCCAATCGGGCCTCGCCGTCGATGATCCCGACGCTGATCGCCTGGATGGAGGTGTGCAACACCTTGTCGATCTTGCCGGCCAGCGCCTTGCGCCCGGCCAGCCAGGTCACCGCGTCGTGCAGGGCGACGTAGGCGCCGGTGATCGCGGCGGTCCGGGTGCCGCCGTCGGCCTGCAGCACGTCGCAGTCCAGGACGATCGAGTTCTCGCCGAGCGCCTTGAGGTCGATGCAGGCCCGCAGGCTGCGGCCGATCAGGCGGGAGATCTCCTGGGTACGCCCGCCGACCTTGCCCTTGACGCTCTCCCGGTCACCACGGGTGTTCGTGGCGCGCGGCAGCATCGCGTACTCCGCGGTGAGCCAGCCCAGGCCGGAGCCTTTGCGCCAGCGGGGCACCCCCTCGGTGACGCTGGCGGTGCACAGCACACGGGTGTTGCCGAACTCCACCAGCACCGAACCTTCGGGGTGGATGCTCCAATGCCGGGTCAGGGTCACCGGTCGCAGCTGGTCGGCCGCTCGGCCGTCGGGTCGCGCCATGTCCCCAACCCTATGCGTAACGGGGCGTGCCCGCTTCGTCCGCCCCAGCATCGCGCACCAGACGCGGCCGCGGGACCGCCGGGCGGATCAGTGTGGGCGCCGGAGCCGATGCGGGCGCCACGGCCGGATGCAGGTCGTGCGCGTCCAGGAAGCCCTCGACCGAGCGCGACCAGCTGAACTGCTCGGCGCGGGCGCGGGCGGCGGCCCGTCGCTCGTCCGCGGGCCGGTCCATCAGCCGGGAGACCGCGTCGGCGAACGCGTCGGGGTTGCCCGGCACCGCTATCCCGGCGTCGCCGATCACCTCGGGCAGCGCGCTCTGCTGGTCGACCACCACGGGGGTGCCGCAGGCCAGCGCCTCCAGCGCGGAGAGACCGAAGGTCTCCACCGGACCGGGCGCGAGGACGACGTCGGCCGAGGCGAGCAGCGCGGCGACAGCTTTGCGGTCGGCGATGTGACCAGCGAATCGTACGGGTAGCCGCGCCGCCCGGTACGCCAGCGCAGCTCGTCGCCGGCCCTCACCGGCCACCACCAGAACCGCCGGCGACTTGCCGTTGCGCAGTGCCGCTACCGTGTCCACCGCCAGCTCGGGACGCTTCGCCGCGGAGAGCCGGCTGGCATAGACGATGAGCAGTTCCTCGGGGCGGGCGTAACGGGCGCGCACCGCGGGGTCCTGCCGGCTGGGGTGGAACGTGTTCAGGTCGACGCCGAGGGGCACCTCGACCAGGTTCGGCACGCCCAGGCGGCGGAACTCGGCCGCGGCGTACGCGGTGGTGCAGACGATCGTGTCGAAGGCCTCCGCGGTCCGGCGGTTGAACCGGTCGGCCAGGGCGTCGCGCTTCGGCATGCCCCAGACGCCGAGCAGGCCGGCCAGGCTCTCGTGGGAGACCATCATCGACCGGACCCCGCGCTGCCGGGCCCAGGTGCCGGTCCAGCGCAGCGTGGTGCGGTCGGAGACTTCGATCCGGTCCGGCTTCAGGCTGTCCAGCAGCTTGATCAGGTCACGTCGCCCGGCCATCACGCGATAGCCGCCGGTCCGTGGGATCTGCGCGCTGGGCAGCGTGATCACCCGGCCCTGGCGGACCTGCTGGTCCTTGAACGTACGGCCGGGAATGATCAGGACGGGCTCGTGGCCCGCCTTCTTGTAGCCCTTGCCGAGCTCGCGCAGGGTGGTCCGCAGCCCGCCGGTATGGACCGTGACGAAGTTGGCCAGGCGAACGATGCGCATGCAACAACTCCAAAGTCACGACACGAGGTGCAGCGGTGCAAGCCGATCTCGCCCCCGTACCGGCTCAGAGATCGTATCTGGCACCCGGGCGGACGACTTCGACCGGTCCCGCGTACGCGGCCCCGGCCGCTTCCACAATAGAGGCCTCACTGGCCCAGGCCGGGACAAGGTGGGTCAATAGCAACTTCGCCACGTCAGCCTTGGTGGCGGCCTCGCCTGCTTCGCCGCCGGTCAGGTGCAGATCGGGCGGATTGACCACGCCGTCCATGTAACTGGCTTCACAGAGGAACAGGTCGGCGCCGGCCGCCAGACGCAGCAGCGCCTCACAGGGCGCGGTGTCCGCGGAGTAGGCCAGCACGTGACCGCCGTGCTCGATGCGGACGCCGTACGTCTCCACCGGGTGGTTCACCCGGTCGACGGTGACCTGGAACGGCCCGATCGGGAACGTGCCCGGCTGCAGGCCGTAGAACGTGTAGACGTCGTCGACCGGCTCGCCCTCGGCGCTGTACGCGGCGGCGATCCGCTCGGCGGCGCCCATCGGCGCGTACATCGGCAGCGGCGGCAGCGGGCCGGCCGGGTCGTAGCGCCGGACCACGACGTAGGTGCACGCGTCCAGCATGTGGTCGCAGTGCAGGTGGGTGAGCAGGATCGCATCGACGGCGCGCATGTCGGAATACCGCTGCATGGCGGAGAGCGCTCCCGACCCGAAGTCGATCAGCAGCCGGAATCCTTCGGCTTCCACGAGATAGGCCGAACAAGCCGACTCGGGGCCGGGGAAACTCCCGGCACAACCGAGAACGGTTAGTCGCATGCGGGTCCCTCTGACTCACACTGGGTCGGCCACGATTGGGTCGTCCACGCCCCGCCCGACCGGTCTGCGCTGGACTTGTCAGACCAGTCAATCACGGTGCGAAGCGTACGCGCTGACCACTGCCTGACGTTAACAACTGATCGATTTGTCGCTAAATCGACAACGCACGTCACAGCCGCTGTGACCTCGGTCGTCACCATTTCCACCGTCACGTCCGGTAAGCCCTCCGCGTTGCTCTGAGTGAGTACCTGAAAGCGATCCGATGGAGGCGACGTGACCGTGGTCGAGCCCGCCAGTATCTCCCGGCGTGCGTTACCCGAAATCATGCCCTTCGAACCGTCGTGGGAGCTGGAACCCGCGGTGTTCCGGTTCCCGGCGGAAGACGATCCGGCACCCGATTCGACTCGAGTCCTCGCGATGGCGGGGTACTGCGCAATGCTCGGTCTCACCGGAGTCGGTGTCGGCCTGTACGCATTGGTGGCGGTCTTCAACGGAGCGCCGGGCTGGTACCTGCCGGCGCTCGCGATGCTGACCATGTTCAGCGTGGGGCTGGCTTCCGGCGCGTTCCTCGCCGTCCACCAGCGCACCCTGCCGTGGATCATGCTGTTCAGCGCGGCGCCGCCGATGTTCGGCGCCCTGCTGCTGGCCGTCCGTTACTGACCCGGCCGAGGCGGATCAGGCCCAGAGCTGGCCCTCGAGGGCCTCTTCCGCGTCGTTCAACGTGCCGCCGTACGCGCCGGTGGAGAGGTACTTCCACCCGCCGTCGGCGATCACGAACGCCACGTCGGCCCGGCGACCGGCCTTGACCGCCTCGTGGGCGACCGCCAGCGCGGCGTGCAGGATCGCGCCGCTGGAGAAGCCGGCGAAGATCCCTTCCACCTCGACCAGCTGACGGGTCCGCAGTACGGCGTCCCGGGTGCCGACCGAGAACCGGCGGTCCAGGACGCTCGCGTCGTACAGCTCGGGGACGTAACCCTCGTCGATGTTGCGCAGGCCGTAGACCACCTCGCCGTACCGCGGCTCGGCGGCGACGATCTGGATGCCCTCGACCTTCTCCTTGAGGAACCGCCCGGTGCCCATCAGGGTGCCGGTGGTGCCCAGGCCGGCCACGAAGTGCGTGACCGTGGGCAGGTCGTGCAGCAGCTCGGGGCCGGTGGTCTCGTAGTGCGCGCGGACGTTCGCCGGATTGCCGTACTGAAAAAGCATCTTCCAGTCCGGATGCTCGGCGGCGATCTGCTTGGCCGTGGCCACCGCCTGGTTCGAGCCGCCGGCGGCCGGCGAGAAGATGATCTCCGCGCCATACATCCGGAGGACCTGGGTCCGCTCGACCGAGACGTTCTCCGGCATCACGCAGACCAGGCGGTACCCACGCAGCTTCGCCACCATCGCCAGGGCGATGCCGGTGTTGCCGCTGGTCGGCTCGAGGATGGTGTCGCCCGGGCGGAGATGCCCGGACTCCTCGGCCTCGCGCACCATGAAGAGCGCGGCGCGGTCCTTGATGCTGCCGGTCGGGTTGCGGTCCTCGAGCTTGGCCCAGAGCCGCACCGGCGGCGCCCCTTCGGGCACCACCGGGGAGAGACGGGGCAGGCCGACCAGCGGCGTGCCCCCGCACGCGTCCAGCAGGCTCTCATAGCGAGCCATATAAGCCTTCTGTCCTTTTTAAGGGTGGAGGGCAGGGCGGTTGGAAGGCTACCGGCCCAGCAGGGCGGCTGCCGCCGCGAAGCCCAGGGCGCCACCGGCAACGGCCGGGAGGATGGTGATCGAGTCGCCGTCGTTCAGCTTCGCGTCGAGCGCGCCGAGGAACCGGACGTCCTCGTCGTTGACGTAGATGTTGACGAACCGGTGCAGCCCGCCCTCGGCGGTGATCAGGCGGCCCTTGATGCCGTTGTGCTTGGCGTCCAGGTCGTCGATCAGGCCGGAGAGGGTGTCGCCGGCGCCCTCGACGATCTTCGCGCCGCCGGTGTAGTTGCGCAGGATGGTGGGAACGCGGACTTCGATAGCCATGGTCGTCATGCTCCTAGAGAGTCGAGATGTGGGCAGGCGGGTGCTGAGGTCGGGGTCTAGCGGACCCGGCAACACTCGTAGAACACCGACGCCGGGCTCTGCCCGAACATGTACGACTGCACGACACTCACCTTCACGACTTCACCGTTGCATCCACGATGTTGACCTCTTCTTCGGTCACCACACCGTCCACGATACGGAACGAACGGATCTCGTCGGAATCCGGCTCACGGGTCGAGACGAGCAGATAGTGCGCGTTCGGCTCGCCGGCGAAGGAGACATCGGTCCGGGACGGGTACGCCTCGGTCGCGGTGTGCGAGTGGTAGATGACCACCGGCTCCTCGTCGTTGTCATCCATCTCGCGCCACACCCGCAGGTGCTCCATCGAATCGAACTCGTAGAACGTCATCGACCGCGCCGCATTGTCCATCGGGATGTGCCGGGCCGGCACGTCCGTGCCGAGCGGGCCGGCGACCACGCCGCAGGCCTCGTCGGGGTGGTCCCGGCGGGCGTGGGCGACGATCGCACGCACGATCGAACTGTCGATGGTCAGCACACCGTTCACATTACCGAAGTATTTCGTCGCTCCGAGCGTGGCGAGGCACACACTCCTCGCGGTTACTTGATCTCCGGGAGCGCGTTGAGCAGGGACTCCTGGAGGTATCCCAGGTAGGCATAAACGGACAGCTGGAACACCCGGCTGGACCCGGGATCCTCCAGCACCGCGTCGTCGAGCTCCTCGGCCAGATCGGTGTCGGCCTGGATGTCGAGGCGGGTGCCCATCGCCAGCCGGGCGTCGTTGATCGCCCGCAGCCAGGCCTCGGCGGCCTCGCCGTCCAGGCGCACCTCGCCCTCGCCCTCGTCCGGGAGCGCGGCCAGGATGGCGCCGGCCTGGTCGATCTTGGCGGTCATCAGATCGCCCTCGGTGTACAGCCGGAACTCACTCGAGTCCTCCGGCTTGTCCGGATAGATGTCCGGAAACAATCGGGAGACCACCGGATCGGTGTGATCCATCCCGTCGGTCAGCAGACCCACCACCTCGGCGGCCACTTTCCGCAAGACACGCACTTCATCGTGCGCGAACGTGGCCACACACTGACCGCCGCTGCGTCGGAACATGCTCTTCCCCACCCGCTTTGTCAGGCTCGGTCCACAGTTGCCCAAAGACCGTATCCGTGCAGTTGGTTGGCGTCCATCTCCATGCGCTCCCGGGCACCGGTGGAAACCACCGCCTTGCCCTTGGTGTGCACGTCCATCATCAGCCTCTCGGCCTTTTCCTTGTTGTACCCGAAGAGCTTCTGGAAGACCCAGGTCACGTACGACATGAGGTTGACCGGATCGTCCCAGACGATGGTCACCCAAGGTCGGTCCTCCGCCGGGACTTCCTCGATCTCCGGCGTTTCGACGGGAGCAACCTGAGGAGACGCCATGCCCCCATGGTGCCACCGGTTCGGCCGTACCCGTGAATCGGAGCGCCGAACCGCAGGTCGAAGGTCCCTTCCTGGGGCTGTCACCGCACTGTCACCTTCGGCGCAATAGGGTGGGGCCGTGGAGACCATCGCGCCGGCCCTGCTGACCGACCACTACGAGCTGACCATGATCAGTGCCGCCTTGAAGGACGGCACCGCGGATCGGCAATGCGTCTTCGAGGTCTTCGCCCGCCGCCTGCCCACCGGCCGGCGGTACGGCGTGGTCGCGGGCACCGACCGCCTGATCGACATGATCGCCGAGTTCCGCTTCGACGCGGGCGAGATCGACTACCTGCGCTCGTCCGGCGTGGTCGACGAGTCGACCGCCGCCTGGCTGACGGATTACCACTTCACCGGCGAGGTCGAGGGGTATGCCGAGGGCGAGCTGTTCTTCCCCGGCTCGCCGATCCTCACCGTCTCCGGCAAGTTCGCCGAGTGCGTGGTGCTGGAGACGCTGATCCTGTCGGTGCTCAACCACGACTGTGCGATCGCGGCCGCCGCCGCGCGGATGGTCACCGCCGCCCGTGGCCGCCCGATCATCGAGATGGGCTCCCGGCGCACCCACGAGCAGGCCGCGGTCGCCGCCGCCCGGGCGTCGTACCTGGCCGGTTTCGCGTCCACCTCCAACCTCGCGGCCGGGCGGACCTACGGCATCCCGACCACCGGCACCTCGGCGCACGCGTTCACGCTGCTGCACGACGACGAGCCGACCGCGTTCGCCTCGCAGGTGGCGGCGCTCGGCAAGAACACCACGCTGCTCGTCGACACGTACGACATCACCCAGGGCATCCGGAACGCGATCGCGGTCGCCGGGCCCGACCTGCGGGCCGTCCGGATCGACTCGGGTGACCTGTCGGTGCTGGCCCAGCACTCCCGCGAGCTGCTCGACTCGCTCGGCGCGACCGAAACCAAGATCATCGTCTCCGGCGACATGGACGAGTACTCGATCGCCACGCTCGCCGCCGAGCCGGTCGACATGTACGGCGCCGGCACCGCGGTGGTCACCGGCTCCGGAGCGCCCACCGCCGGCCTGGTCTACAAGCTGGTCGAGGTGGCCGGCCGCCCGGTCGTCAAGCGCTCGGAGAACAAGGCGACGGTCGGCGGCCGCAAGACCGCGGTGCGCCGGCACAAACCCACCGGCACCGCCATCGAGGAGATCATCGTCTCCCAGGGTGTGCCCGACCACAAAGCCAACGACCGGCTGCTGCAGCGGACGTACATCGCCTCCGGCGAGCCGCAGCACCGCCCCAGCCTGCAGGAGTCCCGCGAACACCTCCGGCAGTGCCTGATCTCCATCCCGTGGGAGGGCCTCAAGCTCTCCGCGGGCGACCCGGCTCTTCCGGTCATCATCATTCCCACCGCTTAGGGGCTCTCGATGTCACGCGCGCTGATCATCGTGGATGTGCAGAACGACTTCTGCGAGGGTGGTTCGTTGGCGGTCGGCGGCGGTGCCGCGGTCGCCAAGGGCATCTCGCTGGTGCTCGACCGGGCCGGCCAGCGGTGGGACCACGTGGTCGCCACCAAGGACTATCACGTGGATCCGGGCGCGCACTTCAGCACGCACCCCGACTACGTCGACACCTGGCCGGAGCACTGCGTGGTCGGTTCGTCCGGCGCCGACTTCCACCCCGAGCTGGTCACCGACCGGATCGAGGCGGTCTTCCACAAGGGCGAGCACAAGGCGGCGTATTCCGGGTTCGAGGGTCACACCGAGGCCGGGGAGACCCTCGCCGGATGGCTGCGGGACCGGGCCGTCACCGAGGTCGAGGTGGTCGGCATCGCGACAGACCATTGCGTACGCGCGACCGCGCTGGATGCGGCCGCCGAGGGCTTCGTGACGACCGTGGTGCTCGAGCTGACCGCCGGGGTGGCCAGGGCGACCACCGATGCCGCCCTGGAGCAGTTCCGGGCCGCGTCGGTCGGTGTCACCGGCGCGCCGATCGTCGACCCGGCGTGATCCGGTGACGCGATCTGAGCTGTCCAGCCGGGCGGAGTCGGTGATCCGGCCGGTGGTGGAGGCCGACTGGGCGCAGGTGTGGCCGATCGTGCGGCAGGTGGTGCGGGACGGGGACACGTTCACGTACGACCCGGCGATGACCGAGTCGGAGGCGCGCGGGACGTGGCTGGAGCGGCCGCCGGGGCTGACGGTGGTGGCTGAGGGTGCTGCTGCCGTACCGGAAAATCCGCAAGCCGGACGCATCGCCGGCACCGCGAAGATGGGCCCGAACAAGGCCGGGCCCGGCGCACACGTCGCCACCGCGAGCTTCATGGTCGCGGCCGGTCATCGCGGCCAGGGTGTCGGCACCGCGCTGTGCCGTTTCGCGATCGACTGGGCGCGGGAGCAGGGCTACGCCGGCATCCAGTTCAACGCGGTCGCCGAGTCGAACGCCGGCGCCGTGCAGGTCTACCGCCGCCTGGGCTTCTCAGTGATCGGCACGGTGCCGCGCGCCTTCGAGCACCCGACGCTCGGCCGAGTCGGCCTGCACGTGATGTACCTGGAGTTCTGACCTGTCGGATTCGGCCGATCAGAATCGAACGGCGGCCCTCATGAGGCAGCGTCGCCCGCTGCTTGCTGACCTCCGGACCACCTGATCTCCGGACCGCGGAGGCGGGCCCGGCAGACCAGGTGGGCCGCCGGGACCGTCTCGGCGGCGGTCAGTGGGCGATTTCGGCCAAGGTCTCGATCTGGGCTGGGTTGTCGCCGTAGCAGTACAGGACCAGCTCGTCGGCGCCGAACTCGCGATAGGCGGCCACCGTCTCGGCGATCAGCGCCGGATCGCTGAGTGGCTCGCCCCAGCCGGGCCGCCCGGTGAAGGCGTAGTAATCGGCCACCGCGCGGCGTCCCCGCTCGACCGTCCCGGCGTCACCGACCGCGACGTTGATCTGGCACACCAGGCGCGGACGGCCGTCCCGGTCCGCTTCCGCCCACTGCTCCCGCACGGTACGAACCAAGCCCGCCGCCCAGCTCAACGGCGCCGCACAGATGAACCCGTCGGCGAACCGGGCGACCCGCCGCAACGCCTCCGGCGCGAACCCGCCGATCAGGATCGGCGGCCCACCCGGCGTGACCGGCAGCGGCCCGATCCGGGCGCCCCGGTACTCCTCACCACGCCAGATGTTCCGCAACTCCCCCAGCTGAGCGTCGAGGATCCGGCCGCGGCGCGTGATCGGCACCCCGGCCATCTCGTGATCGTCCGCCCGGCCACCGACACCGATGCCGAGCACGAACCGTCCCGCCGACATCCGGTCCAGGGTGGCGACCTGCTTGGCCAGCAGCGGCGTCGAGCGCAGCGGTCCGAGCAGCACTTCGGTCTGCAGCCGGATCCGGGTGGTGGCACCGGCCAGCACGGCGAGCGCGGTCAGCGGCTCCGGATTGTCGTAGGCCAGGCGATCCAGCAGGGCCACCGTGGCGAACCGGTGCTCCTCCGCGAGCCGGCCCCATTCCAGCAGGCGGGCAGGGTCACTGATGGGCAGGCCAATACCGATTTCCATGGAACTTCTCCTCGAACAGCAGGCAGCGAGAACTGACGTCGCCACCTCCTCCCCGCTCATCGGCGAGGTCTCGGACCCATCTGCGACACGTTTCCAGGGCCCGAAGATTCGGAGTTCCGCACCGAACCTACCCAGCCCGAGCCCCTCCCCCCAACCGATTTCCCTGCCCGGTCCACCACTGCCCCCGGCCGTGCCGGCGCGGCCGGTGCCGGCAGTCGCATCAAGCAAGGAGCAACCACAGCGGCGACACACGTCCAACCCGGCCCAGGGCGGCAGCAGCACGAGACCAGCACCGAGAGGGCGGCAAGAGCACGCGATCAACGCTGAGGGGGCGGCAGGAGCACGCGATCCCTGAGTGCGGACTTTCACCACCCACCCGGGGGCGGTGGGGGCACGCGATCAGGGATCGCGAGCACATACCGCCCCTCGGGGGTCACCAAAATCGAGAGAAGGGAGCAAGGCCGGCGAGGCGAGCAGAACCAGAGGAACCACCAAGCCGAGTAAGCCGAGCAAGACCAGCGAGGTGAGCGGAACTAGCAGCACTGATAGGGCGCGGATAGGGCGATGAGCAGCGCGAGCCGCGCAAACAGGGCGAGCAGGCGCGGGGTCCTGCCCGGTCATGCAGAGATGCGCTTCACAGATCACCCGATTGGGCTGGTTCCAGAGGTTGCCAGATGCCAATAAAAGCCGCATTCACCAAGAGATATTTTCATACAAGAAGAATTCCTCGCTTTTTACCCGCCGTCATTCAACGGAACGAGGCCAGCTCGCGGGATCGGACAGCTTCAGCAGCCAGAACAATCACGCGGGAACGGGCACGTGGCAGAGCACCAAGCAAGGCGGCCTCGGACCGGATGGTCCGAGGCCGCCTTACACAAATCCGGTCAGGCCGCCCCGGCACTCGCTCGGCCGCAACCACTTCGCGGGAACGGCCGGGACGGGTCCCGCCGAGGCAGCCTCGACAGCGGCGGCGACAGCAACAGAGGCGGCACCGGACAGTCACCGGGCCCGCAGCCGGTCACGGCAAGGCGACTGAAGGCCCTGCCCAGCCAGTCGACACGGCTAAGAGCGCGCTGGGCCCGGTGCGGCGGATGCGGCGACCACCGCGCCGGGTGAGGTGGTCAGGGGTGCCGCGGGGCCGGGTGGGGTGGCTGGGGGTGCCGCGGGGCTGGGAGAGGCGGAGGTGACTGCAGCCGAGGCGGGTGGGGTGGTTGGAGACGCTGCCTGGCTGGGCGAGGCGGGTCGGGGTGACGCTGGGGCGGGAGAGGTGGTGGGGTCGGCGCGGCGGCGGCGGAGTTCGGCGGGGAGGACGGCCAGGGCCACCAGGGCGCCGACGATGCCGACGGCGGCGAAGCCCCACTTCGGGCCGAACGAGTCGATGGCCAGGCCGGCCAGCGGGCCGCCCAGGGCGACGCCGACGGTCAGGGCTGAGTTGTGCAGGCCCATCGCCTCGCCGCGGGCCGCGGCCGGGATCATGTTGCTGATCGCGGCGGAACTGGCCGTGATGGTCGGGGCGCAGAGCGCGCCGGCCGGGATCAGCAGCAGCGCCAGCAGCCACCACTGCGAGCCGCCCATGCCGACCGGGATGGTCAGCAACGCCATCGGGGCGAACAGCACGAGAGGCGGCACGCCGCGCCGGACCGTGCCGTAGGCGAAGCCGCCGATCAGGGAGAACAGTGCCCACAGCGACATCACCAGGCCGCTCCAGCCCAGCTCGCCGGACTCCCGAAGCACGGCGACCACGGACACGTCGGTGCCGGCCAGCACCAGGGTGGCGGCCATCGTGACGGCCAGGATGGCGACGAACCGGGGCTTGAGCCAATCCCGCCGGGCAACCCGCTCGCCGGCCGAGACGGGCGCCTCGTGCGGGGCCCGCATCGGCGGGTTGAGCAGCCACAGGCCGATGCCGCCCAGCAGGATGCCGACGGCCAGGGTCAGCATGGCGGCGCGCGGGCCGGCGACGCTCGTCGCGATCAGCACGCCGAGGGCCGGGCCGGCCATGAACGACAGCTCGGTGGTCATCGAGTCGAGGGCGAACGCGGGCAGCCGATGCGACTCGGGAGTGAGCGCGGCGATCGACTGCCGGGCCACCGAGAAGGCCGGCAGGGCCAGGAAGCCACCGACCACGGCGACCGGCAGCAGTGCCCAATACGGCAGCGCCTGCGCCACCAGCCAATAGATCACCTCGGCGATGGTGGTCAGCACCAGCACCGGGCGGAGCCCTCGCCGGTCGATCAGCCGGCCCATCACCGGGGCGCCGAGCGAGCCGCCGACCGTCGCCGCCGCGCCGACCAGGCCGGCCGCGCCATAACCGCGGCCGAGGTCGGTGACGACGTGCAGCGTCAGCACCACCGCGGCGGCCGCGATGGGGATCCGCGCCAGCGTCGCGACCACGAGCAGCGACGGGATCTTGGGCAGTGCGAGCGTTTCCCGGTAAGGCTTGAGCAACATGACGATCCTGACCTCCGCCGCCGATCCTGCCCCAGGGGTACGACAGAAACCACCGGCTTTAAGGCAGCTCACGTCCATAACCCGACGTTGTCCGTAAAACGCCGGTAACAGTCCGGAAAACGAAGCGGCCCGCACTCCGAGTGGAGTGCGGGCCGCGTCGGGAGAACCTAGTGATCCTTGTTGCTCGCGGTGTCTTCCTGGTAGGAAGCGCCGCCGTCCGACTCAGAGGTCAGCGGGCGGGCACCACCCTCCGGCGGACCGGCGAGCCCGCGGTTGTCACCGGCGGCGAGCTCCGGGAACTTCACGTCGAAGGCCGGACGCTCGGAGCGGATCCGCGGCATCCTGTCGAAGTTGCGCAGCGGCGGCGGGCTGCTGGTCGCCCACTCGAGCGAGTTGCCGTGGCCCCACGGGTCGTCGGCGAGAGCGACCCGGCCGACCCGGTAGGACTTCCACACGTTGTAGAGGAACGGCAGCGTGGCCAGGCCCAGGATGAACGAGCCGATCGTGGAGACCGTGTTCAGCGTGGTGAAGCCGTCGGTCGGCAGGTAGTCCGCGTACCGGCGGGGCATGCCCTTGGTGCCGAGCCAGTGCTGCACCAGGAACGTGGTGTGGAAGCCGACGAAGGTCAGCCAGAAGTGCACCTTCGCGAGGCGCTCGTCGAGGAACCGGCCGAACATCTTGGGGAACCAGAAGTAGATGCCGGAGAACACCGCGAACACGATCGTGCCGAAGAGCACGTAGTGGAAGTGCGCGATCACGAAGTACGAGTCGGAGACGTGGAAGTCGATCGGGGGTGAGGCCAGCAGCACGCCGGACAGACCACCGAAGAGGAACGTCACCATGAAGCCGATCGCGAAGAGCATCGGTGGCTCGAAACTGATCTGGCCGCGCCACATCGTTCCGATCCAGACGAAGAACTTCATGCCGGTCGGCACCGCGATCAGGAAGCTCAGGAAGCTGAAGAACGGCAGCAGCACCTGACCGGTGACGAACATGTGGTGCGCCCACACCGACATCGACAGCGCGCCGATCAGCAGCGTCGCGGCGACCAGGCCCTTGTAGCCGAAGAGCGGCTTGCGGCTGAAGACCGGGATGACTTCGGTGATGATGCCGAAGAACGGCAGGGCGATGATGTACACCTCGGGGTGCCCGAAGAACCAGAAGAGGTGCTGCCACAGCATCGGCCCGCCGGTCGCCACGTCGAAGACGTGCGCACCGAGGACGCGGTCGGCGGCGAGTGCGAACAGCGCGGCCGCCAGGAACGGGAAGACCATCACCGCCAGCAGCGCCGTGACCAGCATGTTCCAGACCATGACCGGCATCCGGAACATGGTCATGCCCGGTGCCCGCAGGGTCAGGATCGTGGTGATCAGGTTCACCGAGCCGAGGATCGTGCCCAGACCCGAGATCGCCAGGCCGACCACCCACATGTTCCCGCCGACGCCCGGCGAGTGCAGCGAGTCACTCAGCGGCGTGTACGCGAACCAGCCGAAGTCGGCCGCGCCACCCGGGGTGAGGAACCCGCCGATGGTGATCAGGCCGCCGAACACGTAGAGCCAGTAGGCGAACGCGTTCAGCCGCGGGAACGACACGTCCGGCGCGCCGATCTGGATCGGCACGATGTAGTTGCCGAACGCGAACACGATCGGTGTCGCGAAGAACAGCAACATGATCGTGCCGTGCATGGTGAAGAGCTGATTGAACTGTTCCGGCGACAGGTACTGCATACCCGGCCGGGCCAGCTCGGCGCGCATGAGCAGCGCCATCAGGCCGCCCAGTAGGAAGAACACGAAGGCGGTGATCATGTACATGATCCCGATCTGCTTCGCGTCCGTCGTGCGCAGGATTCGGGCGAACGCCGAACCCTTTACCTGCCGCCTGACCGGATATGGACGGGTCGCGATCGGCGACGGCGCAACGGTCGTCACGAATTGCCTCCGTTGTCTCGTTCGTCCCACTCGGCACACCAATGATCAGGCGTACCTCGCTGGCAGAATAGTCCCCCGCCGACCTTCGACCTTCGCGGGGTGACCAAAGGGCCACCTAGGACGAACAGCAGCGTCACACCGAAGCGACGAGGCCCTTGTAGTGGTCGGTGAAGATCCGGAGACCACGGCGGCGCAGCATCGGGTCCCGCAGGGACGGTGGCACGTCCCTGGCGCGGTCCCGTTCCCGGGTGCGATCCCGGACGTCGACGCAGCGCGGCCGGCGGCGATCCTCATAGGCGCGCAGCGCGCCCGGAATGTCCCCATCTGCCTGACGGAGCTCCTGCCCGAGCACGTAGCCGTCCTCGAAGGACATCGCGGCACCCTGGGCCAGGGTCGGCGCGGTGGCGTGCGCGGCGTCACCGACCAGCACCACCGGGCCCTGCGACCAGGTCGGCAGGACCACCTCGTCGGTCCGGGCGACGGACACCTTCTCGATCCGGTCGAGGATCGCCGGGACCGGGCCGCCGAACGACCCGAACACCTCACGCAGCCGCTCGCGCGGGTCGGCCGGGTCGGGAGAGTCCGGTGAGGTCTCGTCGGCGTAGACATAGATCTTGCGGCCGCCCATCGGCATGGCGACGAACTGCGATCGCCGGCCGAGCACCGCCGTCCAGTCGGTGAGCGGCGGGCCGCCGGAGACGACCGCGCGATAGACGATCTGCCCGGTCGGGGTGGCCGGTCCGCCGAGACCGATCCGGTCACGGACCATCGAGCGGCGGCCGTCGGCGCCGACGACCAGGTCATATTCCGCGATGGCGCCGGTGGCGAACTCGACCTTGGCGGCGCCCTCGACGATCTGCAGGTCGCGCACCTCGGTGTCGTAGCGCACCTCGCCGCCGACCCCGGTGAGCAGCACCTGCTGCAGGTCCGATCGGGACAGCGCGCGGGACTCGCCGACACCCGCCCAGAGCGCGGCGACGTCCATCTCGAACAGCTCGCGGCCGCGGGCGTCCAGGAAGACATGCCGGAAGATCAGGTCACCCAGCGGGCGCAGCGGCACGTCGAGGCCGAGCAGGCGCAGGGCGCGTGAGGCGTTGCCGGGCAGATAGATCCCGGCACTGGGGCTCATGGTGGCGGGCAGCGCCTCCACCACATCCGGTCGGAAGCCCGCGACTCGCAGACCCCGGGCCGCGGACAAGCCGGCAATGCCGGCGCCGACCACGAGGATGCGCAGCGTCATCGGCCAACGCCTTCCTGTCGATGGATACGCGTCGGAGCCAGAACATTACCGCGCGCCACCGTCACAGGAAACCCACGATCAACATCGAATCCGTTTTGCGGGGAGCTCGATGCTGTCGACCGGTTTGGCGTCACGCTGCCGGGCACCTCCACAGTGGCGAACGCGCGGCCCGCCCGGGCCAGCGCGACGGCGCGGCGCGCGCGGATGACACGGCGGACCCCGGCCGCCGGAACGGCGACGGGCAGACCCGGGAATTGCGCAAGGAACACCAGCGACGGCATGCCGACAGCCAACCACCGGGGTACGACATTCCCGGGCCGGGCAGAATCGAGGATGGCCCGGACGTGATCTGAGGCACCCCGGTGACATCCGTCGCCACCGCGGTACCGAAGATGCAACCGGCAGTTCGTTCAGAAGCACCGCGGCGCGCCCGATGGCGGGGGTCTACCGGCGACCGCAGTGGAAAGGGCCCCGAGACCAGATGCACCCTTATCCGCCGTCGCCCCCCGTCGCCGTCTCCGATCCCTCCGCCGAGTTGTGGCAGTCCGCCGCGCGGGTGCTGGACACCAACTGGTCCGGTGACCACATGGTGCCGTCCCGGCGCCTGTACCCGCATCAGTGGAGCTGGGACACCGCGTTCATCGCGGTCGGCCTGGCCTTCGTGAACCCGGCCCGGGCCTGGCGTGACCTGCGCAGCCTGTTCGAGGCGCAGTGGCCGGACGGCCGGGTGCCGCACATCGTCTTCGACCCGGCCACCGCCGAGGACGACTACTTCCCCGGGCCGGGGTTCTGGAACGTGCCCGCGTACGCCGGTCGCCGGGCCCGCGGCAGCACCGGCATCGTCCAGCCACCGCTGCACGCCCTGGCCGCCTGGGAGGTCTACCGGCACGCGGCGGCGCACGGCGCGGACGGGGTGAGCGAGGCCCGTACCGCGTTGGCCTGGCTGTATCCGCGGCTGGTGGCGCAGCAGGAGTACCTGACCGACCGGCGTGACGCCGGTGGCAGCGGGCTGGCCTCGATCGTGCACCCGTGGGAGTCCGGGCTGGACAACAGCCCGGCCTGGGACGAGGCGCTGGGCAACGTGCCGGCCGACCTCGCCCTGCTGGAGCGGTTCCCGCGCCGGGACCTGGCCGTCGCGCACGCCGCGCACCGGCCCACCGACCTGGACTACGCCCGGTACATCGGCCTGGTCCGCAACTACCGGGACGGCGGGTACTCCGACACCGACCTGACCCAGCGGCACCCGTTCGCGGTGGAGTGCCCGGCGTTCAACAGCATCCTGGGCACCGCCGAGCTGGCCCTCGCGCAGATCGCCGGGGTGCTCGGGCTGACCGGCGACGCGCGGCGGCACCGGGACCGGGCCCGGGAGATCACCGCGGCCATCGCGCGGCGGTTGTGGGACCCGGTCACCCGTACGTTCCGGGCCCGGGACGCCCGCACCGGCCGGCTCAGCCCGGCGCGCTGCGTGAGCGGCCTGCTGCCGCTGATGCTGCCGGACCTGCCCGCCGACCGGGTCACCGCGATCATGGAGGAGGCCCGGTCGGAGCGGTTCGGCCTGCCGGCGCCGAGCGCGGACCGGACCGCGGCCACCTTCGACACCCGTCGCTACTGGCGCGGCCCGGTCTGGATCAACGTGAACTGGCTGCTGCGCCGCGGGATGCTGGTGCACGGGCTGCGCGGCGAGGCGGAGGAGCTGCGCCGGGCCATGTTGCGCCTGGTGCACGAGCACGGGCACTACGAGTACTTCCACCCGGAGACCGGGGAGGGCCTGGGAGCGCCGACCTTCAGCTGGACCGCGGCATTGTGCCTCGATCTCCTGGCCGACAGGTCGGCGCCCGCCTACTCCAAAGCCGCCTAAAAGCCCGACTGCTCCAAAGCCGCGTAAAAAGCGGAGAAGAACGCGTAAAAGCGGAGAAGAACTAGAAGACGACGACCGACCGCAGCACCTCACCGGTGTGCATCTTGGCGAAGGACTGCTCCACCCCGTCCAGCGGGATCTCCTCGGTGACGAACGCGTCCAGGTCGAGCCGGCCCTGCCGGTAGAGCTCGGTCAGCATCGGGAAGTCCCGGCTGGGCAGGCAGTCGCCGTACCAGCTGGACTTCAGGGCGCCGCCCCGGCCGAAGATGTCGAGCAGCGGCAGCTCGACGGTCATGTCCGGGGTGGGCACGCCCACCAGCACCACGGTGCCGGCCAGGTCGCGGGCGTAGAAGGCCTGCTTGTACGTCTCCGGCCGGCCCACCGCCTCGACCACCACGTCGGCGCCGAAGCCACCGGTCAGCTCGCGGACCCGCTCCACCACGTCGTGCTCACGCGCGTTGATCGTGTGGGTGGCGCCGAAGCCCTTGGCCCACTCGAGCTTCCGGTCGTCGGTGTCGATCGCGATGATCGTGGTGGCTCCGGCCAGCGCCGCACCGGCCACCGCGCCGTCGCCCACCCCGCCGCAGCCGATCACCGCGACCGAGTCGCCACGGGTCACCCCGCCGGTGTTGATCGCCGCGCCCAGGCCGGCCATCACGCCGCAGCCGAGCAGGCCGACCGCGGCCGCCCGGGCCTCCGGGTCCACCTTCGTGCACTGGCCGGCGTGCACCAGCGTCTTCTCGGCGAACGCGCCGATGCCCAGCGCGGGGGACAGCTCGGTGCCGTCCTCCAGGGTCATCTTCTGGGTGGCGTTGTGGGTGTTGAAGCAGTACTGCGGCTTGCCCTTGTTGCAGGCCCGGCAGTTGCCGCAGACCGCGCGCCAGTTCAGCACCACGAAGTCGCCGGGCGCCACGTCGGTCACCCCGGCGCCGACCGACTCGACCACGCCGGCCGCCTCGTGGCCGAGCAGGAACGGGAAGTCGTCGTTGATCCCGCCCTCGCGGTAGTGCAGGTCGGTGTGGCACACCCCGCACGTCTTCACCTGCACCACGGCCTCGCCCGGCCCGGGGTCCGGCACCACGATCGTGGTCACCTCGACCGGCTTGCCCTTCTCCCGGGCGATCACGCCCTGAACCCGCTGACTCATGTTCCCGCACGCACCTTTCACCATCGAACGGTCAGATCAAGACTATGGAGCAGGCGGAATCCGCAGCAGCGCTTCGGCAACCTCGGTGAGCTGGCACACCTGCGCCGGGGACAGCCGGTCGAAGATCAGCTGCTGGACCGTCTCGACGTGCCCCGGCGCGGTCGCCACCACCTTCGTATACCCCTCGTCGGTGAGCACCGCGATCTGCACCCGGCCGTCGACCTGGTCGCGCTCGCGCCGGATCCAGCCCTTCTCCTCCAGCCGGGCCACCACGTGCGAGAGCCGGGAGAGCGAGGCGCAGGCCCGCTTCGCCAGGTGGCTCATCGGCAGGCGACGCTCGGGGTGCTCGGACAGGGTCATCATCACCAGGTAACCCACGTGGGTCAGCCCGGCGTCCCGCTGCAGTTGTGTCTCCAGTGCCGCCGGCACCTTGACCAGCACTTCAACCAGCTGCCGCCAAGCTCCCTGCTGCTCCTGGGTCAACCAGCGGGGCTCACTCATGCTGGAAGGTTAGTAGCGTTCGGACAGTCCGGGATGGGCCGGGCGGACAGCATTCCACGGTGGGTCATCGAATCGATCGACTTACGTGAACCTCAGCGAGTACGCTGTCCGAGGACTTTCTACCCCGACACGACGCCGGAACCGGCTGGCTGGGGGGCCTCGGCCGGTTCCGGCGTCGTGTACCTCTGGGTCCTAGAACATCACCTTTCAGGCGCTCGGCAGACGGCCCGGAACGACGGGTGACGGACGGCCGATGAGGTATCCCTGGACGTAGTCCACACCCAGCTCCCGGAGCATCCGCAGCGTCGCCTCGTCCTGCACGAACTCGGCGACGGTGTGGATCCCGTACGCCTGGCAGACCTGCACCAGCGCCCGCACCAGCACCTGGTCCTGCGGGTTGTCGACCAGGTCGACGACGTATTCTCCGTCGATCTTGACGAGGTCGATCGGGAAGAGCCGCAGGTAGCGGAAGGACGCGTACCCGGAGCCGAAGTCGTCGAGGGCCAGCGAGCAGCCCAGGTCGCGGATCCGGTCGGCGAACCGGCGGGCCTCGCTCAGGTTGCCGATCAGCGCGGTCTCGGTGATCTCGAAGGTCAGCTGCTCCGGGTTCACCTGGTACTGGGTCAGCAGGCGTTCCACCTCGGCGGTGAGCCGGGGGTCGCCGACCGAGCGGCCGGACAGGTTGATCTGCAGGCCCATCTCGGGCTGTTCGGCGGCGAGCCGCATGGCCCGCTCCACCACCCACAGGTCGATGTCGAAGACCGCGTCCAGCCGTTCCGCGGTGTCCAGCACCTGGATCGGCGACTGCGGGCCGTCCGCCTCGTCCAGCACCCGCAGCAGCAGCTCGTGCCGGGTCACCCGGTTGGTCTGCAGCTCCAGGATCGGCTGGGAGTAGAGCGTGAACCGGTCGGTGCCGAGCGCGTCGGCGACCCGGTTCCGGTACGACCCCTGCCGGTCCCGGGCCGGCACCGGGTGCGCGACCAGGGTGATCTGCTGGTCGGTCTCCCGGGACTGCCGCCAGGCCTGCTCGGCGTCGATCAACAGGTCGTGGCTGCCCGCCTCGGCGTCGGTACGGAACCGGACCAGGCCGCCCCAGGCCCGTGCCCCGGTCTCCGCGCGCAGCGCCTCGACGAGCGTGGCCGCCTGCTTGCGGGCCGACGACCAGCCGGCCGCGGCGAGCAGCACGGCGATCTCGTTCGGCCCGACCCGGCCGAGCAGCTGATCGGGGCCGATCCGGTCCTCCAGCAACCGGGCGGCCTGGTGCAGCAGCTCGGCGTTGCGTTCCGGGCGCACACCCTCGCCGCCGTCGCCGGCCTCCTCGGCCTGCACCCGCAGCACCAGCAGCGCTCCGGCGGCGCGGCGCAGGGCGCGGTCGATCTCGTCGGCGAACCGGGCCCGGGTCAGCAGCCCGGTGGCCGGGTCCGGCTCGACCAGCGAGGACTGGACGGTCTCGCCGCGGCGGGTGAGCCGGGCGTCCTCGCGGCGGGCGCGCTCCCGGCTGGTGACGTCCCGGACCGTGCCACGGATGCCGCGGACCGTGCCGTCCGGGCTCATCATCGGCTCCAGCCGGCAGTCCACGTCGAACCAGCCGCCGTCGCTGCGCATCAGCCGCAGCGTGGCCCGCACGGTGACCCGGGTGGTCCAGGCCTCGGTGATGGCGCCCAGCGCGACGGCCTGGTCGTCGCGGTGCACGTACCGAGCGAGGACCTGGCGGGTCATCTCCTTCTCGGCGGGTTCCCGGCCGAGCAACGCGGAGAGGGCCGCGGACCAGACGATCTGGTCGTTCGCGGTGGTGTAGGAGAACCAGGCGGCACGGTCCTCGGCCGGCGTGCGCTGCTCGGGCAACGGTGTCGCCGGGACGGCCCAACGTTCCCGTTCTTCGGGCACGGTCATCCGCCGACACCTCCCCCCTCGCGCACGGCTGCTCCCGCTGCCACCAAAGACCCCTTACCTATTACGACCCGTCACCGGGCCGTAGTAACAGTGGACGCCAGAGTCAATGTTTTGACGTTTCCGCGGGCAAGGCCAGGAGCAGGGAATTATCGCCCATCCAGAGTACCGAAACAACCGAACGGCGGACCGCTTTGCTACCCAATTCCACCGAAATGGCGTCGCTCACTCCATGACGGACAGTCACTTTAAGTATTCGCTGGAGAACCTTGTGCGATGTCCTACCCGCAAGGCACCGTCCACATGCACACCACGTTCCGACAAGCTTGCGATGCGTGAGCGTCAATCGCCGACCGGTGCGATCTCCAGCTCGGCGATCCGCTGCCAGACCGGCCGCATCGCCGCCTCCGGCTCCCGGGCGAAGACGCTGCCCCGGATCCGCACGAACACGCAGTTGCCGACCCGTTCCAGGACCGACTGCCGGCTCATGTCACTCTGCCACTGCTCCGGCCCCTGGTAAACGTCGCCGTCACACTCGATGGCCAGCCGCCGGCCGTCCGGCGCGTTCAGCACGAAGTCGATCCGGTACCCGCCGATCCGGAACTGCGGGATCGGCCGATGACCCCGGACCGCGAGCAGGCGCAGGACATCCCGTTCAAAATCGCTTTCACACCGGGCCGCCGGATCGGTCCCGGCGTTCTCGGCGGGCACATCCATCGCGTACGACAGGAGCAGCCCCCGTGCGTCATCCGCGAGCAGCGACGCCGGCCGCACCGAGTGGAAGATCCACAGCTGATCGCGCGCCCGGGACGCCGCCACGTTGATCCGCCGGTGGTAGTCGCGCTTGGTGAACGCCGCCACCCGCTGATCGTTGTCGGACACCACCATGGACACCAGCACCACGTCCCGCTCGTCGCCCTGGAACGTGTACGCGTCGCCCACCCGCAGCCGCCGCGCCTGGATCTCGTCCTCCCCGATCGCCTCCCGGATCTGGGTGAGCAGGTAGTTCGCCTGCCCGCTGCGGCTCAGCAGACTGATCACGCCGAGCGTCCGGCCGTCGTACCGCGGATCCGCCACGATCTTGGTGACCCGGTCGACGAGCGCGTCCGCCTCGGCGAGGTTGACGTCGCCGTACCCGGGCAGGTTCTGCCGGGCCCCGTCGGCGCAGTGCACGTTCCGGATCGGCGCCAGCGACGACCGGTCGGCCCGCAGCGGCATGATCTTGTTGTCGTAGTAGTGCCGCGAGGAGAACTCGATGATCTGCGGCACGCTGCGGAAGTGCTCGGTCAGCAGGATCCGCTCCGGCGACCGCCGCACCGCGTGGTCGTAGAGCGACGACTCCGGATCGAAGTGCTCGGCCGACGGCACGTCGGACAGGTGCCGCTGGATCAGCCCCTGCACCGGACCGACGAAGCTCAGCTGCGGGCCGATCTGCTGGTCGTCGCCGACCACCACGGCCCGCTCGGCCAGCGACAGCACCGGCAGCGCGAACAGGTCCGCCTGGGACGCCTCGTCGACGATCACCACGTCGAACTTCGCGCCGCCGGCGAACTGCTCGATCGCCCGGTCCACCGACATCACCCAGACCGGCACGGCGCTCACCGCGGACTCCATCGCCCGCTGCGCGTGCGCCTGCCACAGCGCGGCGCTGCGGCCGGTGCCCTTACCGATCTTGCGGAGGGCGGTGGTCCAGTCGGCCAGCGCGGCGCGCCGCCGGTCGTCGAGGGCACGGGCCACCTCGAGCCAGGCCGACGCGACCACCAGGTCACCGGTCAGCCGCCGGATCTTCGCCCGGGCCCGCTCCACCCGGCGGGCCAGCACCGCCGGGTCGACGTCGCCGATCACGGTGTCGAACCAGGTCTGCGCCCGCCGCCACTCCCAGGCCTCCAGGCAGGCCTGGCCGGAGACCACCGGGTGCTCCCCGGTGGCGATCTGGGCGGCCCACTCCGGCGCGGCGCCGGTCAGCCGGTCGTACATGGCGTGGAACCGCAGCACGTCCGGCTGCAGCAGGGCCACCCGGCGGACCTCGCCGACCGCCTCGTCCCACCCGTCCAGGCTCTGCCACGCCTCGGCCAGCTCCGGCCACGGCGCCAGCCGCTCGGCCACGGTCCGCTCCGCGATGTGCGCCTGGTCGAGAGCGAAGACCTCGCCGGCGCCGTCCATCATCTCGGCCACCGCCGCGAGTCGCGCGCCGTCCGACTCCAGGTCGATCTGGGGTACGCGAGCAGCCACCCGCTCCACCAGCGGAGGCCAGCGCCGCAGATCGAACTCCAGGGACCGGGCCCCCTCAGCGAGCAGCGCGCCGGCCCACACCTCCGGATCGGTCCAGCCGCCGGTCGGCTCGTCTATCCGCAGCCGGTCCACCCAGTCCGCCCACACGTCACCGAGCCGCCGGTGCGCCTGCGCGCGACGGACCCGGGCCACGACCAGATCGACGTCCTCGGCCGTACGCATCGACTCGCCGTCCACCCGGATCTGTTCGGCGACCCGGAACAACCCGGCCTGCAGCAGCCGGTTCAGCCCCTTGCCCGCGGCGAACCGATGCCGGATCTCGGCCAGCCGGGTGAGCAGCAGGCGCGGCTCGGCGATCAGCTCGTCACCGATCACCACCCGGTGCCCGGCCTGCTCCTTGGCGCTGGCCGCCAGCTCGTCGAGCAGCCCGGCGACGGTGGACACGTGATCGGCCCACATGGCCCGCCAGTGCTGGTCGTCCATCAGCCGGCCCAGGCGGTCGGTCCAGGTGCCCTCGCGGCGGCGCAACCAGGCATGAGCCTCCTGGAGATCACTGACCAGCTCGAGGTGCGCGGCGCGCTGCTCACGTCGTACCGAAGCAAAATCAACGCCCTGGTCCGCCAACCGGGACAGACGCTGCTCCGCCTCGATGATCTCGGCCCGCCGGGCCGCCGCCGAGGCGGCGTCCGGCAAATCCATGATCTCCGGCAGCGGTCGCATCGACGCCGCACGATCCTCCGGCGTCAGCCGGGCAGACAGTTTGAGCAGCGTGGCGAAGTCCTCGATGGTCAGCGGCGGCGGACCGGAAACCGGATCCGGGATGCCGCCGTGCGCCGCGGCACGCTCCCGCAGCCACGCGCCGACCTCCGCCGGCAGCAGGCTCACCCCACCGATCTGGTACGTCGTCGCCTCGCTCTCGGCGATCAGCCGCAGGCCCGCCGTCGCGTGGGTCAGCTCGTGCTCGGCCTCCTCCAGGCTCGCGGTGAGCCGCTCCACCCGGCGCGCCTCGGCCTGTTTGTCCAGCGTCGCCGCCCGGTCGGAGAGCTCCCGCGCGGCCAGCTGCAACTGCACCAGCTGGTCGGTGGTGCGGCCGAGAACCGCGAGGCAGAGCGCCTGCACCTCGGGCGGCAAGCCGTCGCGGAGCACCCGAAGCGGCTCCTCCTTCTGCGCGACCACCAGCACCCGCTTGCCGTTCGCCATCAGATGGCAGATCAGGTTGCGGATGGTGTGCGTCTTGCCGGTGCCGGGCGGGCCCTGCACCGCCACGTTCCGGTGCTGGGCCAGCCGGCGGGCGATCGACTCCTGCGCCTCGTTCGTCGGGAGCGGCATGAGCAGGCGCTCGCCGACCCGGTCCCAGGTCTCCGGATGATCGTCGGGCATGGCCAGGCGGCTCGGCTCGTGCGCCAGGATCGCGGCGAGGGCGCCGACCCCCTCGGTACCGCGGTTCTCGGTCAGTCGGTTGCGGAGATTCTCCAGGAAACCGCGGAGCTGACGCTGGCGGGGCCGGGCGAAGAGAACGGCAGAATCTCGTACAAAAGTGGTCTTGGGTTTGTCTTCAGCGGTCGTGACCACCACGCGGTCGTGACCGAGACGGGTCAGCGCGCGCTCGAAGAACTCGCGGCGCTCCAGCTCGTTCCAGAGATCGACCTCGACCACGCCGCCGGGGCCGGCCAAGCCCTGCAGCTGGCTGAGATGACGCTCGTCGAGACCGTGCAGGGCGTCGGTCTGCAGCCGGGACGGCCCGGCCGGAGCGACGCTGATCAGGGCACGGTCCGGGTCGTATTCGATCAGCACCGGGGTGGCGACCAAGGGGTAGCGGACCCGGGCGCCGTCGATCGTGGTCTCCAGGATGCCGTGGCCCCAGACCAGCTCGGTGGTGGTGGCGGCCATGTCCAGCTGATGCATCCGGTCGAAGAGACGGCGGTGCAGGTCACGGGTCTGCTCGGTGGCGGCGGTGCGGAGGGACCAGGGGCGCCAGGTGTGATCGCGCCAGGTGTCGAAGTCGTCCTCGGTCTCCACTTTTGCGGACGCCGGCTCGTTCTTCTCGGCCGGCGGTGCGGAGGGTTCGGTGGTGGCGGTGATGTCGCCGCGGAGCCGGCGGCGGAGGGCGGCCGGGACCGTCACCGGGGGAGGCAGCTCAGGGCGGCCGACCCGCAGCCAGGCGGCGCCGTCCGCGCCCGGGCCGGTCAGGCAGTCCGGATGCGCCGGCAGCTCGTCGAGCCAGTGGGCGTCGGAGGGCAGGGTGCGGGCCGGGCGGTCCATCTGGGCGCGCACCGCAAGCAGGTAGTCGGCGACCGCGACAGCCCGGTCCCGGATCGTCGTGGGCGACTCCATCCGGTGAAGTCTAGAGGCGGTCGCGGCAATCGGTGAGTGCGGTTGGGGGGTGGATTCCGCCTGGCCTTGCGGGGTTTCCGGATCCCGAGGGCCGCGGCCCCGCCCCGCCTCCGGGCCGCGGTCGGATCGACGCCAACCGCAACGCTGGCCCGTTCCGCCATCCCGGACGGCAAACGGTCAGCCTGCGGTGCTTGGCAGGCTGACCGTTTTCGATCGGGGTTGGGGCTGCCGGCCCGGAGGTGGAGCCGGTGGACGCCGCCCAGGGCGGCGGGCGGCATCCACCTGGCGGCTCCGGCCCGCCACGGGCGGAGGATCAGGGAAACTGCATGCGCCGGGGGCGCGGGATGACCGGCGGCGGGAGCGGCAGGTCGTCGAGGTGACTCCAGTAGAGGGTGCCGTTGTCGGTGGACTTGACCTCGCCGAGGCAGGCGCGGAGCAGTCCCAGATTGGGTGCACCGGCGAAACCGGCGATGACCACCTCGGGCTTGGGGTCGATCTGGGAGATGGCCGCGCAGATCTTGGCGACCTCGCGTTCGTCGACCGCGTCGAGCGGCAGTGGCGACTCCACCGGGGAGCGGCGCCACGGTGGGCCGAACCGGCCGAGCAACTCGCGGGCGAGCCGGCCGAACGAACGGCCGACCTCGGCATCCGCCATCGAGAGGCGGGCCGACTGGCCGTAACACCACGGCACCACGATATGGCCGTTGATCAGGACCAGCTGATAGACCGACCGGGGGACGCTGATGATCTCGGCACCCGGCAACGTGCCCAGGAAGAGAACCAACTCCTCATAGGGCAACGGCCACCGCGGATTGCCCAGCACGCGCTCCACGGTCTGCGTCATGGCCGGGCGGGCGTGCACCTCACGGTCGATTGCCGTGCTCAGGGCCTCCGGGACCCGGGTCCACAGCTCGTCGGCGACCTTGTCGCCGAACTGTTCGACCAGCCAATCACTCGGACCGACGAGTACGTCTGGACGCATTCCCCACCACCACCGTCCGTGATGTCGACGTCACTGCTGGCTAGAAGAGTTGCACTTCCGATGATCGACTGGAAGGGGCCGCAACGAGATCATAAAAACAAGCATGAATGAAATCTCGCATGTCGATCAAAGGTTAGCCACCACGCCGGGGCATCGAGCCGAGAGGAAGCGAAACCTGCAACTTGCGCGGCGAACCGCACACGCAAGTTGCAGGTCGGCTTCGCTATTCCTCCGCACCCAATATTCAACACCCGAGTTATTTCCGACCGGTGACGAAGAAGCAAACATCCTTTCACCCTCCATGATCAAACAGTCCGCCACCTGCACGACGGTGAACCGAATGATCATCTTGCCCGACCGCTCCGAAGTGGAGGCGGCGGATGGAAAACGTTCCACGTGCTGTATCCCGCTTTCATCGAGATCCACACACCCGAACCCGGGACGCGGCAACCGGGCAAACCCCTGACCTCTGCGCAACTCGAGACAGCCAAGTGTCAGATTCCCGTCAGAACATCTGTTCTCTGATCAAATACCCGCTGCAAACGCTCTCAGAACAACCACTCGCCCCGTCGGCCCCATCTCGATCTTGCAGAGCCGCACGGCGCGGCGTGAGCCGCTGCTCCGGTACACAATGGACCTATGCCGACGCCCGCCGGTGGACGCGGAACCGGTGCCGGAAGAACCGCCCCGGCAGGCACGGCGAGCCCCCGGCCCGACTCCTCGAGGCACCCTGTCAAGTGCCAGCCGGACGACGCCGAAGAATCCCGAGCGCCCCGCGCCGGCCAGAAATGCCGGACGCTCTCCGGCGAACTCCCAGTTCCGCACTTTTCAGTGCCACCGCCGAACCGATGCGGGCAATTATGTTCCGTTTTCGATCGGCGAACCGGAGATGCCGATCGGGAATCGGGAAACGCGCGCCAGCGGAAATGGAAGCGGTACAGAAAGCGAAACGCCAGCACAGCGAGTGACCATCGAGCCGCCGGTCAGGCCCACGCCGTCGCCGACCGCGGGCGCGCCGGGCTACTCCCGGTGCGGCGTTTACGACGCGTTATCGCTGGCTGGCGCGTTCTCCACAGATCTCCCGCCGCGAAAGCCGAAAGTCCCCACGCAGGCGCGAAGCACGAGCTGCGTGGGGACTTTCGGCGCGCAACGCACCACAACTCCCCACACAAGGACCGGACACGGGCTGCGTGGGGAGTTTCGGCGCGCAGCGCACCTACGTGACGGTGTCCCAGGAGTGGTTGAAGGCTTCTGGGGGGAGTTGCCAGTCGCGGAGGACGGCGAGGAGTTCGGGTTCGCCGGCTGCCTCGGCGTGGCGGATCCGGACCGGGTGCAGGGCCTGGTCGTAGCCCTCCAGGTGGTCGGCCTCGTGCTCCCACTGGGTGATCAGGAAGCTGCGGGTGGGGTCACTGCGGGCCGCGCCGGCCTGGAGGGCGGCAGTGTCGGCGGGGGCGCCGCTGGGCACGATGTGCACGAAGGACCAGCGGTGCGGCAGCGAGGCCGGGACCAGTACGGCCAGCCGTCGGCCGAGTCGCAGCGCCGCCAGTTTTGCGGGCGGCCACTCCCATTCACCATGATCCATGACAGGACGCAGCGTACCCAGTGGAAGGCGCCGGGCTCGGGCGCACCCCGTACGTCGGAGGGGTTTTGTCGGTGGGCCGCGCTACCGTGCCCGGGTGAGTTCAGTCAGCCCGGCCGAGGAGGCCGCCGCCGTGATCGCCGCGGTGCTCGGTGACCTTCACTCCGGCCGGCACCGGGGTGTGGTCGTCGACTCGCCGCCCGGCGCCGGCAAGTCGACGCTCGTGGTCAGGGCGGCCGGTGAGCTGGCCGCGACCGGCGCGCCGCTGATGATCGTGGCGCAGACCAACGAGCAGGTCGACGACCTGATCGAGCGGCTCGGCACACGCTCCCCCGAGGTCACCGTCGGCCGGTTGTCCGCGGTCGACTACGTGCGCACCGACCGGGTCAAGGACCATCCGAGTTGCCGGGTCGCCGCCAAGGTGGCCGATCTCGCCTCACCGGCGATCACCATCGGGACGGCCGCCAAGTGGGCCACCATCACCGAGGGCAGCTGGCCCTGGGCGATCGTCGACGAGGCCTATCAGATGCGGTCGGACGCGCTGTTACGCGTCGCGCCGCGGTTCGAGCGGGCGCTGTTCGTGGGGGATCCCGGTCAGCTCGACCCGTTCTCCACCGTCGAGGTGGAGCGCTGGACCGGCCTGTCCTGGGATCCGATGCAGAGCGCGGTGGCCGTGCTGCTGCGGCACAACCCGGAGCTGCCGGTGCATCGGCTGCCGGTGTCCTGGCGGTTGCCGGCGTCCGCCGCGCCGGTGGTGGCCGAGGCTTTCTATCCGTTCACCGGCTTCCGCTCCGGCACCGGCCCGGGTGAGCGCACGCTGCACTTCGAGCGACCCGCCGAGAACCCGCTCGACCAGGTGCTGGACACCGCCGCGGCAACCGGCTGGGGGCTGCACGAGCTGCCGGCCCGGTTCACCGTGCGTACCGACGCGGAGGCCGCCGCGGCCTGCGCCCGGCTCGCCGCCCGCGCCCTGGCCCGGGGCGGGCTGGCCGGCTCCGAGGCGGGCACCGGCGCACTCACGCCGAACCGGATCGCGATCGGCGCCGCGCACCGCGACCAGGCCGCGGCGATCCGTGCGCTGCTGCCCCCGGAGGCGGCCGGCATCACCGTCGACACCGCCAACCGGTTGCAGGGCCGGGAGTACGACCTGACCGTCGTCCTGCACCCGCTCTCCGGCCGGCGCGACGCCACCGCCTTCCACTTGGAGTCCGGCCGGCTCTGCGTGCTCACCTCGCGGCACCGGCACGCCTGTGTGGTGGTGGCCCGCTCGGGCATCCCCGAGCTGCTAGACGCACACCCCTCGACCGAGCCGGTGCACCTCAACGTGCCGGTCAAGTTCCCGGACGGATGGGAGGCGAACCAATCGATGCTCGCGCATTTATACAGGTCGTAACCCACAGGTAACCGTCGATCCGGCTACCGTGGGACGATGACGCCCAAAGGGGCTTATCAGCCGATTCTCCGGCCACGTCGAGGCGAGTTCGCAGCCCTGGCGCACCTCTCCCCCGACGAGGCCGGCCGGGTCACGCCGGTCGTCGAGCTCGATCCGGCGATCGACATCGTTCCGCTGGTGCGGGAGCTGCGACCACGTACCGGGGTGCTGGCGCTGGACTTCGGCAACGTGCCGGAGCCACCCCACCCGGCGGAACAGCCACTGGCCCTGACGGAACGGCTGGCCCGGCTGGGAGTGGCGACGATGCCGGTGCTGAGGCCGTACGAAAGCAATCGCCGCCTGGTGGCCCACGGTCTGGCCGCGCGGATGAATCAGCGACGGGCGATGCTGCGGCTGCAGCCGCACGTCGACGCCGGGAATCCGGCGCGGGCCGACGCCGTCACCGACCACATCCTGGCCGCCACGGCGCTCGAGCACGGTGACGTCGACCTGATCATCGATCTGGCCGAGACCGCCTGCCGGTCGCATGCCGACGAGGTCGAGGAGCGGGCCCGCCGGGTGCTGCGCTGGGCCCGGACCCTGCCGTGGCGATCGGTGAGCGTGGCGTCCGGTGCGATGCCGCCCAACCTGGACGAACTGCCCACCGACCGGCCGGTCGCGGTGGGCCGGCTGGACGCGCGGGTGTGGGCGCGGCTCGACGAGTCCGGGATCGGGTACGCGGACTACGGCGTGACGTCCCCGGTGCGACGGCTCGGCGTGCAGCATCACCGGCAGCTGCCGACGCTGCGCTACACCACCGACCGGGACTGGTGGATCTATCGCTGGGCGCGGCGCGGCGGCCGTAGCGACGATCGCTGTCACGACCTGTGCCGGGCCCTCGTCACCTCGCCGCAGTGGCCGGCCGCGGGCGCCCGGTTCTCCTGGGGCGACGCCGAGATCGCCCGGCGGGCGCGCACCGCCCGGGGCGCGGGCAGCTCGGCGAGCTGGATCGCATGGAGCACATCGCACCACATCTCCCATGTGCTGCGGGCGCTACCGGAGGCCTGATTTTGTCGTACGCTTGTTCTAATGTCGCTCATGGCTGCCCTCGCGTACGCCCGGCACGGCATCCCGGTGCTGCCGGTGCACACGCCTGCCCAGGGTGGTGTCTGTTCCTGCGCGAGAGGAGCCCGATGCGACAGTCCCGGCAAGCATCCCCGGCTGCGGCACGGCCTGACCGAGGCGAGCACCGACCCGCACGTGATCACCCTCTGGTGGACGCACTGGCCGCAGGCCAACGTGGGGCTGCGCACCGGCGTGGTCATGGACGTCGCCGACGTCGACTCGGCGCAGGGCTGGCACGGGCTGCGCCACCTGCTCGGTGACGAGATGCCGCCCGGCCCGCAGGTGCGGACCGGCGGGGGCGGCCGCCACCTGTGGTTCCAACCGACCGGTCACGGCAACCGGGTCCACCTCGTGCCCGGGCTGGACTGGCGCGGCGCCGGTGGGTATGTGCTGGCGCCGCCGTCCCGGCACGTGGCCGGGACCGGGTACACCTGGATCCGGCGGCCGGGCTCGGCGCTGCCGTTCATCCCGGCGCCGCTGCGGGACCTGATCGCCGGGCCGCCGCCGGCGCCGCCGCAGCCGATCGCCCACCCCGATCGGTACGCGGAGGTTGTGCTGGAGGCGGAGTCCGATCGGGTCGCCCGAGCCGCGGTGGGCTGCCGGAACGACACGTTGAACCGGGCGGCGTTCGCGCTCGGCCGGTTCGTGGGGGCGGGGCTGCTCGACGCCGGGCAGGTGCATCGGGAGCTGGCGGCCGCGGCGCGGCGTGCGGGGCTGGGGCCGGGGGAGATCGAGGGGACGATCCGGTCGGG
>NZ_LLZH01000299.1:0-111868 GCF_001509495.1 Actinoplanes awajinensis subsp. mycoplanecinus | reverse complement strand
ACGCCGCCAGCCGGTCCACCTCGTGGAACTCCCGGGCCAGGGCCGAGGCCAGGTCGAAGCGGAACCCGTCCACGTGCATCTCGGTCACCCAGTACCGCAACGAATCCATGATCAGCCGCAGCGACTCGTGGTGCCGCACGTTCAGGCTGTTCCCGGTGCCCGTGGTGTCGTAGTAGAACTGCTTGTCGGTGTCGACCAGCCGGTAGTACGCCGGGTTGTCGACACCCCGGAACGACAGCGTGGGGCCGAGGTGGTTGCCCTCGGCGGTGTGGTTGTAGACCACATCCAGGATCACTTCGATGCCGGCCTGGTGCAGCGCCTTGACCATCGACTTGAACTCCTGCACCTGCCCGCCGCTGCCGCCGAACGAGGCGTAGCCGTTGTGCGGGGCGAAGAAGCCGATGGTGTTGTAACCCCAGTAGTTCGTGAGTCCGCGTTCGATCAGGCCGCTGTCGTGCACGAACTGGTGCACCGGCATCAGCTCGACGGCGGTGATCCCGAGGTTCTTCAGGTACTTGATCATCGCGGGGTGGGCGAGACCCGAGTACGTGCCCCGCACGTCCTCGGGGATGTCCGGGTGCCGGATGGTCATGCCCTTGACGTGCGCCTCGTAGATCACCGTCTGCCACATCGGCACCTTCAACGGGCGGTCGTTGCCCCAGTCGAAGAACGGGTTGATCACCACGGAGCGCTGGGCGAACGGCGCCGAGTCGAGGTCGTTGTACGACTCCGGCTCACCGAAGTTGTACGAGAACAGCGCCTGATCCCAGTCGTTGTTCCCGTCGATCGCCTTCGCGTACGGGTCGAGCAGCAACTTGCTCGGGTTGCACCGCAGCCCCCGCGACGGGTCGTACGGCCCGTGCACGCGGTAGCCGTACCGCTGTCCGGGGACGACCCGGGGCAGGTACCCGTGCCACACCAGTGCCTCGCGTTCGGGCAGGTCGACCCGGGTCTCGTTGCCGTCGTCGTCGAACAGACACAGCTCGACCCGCTCGGCGGCCTCACTGAAGATGGCGAAGTTCGTGCCGCCACCGTCGTAGGTCGCACCCAGCGGATACGGGTTGCCCGGCCAGATTTTCATGGAGCCCACCATGCCCACATCGTGTCTTCCGGGAAACACCGTGTCGATGTGACCAAGGTCCCGGACGTGGATTCGGCAGGTGCACGGGTACAACTGAGCCGTGCCCCGCCGCTACCTCGTCCTCGCGATCTGCTGCATGAGCCTGCTGATCATCAGCCTGGACGTCACCATCATGAACATCGCCCTGCCGGCCATCCGGGAGGACCTCGGCGCCTCGGTCTCCGGCTTGCAGTGGACCATCGACGCGTACACGTTGGTGCTGGCCAGCCTGCTGGTGCTGTCGGGTTCGACGGCCGACCGGATCGGGCGCCGCCGGGTGTTCCAGACCGGGCTGGCCGTCTTCACCGCCGGTTCCCTGCTGTGCAGCGTCGCGCCCGGCCTGGGCTGGCTGATCGCGGCCCGGATGCTGCAGGCGATCGGCGGCTCGATGCTGAACCCGGTGGCCATGTCGATCATCACGAACACGTTCACCGAGCCGCGCGAGCGGGCCCGGGCGATCGGCGTGTGGAGCGCGGTGGTCGGCTTCGGCATGGCGATCGGGCCGCTGGTCGGCGGTTTCCTGGTGCACGGGTTCGGCTGGCGGTCGATCTTCTGGATCAACGTGCCGGTCGGCGTCGGCGCGCTGATCCTCACCGCGCTGTTCGTGCCGGAGTCCCGGGCGCCGCGGCCACGGCGGCTCGACCCCGTCGGCCAGGTCCTGGTGTTCCTGCTGCTGGCCGGGATCACCTTCGGGATCATCGAGGGGCCGGGCGCGGGCTGGGTCTCCCCGCAGATCATCGGGTGCTTCGTGATCGGGATCGGCGCGCTCGTCACGTTGCTGTGGTGGGAGCCGCGCCGCGCGGAACCACTCATCGATCTCCAGCTGTTCCGCAGCCCGCCGTTCTCCGGCGCGGTGCTGATCGCGGTCTGCGCGTTCGGGGCGCTCGGCGGGTTCCTCTTCCTCAACACGCTCTACCTGCAGGAGACCCGCGGGCTGTCGGCGCTGCAGGCCGGTCTCTACACGCTGCCGATGGCCGGTGCGACCGCGCTGTTCTCGCCGCTGGCCGGCCGGCTGGTCGGCGCGCGCGGCACCCGGCTGCCGCTGCAGCTGGCCGGCGCCGGGATGGCGCTCGGCATGGTGCCGTTGACCTGGGCCGGCGCCGGCACCCCGATCTGGCAGCTGCTCGTCGGGTATCTGCTGTTCGGGATGGGGTTCGCGATGGTGAACACGCCGATCACGAACACCGCGGTGTCCGGGATGCCACGGGAACGCGCCGGGGTGGCCGCCGCGATCGCCTCGACCAGCCGGCAGGTCGGCAGCGCGCTCGGGGTCGCGGTGATCGGCGCGGTGCTGGCCAGCGGCAGCGGACAGGCCGGCTGGTGGATCCTGGTCGGGCTGGGCGTCGCGGTGCTGGTGCTGGGCCGGGCGAGCACCGGCGAGTGGGCACGCGGCCACGCGGCGCGGACACCGGAGACCGTGGCGTCGTGAGCGTCCGCTGAACGCTCACGACGTACCGGAAAAGGTCGAACCGCAGGCGGAAGCGGCCCGGCGGCGAACCGCCGGGCCGTCAAAGCAAAGATCAGGAGAATCAGTTCAGGAGAAGCGAAGATCAGGAGAAGCGGGTCGCGATCCAGTCGGCGACCAGGTCGGCGGAGAGGATCACCGAGGTGTCGTGGGTCGCCCCCGGGATAACCTCGAACTGGACCGGCTGGCTGTACGCCTGCAGCTGCGGGATCAGGTAGTCCGCGGTGATGAAATAGGGCACCGCTTCGTCGTCGGTCCCCTGCACGATCAGGATCGGGGCGCTCGGCGCGGTCTGCGCCGGATTGTCATACTGGGCGAACTTGGCCAGCACCGAGTTCGGCACCGTGCCGCCGACGACAAGCTGGGACGCGGTCAGGTTCTGGTAGGCGGCGAGGATCTCGTTGAGGCAGCCGGTGGTGAGCACACCCAGTTTGGCCTTGGCCGGCGCGGCCAGGATGGTCAGCGGCTGCACGCTCGGATCGACGGCGTTCAGTCCATACAGCGCCATCACCAGGTAACCCTGCCCCTCGGTGCCCGGGATCAGCGGCACCAGGATGTCGGTGTTGGAGACCGGCGCGATCGCCGAGGTGCCCTTGAGCACCAGGTTCCCGTCGTAGGACGGGGCGATCTGGCTGGCGAACAGCGCGCCCTGGCCGCCCTGTGAGTGGCCGTCGATGACGTACTGGGTGCTCAGCGCGGAGTCCAGGTTGCGGGCCGCCTTGACGCTGTCGATGATCGCCCGGGCCTCCGGGTTGCCGATCAGATACGGATGCGGCCCGGCGGTGCCCAGCCCCGGATAATCGGTGGCGGTCACCGTCCAGCCCCGGCTGAGCAGCTCGGCGACCGCGATCCGGGCCTCGTTCCAGAACACGCTCTGGTTGATCGAGGGCGCGCACTGGTAGGCCAGGCCGGTGGTGCCGTGCGCCCACGCGACCACCTTGTTCTTCTTCCCGGTCTTCGGCGTGAGCACCAGGCCGGTCGAGGTGGTGATGCTCCCGGTGATGGACGTGGTCACGTACTGGACGCGCTTCCCGGTGGCCAGTGCGGACAGCTCGGCCGGGAGGGTGGCGGCCGTGCTGGTCAGGACCGTGCCGGACGCCAGGGCCGCGGACGCTGGGTGAGCGGTCGTGACGGCCACCCCGCACACGCTCAGCAGCGTGGCGAGGAGTAGGCGAAGGATTTTGTTCATGGACACCCCGTTCCGAATGGGAATCTCCGAAGTAGATGATCGGCAGATGGCACAGCGTAATGCCGATCACAGCGAAGCGCTGTGCATTCACGGACAGAGATCCGTGACCCTTCAGACATCCGCGCACGTCACTAGGATGATGGCCGAAGATCATCAGAAAGATCGATTTAATCGGTCCTTCACATACGGTTATCCGGCAGCTATTAGATCATTCTCCGTCTCCGGGCCGACGTTCCTTCCGAAATACGTCTGATTTATCAGGATCGCTTTCGGTCTTTGTCACAATCTTTTTTTGTACGATGGTTAGATGGGCGGATGGCACGTCCCACCCTGTACGACGCGGCCGGCGGCGCCCCCGCGATGCTGGCCCTGGCGGCCGACTTCCACGCCCGGTGCCTCGCCGACCCGATCCTGGAGCACCCGTTCTCGCACACCGGCAACCCGGAGCACGTCCAGCGCCTCGCCGACTACTGGGGCGAGGTGCTCGGCGGCCCACCGGTCTTCTCCGCGCACGCCGGCGGCCACTCCGCGATGCTGCGGGTGCACGCCGGCCAGGGCGGGGACCACGCGCTCTCGACCCGGTTCGCGGAGGTGTTCGACGAAGCGGTCGTGGCCACGCTCCCGGCGGATCCGGCGCTGCGGGCGGCGCTGCACGACTACATGCTGGCCGCGGTCGCCGAGGTCGACACGTACATGCCGCCGTCAGCGGTCGTCCCGGAGAACGCCCGGATGCCGCACTGGTCGTGGCGGTAATCCGGTTGCCGCGTGCCGGATGATCCAGGCAGATGCCCTGACCGCCCGGGGTTTACTGCTTGGGCATCTCGATGACGTCGGTGGCGGCCGGCTCCTTGATCTCGGCGAAGGTCTGGCCGAACTCGGAGAAGGTCAGGCCCTCCGGCGCCGGGCGCTCCATCTTCAGCGGGTACGGCTCGCCCGTCGTCGCGACGTAGAGCACGGTGTCCTTGTCGTCGCCGTCGACCAGGCCGATGGCCGGCACGCCGTCGATCGTCTTGGCCTCGCCCTTGGTCAGCGTGCCGGACGGCTTGAGCAGCTCGTCGACATCGGCCGCGCCGAAGAACGCGCCGAGGCTGGTGTCCTGGCTGGACGGCTTGATCCACTTGGTGCCGACCGCCGAGCCGAGGGTCTTCGCCATCTGGCCGGACGAGTCCATCATCGTCCAGAACGCCGCGTTCGGGCGCATGTAACGGTTGCCGCCGACCGAGAGCAGCTCGAGCTTCGCGCCGCCGAAGTCGATCGAACCGCCGACGTCGGTGCCGGCGATCTTCAGGTCGAGGTTGGTCACCGACTCGTCCTGGCTGATCGCGCCCTTGACGTGGAACGACTTCGCGGCCTTGAGCGCGGTCTTGGCCTTGTCCAGGATCGCGGCGCCCTCCAGGTCGGCGATCCCGTTGCCGGCGGGTGCGGCAGACGCGGCGGCGGCCGGCGCCTTGTCGTCGTTGCTGCTGCACCCGGCGAGCAGGGCGGCGGTGACGGTGAGCGCGGCCAGGGCGGCGCGAGAGACGGCCTTCATGAGTGCGGTTTCCCCCGAGGGTATGTGGCGGCCCGGAGCTCAGGCCCCGGGTGTGCGGGCGTGAGGATATCGGGTCGCCACCGCACCACCTCGGATCGAGTGACCATGATCTCCGGACGCGGCTCGGCGGCGGGTTTCGCCGGGACACCGTGCCAAATCGGCGGGCACGGCGAATGATGGCCTGATGGACGAGATCGTGATCGGCCCGGTCGAACCGGACGACGCCGGGGAGCTCTTCACCCTGCAGCTCGCGGCCTACGTCGTCGAGGCGCAGACGTACGACGACCCGCACCTCCCGCCGCTGACCCAGTCCTTCGAGGAGCTGATCGCCGAGCTCGACGACGACCTGGCGCTGAAGGCCACCCGCGGGCACCGGATCGTCGGCGCGGTCCGTGGCCGGATGGACGGCACCGTCCTGCGCATCGGCCGGCTCACCGTCGCACCCGACCAGCAGGGCCTGGGCATCGGCAGCCGGCTGCTGGTCGCGATCGAGGAGGCCGCGGAGGGGCGCGCCGAGTGGTTCGCGCTGTTCACCGGCCACCTGAGCAAAGCGAACATCCGGCTCTACGAACGCCGCGGCTACGAGGAGACCCACCGCGAGCAGATCCGCCCCGACCTCACCCTGGTCCACCTCACCAAGGAGCACTGACCGTCCCGGCCCCCGGCTGGTGCCCAGGGGTGTCTCACGGCGGTGGAGACACCCCTGAGCAGCAGCCGAGGCCCGGAGGCGCGCCGCGGCCGGGAGCGGGCCGCGGCCTCGCGGCGGCCTCACGGGCGGGACTCGGCTCGTGGCCTGCGGACGGGCGCTCGGTATCCGTACCGGAAAATCAGTTTTGATAAACCGGGACCGGTGGCGCCGGGGCGGGGCCGAGCGGGGTCAGCCAGCGCTGGTAGATCTTGGTCCAGGAGCCGTCCGCGCGCATCGTGTCGAGGACGCCGTTGACGAAGCGGACCAGGTCCGGTGAGGTCTTGGCGATGCCGATGCCGGACGGCTCGTCGGAGCTGAACCTGCCGACCACCTCGGTCGACGGATCCTGCGCGGCGAGCCCGGCGAGCAGCACGTCGATCGTGGACACCGCGTCGACCTGGCCCTGCTGGAGCATGACCAGGCAGTCCAGCGTGCTGTCGGTGGCCACCGGGACCGGCTTGGACGGCTGGGCCGCGATGGTGACGATGCTGGTGCTGCCCCGGGTCGCGCACACCTTGCGGCCGGCCAGGTCGGTGAACTCGCGGATCCCGGAGCCGCGGCGGACCAGCAGGCGCTGGTGCGAGGTGAGGTATTCCGTGGAGAACGACACCTGCTGCCAGCGTTCGCAGGTCATCGACATGGTCCGGACCACCATGTCGACGCTGCCCTTCTGGATCACCGGGATCCGGTCGGCCGTGGTGATCGCCTGGAACTGGATCTTGTCGGGGTCGCCGAAGATCGCCTTGGCCACCGCGTGCGCGATGTCGATCTCGAAGCCGACCAGCTCGCCGGTGGCCGGGTCGCGGTAGCCGAACAGGTACGCGTTCTGGTCGATCCCGACGATCAACCGGCCCCGGGCGGCGATCTTCGCCATCGTGCTGCCGGCCGGCATCCGGCCCGCCTTCGGCAGCGTGCCGGACGGGCGCAGGCTGGCCCGCGGCACACAGTCCGGCACCGGGGCGGCACTCGGGACCACCGCCGGGTCCTGCACGTTCTCCGGCAGCGGCAGAGCGGCCCGGGCGCCCGAGGTCGGCGGCTGCGGGCGGGCCTCGGCGCTACAGCCGGCGACCACGGCGAGCACCATGACCAGGGCGAGGATCGACCTACCAGCGGTCATCGGTACTCTCCGATCCGGGGACGGAACCCCAGCACGATCGCGGTGACCAGCCCCGCGGTGAGCAGCAGCAACCCGACCTCGAGCCCGGTCAGCGCGCCCCCGCCGTGCCCGGCCTGCCGGTCCACCCGGTCGTTGGCGGTGGCCAGCGCGCTGGTCATCGCGGCGTCCAGTTCCGTGAAGGCCGCGCCGGTCGCGCTCGCCTTCGCCACCGCGGCCAGGTAGTCGCCCTTGTCGTCGAGCGCCCGCATCCCGTCGTGCAGCTCACCCCACCGGACCGCGTGGTCACGGGCCGCCAGGATCACCGCCCGGTCCGCTTCCGGTGCCCGGTCGGCGGCCGTGCCGAGCAGCCCGGCCAGGTCCTGTGCGACCACCCGGTAGTCCTTCTCGAACGCGGCGCCACTGCCCCGGGCGATCAGCGTGAGCGCCTCGTCGGCCCGGGCCTGCAGGGCGGCGCGCCGGGCACCGGCCAGCACCGAGACCAGCGCCGAACCGTCACCCCGGCCCGCGTCGACCCGGCTCGCCGCGGCGCTCAGCCCGGCGGCCGACCAGACCAGCGCGAGCAGCGCGACGAGGCTCGCCGCGACCAGCCCGAGGTTGAACACCCGGTTGGTCCGGCGGGCCAGCAGCACCTGGGCGTAGACCAGCCCGGCCACGGTGAGCAGGCCGAGCAGCAGCACCGCCCAGGGGAAGCCGACCGCGTCGCGCTGCGCGGCGGACAGCCGGCCCTGCGCCGACTCGAACAGGCCCTGCGCCTGCGGCAGCAGCGTGTGGCGCATCAGCCCGGACGCCTCCCGCAGGTACGCCCCGCCGAGCGGCACCCCGAGCCGGTTGTACGACCGGGCCGTCTCCACCAGTCCGGTGTAGACCGGCAGCTGATCGGTGAGCACCGCGAGCCGGGCCGCGTCCGCGTCGTCGGCGTTCCGGGTCGCGGCGGTCAGCGCCGCACCCGCCCGGGCCAGGTCGTCGAGGTAGCGCTGCCGCAGCTCGGCCGGCTCGGCGCCGCTGGTGAGGAACGCGGTGGCCGCGGTGGCGTCCGCATCGGACAGTGACCGGTACAGATCCTGCACGCCGACGCTGAGCGGCCCGGTCACCGCAGTGATGTCCCTGGTCAGCGCGGCCCGCTGGTGCACGGTGGCCAGCGCGGTCCCGCCGAGGCCCAGTCCGAGCACGATCAGGGCAGCGGCGATCAACCGGTACAGGTCCGGTGTGGTCAGACGGCGATCGACAATCGGCAACGCCCACCCCCGAGATGACACCGACGACTGCCGATGACGATACGGTGCGGTGGCAACACCCCGAGTGATCAGATGCGGCCGATCAGATGGCGCAGGTCACGGGTCGTCCCGGTGGACGACCGGGCCGCCAGGATGCACGTGTCGTCGTCCGGGTTGGCCCGGCGCAACCGGCCGACCAGCTCGGCGAGCGGCTGGTGCGGCGCGATCCGGACGGCGTCGTCGACGGCGGCGATCACGGCGTCCAGCCCGGCGTCCAGGCTCTGCCCGCGGTACTCGATCAACCCGTCGGTGTAGAGCAGCAGGACGTCGCTGGGGAGGAACGCGGTGACCGCAGAGCCGTACCGGGCGTCCTCGAGCACGCCGAGCATCGGACCGGCCGGGCGGGACAGCGGCACGGTCCGGCCGTTGCGGCACAGCAGCGGGGGCGGGTGCCCGGCCTGCGCCCAGGTCAGCTCCTGCCGGAACGGGTCGAACCGGGCGATCACCGCGGTCGCGGCCAGCTCCGGGGTCTCCCGTTCCAGCTCGCAGGTGAGCCGGTTCAGGTTGGTGAGCAGGGTGGCCGGGTCGCCGTCGACGACGGTCAGCGCGCGCAGCGCGTGCCGCAGCTGAGCCATGTTGCTGGCCGCCTGGGTGCCGTGCCCGGCCACGTCGCCGACCGCGAGCAGCACGGTGCCGTCGCGCAGCTCGGCCGCGTGGTACCAGTCCCCGCCGACCATGGTCTCCTGCCCGGCCGGCAGGTAACGGACCGCGGCCTTGAGCCCGGGCAGCTCGATCGGCTCGTCCGGTATCGGCAGGATGATCTCCTGCAGCTTCAGGGCCAGGTCGTGCTCGGCGCTGGCGGCCTGCCGCTGCTCCTCCAGCTGGAGCTCGACCTCGGCCAGGTGCTGCGCGCTGACGTGCTGGCCGGTGACGTCCTGGACGATGCCGAAGAGCCGGATCGGCCGGCCCTCGGCGTCCCGGACGGTGTCGGCGACGGTCCGCAGCCGCCGGATCCGGCCACCGATCCGGACCCGCTTGATCAGCTCGAACCGGTCCTTGCCGCCGGACGCGGCGAGCACGGCCTCGCGCATCGACAGGTCGTCGGTGACCCCGGTGCGCCGGCCCTCGGTCAGGCTCAGCGGGCCGAGCGCCGGATCCCGTTGGTAGATCCGATAGAGCTGCGGCGACCAGTAGATCTCACCGGTGACCAGATCCCACTCGCCCCAGCCGAGGTTCGCCAGCTCCTCCACCTCGGCGAGCCGGTCGACGACCAGGCCGGCCGAGCCGAGCGGCGGCGGACCGTCCGCGCGGTCCAGCACGGCGATCACCCGCGCGGCCACGTCGGCCGGATCGCAGCGATGCTCGGCCGCCACCCGCAACAGATGGCGGTACGCGTCGACGACCCGGCAGCGGGCCCGGCCGGCGAGCAGGCCGACCGCTCGTTCGACGGCGGCCGCCCGCTCGGCGACCGCTACCGACTGCTGCCCGCTCAGCGTCTGACCGCCCACACGTGTCCTTCCCCGTCCACTGTCCGGGTTCCAGACTTACGCGAGCGCACCGGCGATCACATCCCCCGATCATCCGGGCCCGGCCGCTGCCTGCGGCCTTCCACGCCCGGGTCACCCGGTCGGGCGTCCGGCTTTCGGGGGGCCCACGGGGATAGATCGGCGGCTAAAGCTCGAAGAGGTCCCGCACCGCGTCGGCCAACCGGGCCATGCTGGCACCGGTCACCATGCCGATCCGCTCGGCGCCGACCGAGGCCGGCAGGCGGCGCATCCGGTTCACCACCACGACCCCGGTGATCGGATCCTGCTCGGTGAGGGCGACCGCGAACGGCGGGAGCTCGGTCACGCCCCGCTGCCGGACGATCGGCGCACAGTACGGCGAGGCATTGTCCCGCTCGTTGTAACTGTCGGTGGAGAGCACCAGCACCCGGTAGCGCAGATCGGATCGGTCACCGATCGTCCAGATCTCGCCCCGGCGCACGTCAGCACCGACCGGATGACGGCACGGTCCGGTTCGGCATGGCAGGAAGCGTACCGCCGCACTGATCCGCGCCCCGGCGGTGGGGTGCACGGATCACCGTTACGCTCGGTGGCGAGCTGTTCATTACGTGGACGTGATCGAACTGTCGCCCGCCGGATCCCGTAGAACTGACCGCGGGGCCCGTCACGGGCCGGTTACGAAAGGACGCAGGAATGTCGCAGAAGGCGCAAATTGGAGTCACCGGCCTTGCGGTGATGGGCCGCAACCTGGCCCGCAACTTTGCCCGGCACGGTCACACCGTGGCGTTGCACAACCGGTCCTACGGCCGCACCAAGGAGCTGGTCGAGGAGTTCGGTCATGAGGGCACGTTCCTGCCCGCGGAGAGCGCGGAGCAGTTCGTGGCGAGCCTGGAACGCCCGCGCCGCGTGGTGATCATGGTGAAGGCCGGCCCGGCCACCGACGCCGTGATCGACGAGTTCGCCCCTCTCCTCGAGGAGGGCGACATGCTGATCGACGCGGGTAACGCGCACTTCGCGGACACCCGTCGCCGGGAGGCCGCGCTCAAGGCCAAGGGGCTGCACTTCGTCGGTGCCGGGGTGTCCGGTGGCGAGGAGGGCGCGCTGCACGGGCCGAGCATCATGCCGGGCGGGCCGAAGGAGTCCTACGAGGCGCTCGGGCCGCTGCTCGAGGACATCGCCGCGAAGGTCGACGGGGAGCCGTGCTGCGTGCACGTCGGCCCGGACGGCGCCGGTCACTTCGTGAAGATGGTGCACAACGGCATCGAGTACGCCGACATGCAGCTGATCGCCGAGGCGTACGACCTGCTGCGCCAGGTCGGCGGGCTGTCGCCGCAGGAGATCGCGGGCGTGTTCGGGGAGTGGAACGAGGGGCGGCTCGGGTCGTACCTGATCGAGATCACCGCCGAGGTGCTCAAGCAGAACGACGCGGACACCGGCAAGCCGTTCGTCGACGTGGTGCTGGACCAGGCCGAGCAGAAGGGCACCGGCCGCTGGACCGTACAGGCGGCGCTGGACCTGGGTGTGCCGGTCTCCGGCATCGCCGAGTCCGTTTTCGCCCGGGCGCTCTCCGGCGGCGCCGACGCCCGCAAGGCCGCCGCCGACGCGGGCCTGCCGGGTCCCTCGGCCGGTGCCGAGCACGTCGGCGGCGACCTCAGCGCCGACGTCGAGCAGGCGCTGTTCGCCTCCAAGATCGTGGCGTACGCCCAGGGCTTCCAGCAGATCCAGGCGGCCAGCAAGGAATACGACTGGGAGATCGACCCGGGCGCGATGGCCAAGATCTGGCGGGCCGGCTGCATCATCCGGGCCAAGTTCCTGGACTTCATCAAGCAGGCCTACGACAAGAACCCGCAGCTGAGCACGCTGCTCGTCGACGAGTACTTCCTCGACGCGGTCAGCGGCGCGCAGGACGCCTGGCGCCGCGTCGTGGTCACCGCGGCGCAGCAGGGCATCCCGGCGCCCGGCTTCGCGTCCGCGCTGGCGTACTACGACGGCCTGCGCGCCAAGCGCCTCCCGGCCGCGCTGATCCAGGGCCAGCGCGACTTCTTCGGCGCGCACACGTACCACCGGATCGACAAGCCCGGCTCGTTCCACACCCTGTGGGCGACCGACGACCGCGCCGAGGTCGACGCCTGATCCGCTGACCGTTCCGCAATGAGCCGCGCCCCGGCCGTCCGCTCGGCAAAGCCGACGACTGGGGCGTCTCACTGCCCGCCCCCGATTGCTGCGGATCCGCGCTGGTCCCGACCATTATTTGGTACGCATACGGAGCGCCCGTCCGCAGGCTACGAGCCACGTCCCGTGATGGTCTCGCGCGAGACCCGCGGCAACTCCCGGCCGCGGCGCGCCTCGCTGCCCCGGCTGGCTTCCAGGGGTGCCTCCGGCCCCCTGAGACACCCCTGACAACCAGCCACCCACCGGGAGGCGCGCCCCGCCGCGCCCCGGCTGGCGGTGACGGCTGCCTCCGGCCCCTCGAAGCAGCCGTAGGCACCAGCCGGGATCGGGGGGCGGGCCGCGGCCGAGGGGATCTCTTTCGGCGCGGACCCATCCGGTGGGCGCCCGTCTGCGTAGTGATGGCCGAGACCAGGGGCGCAGGAGGAACGATGACCGAGGTTCCGGCCGAAAATCCGCAGACCGACCCAGATCGGGCGGTCCGCTACGCCACAGGTGTCCAGCCGGTGCCGGGCGGCATCCCCGCTCCCGCGCCGGTGGCGGCCGATCAGGCCGCACTCGACCAGGCCGCTTTCGACCAGGCCGCGCTCGATCAGGTCGCGCGCGATCGGGCCGCTTTCGATCAGGCCGCGCGCGATGAGGTCGCGCGCGATCGGGCCGCTTTTGATCAGGCTGCCGCGGCGGATCAAGCTGCCGCGGCGGATCAAGCTGCCGCGGCGGATCCGGCCGCTGTGGCGGGACAGGGCGCTGTGGCGGGACCGGGCGCTGTGGCGGGACCGGCTGCTGTGGCCGAGGGCGGGCCTGCCGCTGCCACCGCGCGGCCCACACTGCCGATGCCCGATCCGGCGGCGCCGGGTGTCAGTGAGGTCGAGCGGACGTCCGCGTGGCCGGCGCCGGAACCCGTGGACTTCGCCGAGGAGGACACCGATCCGACCGGGTTCACACCGGTCAAGGGCATCGCCTACCCGCCGGCCAGTGATCCGTTCGACGATCCCGGGTTCACGTCGGCGTATCCGCTGCCCGGCTGGAGCGCTCCGCCGGACCTCGAGCCCCTCCCGATCGCGGCCCGGCGGCGCAAACCGCTGCTGATAGCCGCCGGCGCGGTCGCGCTGGCCGGACTGGTCGCGGCGTTCCTGCTGGTACCCCGCGCCGCGAAGCCGACCCCGGAGGCGGCCGCCGCCACGGCGCGGCCCACCACCGAGCCGGCCGTCGAGCCGACCGCGGACAACGGCGGTGCCGAGCCGACCGGGGACGCCGGCCCGACCGAGGGCGCCGGGCCGAACGCCACCGGGCCGCTGACCGGGGCCCGGAACGGCCTCGACGCCGCCTCCTTCGACCTGGTCGACAGCGCCACCCTGGTCCAGCTCAGCGCCGCCGACCTCGGCGACGACCTGTTCCGGGTCAGTACCGCGTCGGACAGCGGCCTGACCCCGTCGGTCGACCAGGACGGTGACGCGGTCAAGCTGCGCCTGCGCTCGGACGGCAGCGGCGGCTCGGCCGCCGTGACGATCACGCTGAACTCGGCGGTCCGCTGGACCCTGCGGGTGGACGGCGGGGTCGCGCACAGCCGGATCGACCTGACCGGCGCCGACCTCGCCGCCGTCGACCTGAACGGCGGCGCCAGCCGGATCGACCTGACCCTGCCGGAGCCGCACGGGCTGATGCCGGTCCGGATGACCGGTGGCGTCGACCAGTTCCTCGTGAACCTGGCCGGGTCGACCCCGGTCCGGGTCCGGGTGCAGTCCGGCGCCGGCCAGGTCACCCTGGACGGCTCGACGCACAAGGGCATCGCACCGGGCCGCTCGTTCACCGCGAACGGCTGGGCCGCCGGCGAGGCCGGCGTCGACCTCCTGGCCGTCGCGGGCATGTCCGCCCTCACCGTCACCAACTGACCCGGCTGGTTGTCAGGGGTGCCTCACACCCCCGGAGACACCCCTGACAACCAGCCCCACCCACCGGGCAGCGACCCGCCCGCCCAGGACACCGGCTGGTGCTCAGGGGTGCTTCGCACCGGCTGAGGCACCCCTGGGAGCCAGCCGAGGCCGGGAGGCGCGCTGCGGTCGGGAGGGGTAGCGGTCTTGCGGTGGCCTCACGGGCGGGACTCGGCTTGTAGCCTGCGGGCGGGCGCTCCCTATTCGTACCAAATAGGGGTTAAGGGGCGGCGGCCTCGAGGGGCGCGGCGGACATCAGGCGGCCGCATTCCTCGGCCGGCAGTGGCTTGGCCATGAAGAAGCCCTGGCCGTAGCGGTAGCCCATCTCGCGCAGGCGATCCAGCTGCTCCTGGCTCTCGATGCCCTCGGCGACCGCCTTGAGCTGCAGATATTCCGCGAGCTGGGCGACCGCGGCGGCGACCGCGAGGCGGCCCCGGTCGGTGCCGTCGGCGATGCCGTCGACGAACGACTTGTCCAGTTTGAGGACGTCGACCGGGAACGCGCGGAGCAGGCTGAGCGAGGACTGCCCGGTGCCGAAGTCGTCGAGGGCCAGCTTGACACCCATCTCGTGCAGCGACTGCAGGGTCTCGCGGACCTGCCAGCCGTCGACCACCGACGACTCGGTGACCTCGAGGATCAGGTTCTGCGAGGTCAGCCCGGTCTCGCTGAGCACGGCGGCGACCTCGTCGACGAAGCCGGCCTCGCGCAGCTGGCGGACCGCGACGTTCACGTTGATCGCCTCGACCGCGCCCGCGCCGTGTTCGGAGCGCCAGCGGGACAGCTGCGAGCAGGCCTCGCGCAGCACCCACGCGCCGAGCGGGACGATCAGGCCGGAGCGTTCGGCGACCGGGATGAAGTCGCCGGGCGAGACGAACCCGCGGGTCGGGTGCTGCCAGCGGACCAGCGCCTCGGCTCCGTGCAACCGGCCGGTGAACAGGTCGAACACCGGCTGGTAGACCAGGCGCAGCTCGCCCCGGACGATCGCGTCGTGCAACTCGCCGGCCAGCCGCGCGTGGTGGGCCATGTCCTGGCGCATCTGCGGCTCGAACCGGACCCAGGACGCCTTGCCGGACTCCTTGGCGGCGTACATCGCGATGTCCGCGTTGCGCTGCACCTCGTCGGCGGTCTCGCCGGCCGCGGCGACCGCGATGCCGGCGCTGGCGTGCAGCAGCAACTGCTGGTCACCGAGCCGGAACGGCTCACCGAGGCCGGCCAGCAGCCGGGCCGCGGCCGCCTCGACCTCGGCCGGGTCGTCACTGGGCAGCAGGACGGCGAACTCGTCGCCGCCGAGCCGGGTGGGCAGCTCGCCGGGCTTGCAGTGCTCGCGGAGGCGCTGCGCCACGTGGTAGAGCAGCTGGTCACCGGCGGCCGGCCCGAGCGTGTCGTTGATCATCTTGAAGTCGTCGACGTCGATCAGCAGCGCGGTGGCCGGCTGGAACAGGTCGATCCGTTCGCCGAGCGCGACCGCGAACCGGGTGCGGTTCGGCAGCCCGGTCAGGTTGTCGGTGAGCGCGAGCCGTTCCAGCTCGGCCTGCTGGGTGCGGATGCCGCGCAGCGCGTCGTTGTTCTCCCGCAGGCTGAGCAGCTGACGGGCGACCACGAAACCGGCGATCAGCACCGCCCCGATGATCACGGTGCGCTGCCGGCCGGTCATGTCCTGGGCGCTGACCGTGATCACCAGGACCGCGGTCGCGGTGACCGCGGCGAACGGCAGCAGGTTGAAGAGCGAACGGCGAACCGCCCCGCTGGCCGGCTGCGGCGGGGCGCCGAGCGCGCGGCGCTGCAGGTGGGCGGCGACCGCCAGGGACACGCCGACCAGCGGCAGGGCCATCACGGACAGCACCAGGCGGCCCTGCTCGGCGCCGGCGATCAGCAGGGTGCTGCCGGCCGCGTCGACGAGCGGCGCGACGGCCAGCACCCGCAGCGAGGTCGGGTGCACGGCGCTGACCGGTGCGGCGGCCGCCTTGCCGATCACCACGAGCAGCAGCACGCCGCTGACCCCGACCACCGCGGCCGCCACCCGGGCGACCAGCGAGGTGCCGGGCGGGGCCAGGTCGAGGACGACGTACCAGAAGATCAGGGTGCTGGCCACGGCGACGGTGGCGCCGTCGAGCAGCGCGCGGGCCCAGCCGATCGTGGTGCGCTCGCCGATCGGCAGGCGCAGGAACGCGGCCATCAGGGTCCCGATGCCGACCAGCATCGGGACGCCGACGTACGGCGACAGGCCGGTGTTGTTGTTCGCCCGCAGCAGCGAGACGACCGAGGCGACGAAGAGGCAGACCGCCGCGAACTGCAGCTGCCGCCAGAACGAGCGGACCGGCCGGGGCAGCCGCGGCACCGCGCCGAGCCGGGCACAGGCGAGGACCGCGGCGCCCATCGCGAGCGGACCGCCGGCGAACCCCAGGTACAGGTCGGCCGGGTCGCCGAACACGAGCCACACCACCACCGCGAGGGCGGCGGCGCAGGCGACCACGGCAGGCGCGAACCCGCCGGATCGTGGCCGGTCACCGGCGGTCTCGCGTGCGCTCATGGCTCTCGTACGGCTCCCTTGCCTACCTGCTGCCTTGATGGCTTTACCGTCGGCGGGACCCGGTGGAACCTGAGGCAAACCCTTTTCAGCGCTGAAGAGCGGCGGACACCACCCCGCGGGCCTCCTCCTGGATCCGGGCCAGGTGGTCGGCGCCGTGGAACGACTCCGCATAGATCTTGTAGACGTCCTCGGTGCCGGACGGGCGGGCGGCGAACCAGCCGTTGGCGGTCACCACCTTGAGGCCGCCGATCGCCGCGCCGTTGCCGGGCGCGCTGGTCAGCACCGCGGTGATCGGGTCGCCGGCCAGTTCCTTCGCGGTCACCTGATCCGGCGACAGCTTGCCGAGGACCGCCTTCTCCTCGCGGCTGGCCGGCGCGTCGATCCGGGCGTAGGCCGGGCTGCCGAAGCGCGAGGTGAGCGCCGCGTAGTGCTCGCTCGGCGTCGTGCCGGTGACCGCGATGATCTCGGAGGCCAGCAGGTCGAGCAGGATGCCGTCCTTGTCGGTGCTCCACACCTGGCCGTCGCGGCGCAGGAACGAGGCGCCGGCGCTCTCCTCGCCGCCGAAGCCGATCGACGCGTCGAGCAGGCCGGGCACGAACCACTTGAAGCCGACCGGCACCTCGTCGAGGCGGCGGCCCAGGTCGGCGGCGACCCGGTCGATCATCGAGGAGGAGACCAGGGTCTTGCCGATGCCGGCGGTGTCCGGCCAGCCGGTCCGGTTCCGGAACAGGTAGTCGATGGCGACCGCGAGGTAGTGGTTCGGGTTCATCAGGCCGCCGTCCGGCGTCACGATGCCGTGCCGGTCGGCGTCGGCGTCGTTGCCGGTGGCGATCTGGAAACGGTCCTTCTGCGCGATCAGGGACGCCATCGCGTACGGCGACGAGCAGTCCATCCGGATCTTCCCGTCCCAGTCCAGGGTCATGAAACCGAACGTCGGGTCGACAACCGGGTTCACCACGGTCAGGTCCAGCCCGTGCCGCTGGGCGATCTCCCCCCAGTACGCGACGCTGGCCCCGCCGAGCGGGTCGGCCCCGATCCGCACCCCGGCGGCGCGGATCGCCTCGAGGTCGATCACGGACGGCAGGTCGTCGACGTAGGTGGCCAGGAAGTCGTACCCGGAGACGGTGGCCGACTCGCGGGCCCGCGGCGCGCTCACCCGGCGGACGTCCTTGAGCCCGGCCGCGATCAGCGCGTTCGCCCGGTCCTGGATCCACTTGGTGGCGTCGGTGTCGGCCGGGCCGCCGTTCGGCGGGTTGTACTTGAACCCGCCGTCGTCCGGTGGGTTGTGCGACGGGGTGACCACCACGCCGTCGGCCTTGTGCTTGGTCGACGAACGGTTGTAGCGCAGGATCGCGTGCGAGACCGCCGGGGTCGGCGTGTACCCGTCCCGGCTGTCGATCAGCACGGTGACGTCGTTGGCGGCGAACACCTCCAGCGCGGTCACCTGGGCCGGCTCGCTGAGTGCGTGGGTGTCCCGGCCCAGGAAGAGCGGGCCGTGGGTGCCCTGCTCACGGCGGTATTCGACGATCGCCTGGCTGGTCGCCGCGATGTGGTCCTCGTTGAACGCGGTCCGCATGCTCGAACCGCGGTGGCCGGAGGTGCCGAACGCGACCCGCTGCCCGGCCTCGGCCGGATCCGGGTGCTCGGTGTAATAGCGGGAGACGACCTTCGGCACGTCGATCAGATCGGACGGCTCGGCGGGCCGACCGGCACGGGAATGGACGGACATGAGGCCTCCTCGGGGTGTGTTCGGATGGTATCCAGCGGACGGTCTCTTGAACCTTTCCGCACCCCCATCCGAACTATCCTGCGTGACCGGGAAACTTCCGCGCCTGTTCTTGCTGCTCCTCGTGGCGCTGGGAGCCCTTCTGGCGGCTCCGGACCCGGCTCTTGCGCACGCCGCCACGGTCGGTTCGACCCCGGCGCCGGGCAGCGTGGTGGGCGCCTCGCCGACCGAGATCACCGTGATGTTCAGCGAGTCGATCACCCCGGTCAGCGGCCGGGTGCAGGTGATCGCGCCGGACGGCGAACGGATCTCCGGCCTGGCCGTGGCCCGTGGCGCGGTGCTGCACATCCCGGTCCGCGCGGCGAAACGGCCGCTCGGGACGTACCTGATCAGCTTCCGGGTGATCTCCGCGGACAGTCACCCGGTGGGCGGCGCGATCACGTTCTCGGTCGGCGCGCCGTCGGCGCGACCCGAGGCCGCCACCACCACCGGGACCCATCCGTCGGTCCGGATCGCTGTCCCCACATTCAAATTCCTCGGGTACGCGGGGATCACCCTCGCGGTCGGCCCGGCAATGTTCCTGGCGCTGCTCTGGCCGCGCCGCCGCTCCCGCACCGGGGCGATCCGGCTGGTCCGGATCGGGCTGGGGCTGACCGCTGTCGCGACGCTGGGCGCGCTCGGCACACAGGCCCAGCAGGGCAGCGGCGCCGCGCTCTGGCAGGTCTCCGCGGTCGAGCTGGGTGAGGTGGCCAGAAGTCAGTTCGGGCTCACCCTGCTGGCCAGGTTGGGTGTGCTTCTCCTGCTCGCCGTGCTCCTGCCTGCGGTTGTGAAAGGTGCGGCCGGCCGCTCTCAAGGCGCTGCCGTCATCCTGCTCGGTTTCGCCGGCCTGGCCACCTGGCCGCTCACCGGGCACGCCATCGCCGCTCCGCTCCCCGCCGTGACGGTCACCGTCGGCGTCGTGCACCTGGCCGCCATGGCGATCTGGCTGGGCGGCCTGGTCACCCTGGCCGGGTTCCTGCTGCGCGGCACCGACCGCCGGGTGCTCGGCGTGATCCTGCCGGTCTGGTCCCGCTGGGCCGCCCTGTCGGTGATCTGGCTGGCGATGGCCGGCACCGTGCAGGCCGTGGTGCAGGTCGGCACGCCGGCCGCGCTGGTGCAGACCGGGTACGGCCGCCTGCTGCTCGCCAAGCTCGGCGTGCTGGTCCTGGTGCTGGCCGCCGCGGCCGGCGCGCGCCGGTTCGTCCGGACGTCGAACGCCGGGAACGGGTTGCGCCGCACGGTCGGCATCGAGGTGCTGGCGACCGTGGTGATCCTGGCGATGAGCGCGGTGCTGGTGCAGGTCGACCCGGGCCGCACCGCCGGGGCCAAGGACGGCGCGGTCACCGGTGTCGGCGTCTCCGAGACGCTGACCTGCCCGCTCTACACGCTGCAGTTCAACATCTACCCGGTCGAGCTGGGCGAGTACAACACCGTGCACGCGTTCCTCTACACCCCGGAGGGCAAGCCGCTGCCGCCCGCGGAGTGGGAGGTCAGCACCCAGCTGGTCGGCCAGGGCCTGGAGGCGGTGAAGGAGCCGCTGCTCGGGTTGAACCCGCCGCACCACGCGCTCGGCTCGATCGCGTTCCCGCTGCCCGGGACGTACGAGGTGGCCTTCACCATCCGGGTCGACGACCTGAACCGGGCCACCGTGAAGACCACGGTGACCGTGCCGCCTACGTCGTGAGCTGGGGCGCCACCTCGGCCGCGATCAGGTCCAGGTGGTCCAGGTCGGTCTGGTCGATGATCTGGAGATAGGCGCGGGTCATCCCGAGCTCGGCGTACCGCCCGAGCTGGTCGGCGACCTGCGCGGGCGAGCCGACCAGGGCGTGCTCGCGCAGGTGGGCGGCGTCCTTGCCGTAGGCGGTGAGCCGCCGCTCGACCTCGGCGTCGGTGCTGCCGACGATGGTGGCGTGCGCCATCGAGAGGGTGAGCGTCGCCGGGTCCCGGCCGATCGCGGTGCAGGCGGCGCGGACCCGGTCGTAGAGGGCCGCGGTCTCCTCGACCGAGGTGAACGGCGCGTTGAACTCGGCGGCGTACTCCGCGGTCAGCGCCGGGGTGCGCGCCTTGCCCTTGCCCCCGATGATCACCGGCGGGTGCGGGTGCTGCGCCGGCTTCGGCAGGCCCGGCGAGTCGGTGACCTGGTAGTGCTGCCCGGTGAAGGTGTACTTCTCCCCCACCGGCACCTCCCACAGCCCGGTGATCATCTCGAGCTGCTCCTCGAGCCGCTCGAAGCGGGTCACGGTGTCCGGGAAGTCCAGCCCGAACGCCCGGTGCTCGGCCTCGAACCAGCCCGCGCCGAGGCCCAGCTCGACCCGGCCGCCGCTCATCAGGTCGACCTGGGCGACGGTCAGCGCGAGCACCGCCGGGTCGCGGAAGGTGGCCGAGCTGACCAGGGTGCCGAGCCTGATCCGGCGGGTCTCCCGGGCCAGTCCGGCCAGGGTGATCCAGGAGTCGGTCGGGCCGGGCAGGCCGTCGCTCCAGTCGGTCTGGGCCAGGTAGTGATCCGAGCGGAAGAACGCGTCGAAGCCGCACTCCTCGGCTCGGCGCGCCAGCGCCAGCTGGTGGTCGTAGGAGTTACCCTCCTGCGGTTCCGTGAAGATTCGCAGCTGCATCCGGTAACCCTATTCAGGCCGCGGTTTCCGCGCGGACCGCGGTGACGGCAACCGATGTGTACGCCATCACGAAACTCCCGCCCAGCTCGTCGATCACCGCGCCGACCGCCCCGGTGAGCTCGGCGAGTTGCTCCGCGGGCAGCCGGGTCAGCGCCCCCGAGGTCGGCATCTGGTCCAGATACTCGTCCCGGGTGTACGTCCGCTCCCAGTCCACGTGCCACTGCTCCGGCTCGCCGAAGCCGCCCGCCGCGCGGATCCCGTCCGCCGCCCGGGTCAGGATCGGCTGGTACCCGTCCAGCGCCGAGCCGGCCGGCACCGCACCGAGCTGGAACGGCGAGTCCGGCAGCAGCCGCCGGTAGACCGCACCCACCGCGGCCGTCACCTCGTCCGGCAGCCGGAACGCGTGCCAGAACGGCGCGAGCCGCCCACCCGGCCGCAGCACCCCGGCCGCCTTCGCCGCGCCGGCCACCGGGTCGATCCAGTGCCACGCAGTCCCCGCCGTGACCAGGTCGAACCGCCGCCCGGCCGGCTCCCACTCCTCGAACGTGGCGACCTCGACGTCCAGGCCGGCGCCGCGGGCGAACGCGGCCATCCGCGGGTCCGGCTCGACGCCGAGCACGGTGCACCCGGCCGCCTGGAGCTGCCGGGACTCGATGCCGGTGCCGCAGCCGGGATTCAGCACCGCCCGGCCGGGTGTGGCCGCCAGGATCCGGTCGAGCAGCTCGGCGGGGTAGGGCGGGCGGGTCCGGTCATACCGCTCGGGATCGACGCCGAACGACTCGGCGGCCTGGCGCAGCTGATGGATCTCCGGCTGAGTGGGCATGCGCCCACTCTAATGGGCAAGCGCCCACTCGGGAACCCGGTAAATTGACCGGGCGGCCCGCACGCCAGGCCGCGGGACTCGAGACCCGGCCGCGCCGCCAGGGGCTCGGCCGCGGGCCGGAGCGGGTCAGCGCAGAAGGGAACGCCGGTGCCGACAGGGGTTGCCCTCCGTGACGTCCGCCGTCAGCTGTTCGAGGCCGCCGACCGGATCCTGCTGCGGGACGGGCCGAGCGGGCTGACCAGCCGGGCGGTGACCACCGAGGCCGGCTGCGCCAAGGGTGTGCTGCACCGGCACTTCGACGACTTCGACGCGTTCCTGGCCGACTACGTGCTGGACCGGGTGGAACGGCTCGCCCCGGAGGCGGCCGCGTTGCGCTCGGCGGCCGGCAGCGGCACCGTGGCCGGGAACCTGACCGCCGCCCTGATCGCGGTGTTCGGCTCGGTGGCGGTGGCGATCGTCGCGCTGATCACGTTCCGCGACGAGCTGCGGGCCCGGCTCCGGCACACCTGGCCGGCCGGGGTGCCGGTGCTGACCGAAGCGGCCGAGATGATCGCCGGGTACCTGGCCGCCGAGCGCGAGCGGGGCCGCGTCCCGGCCGGTGCCGACGTGGACACGCTCGCCGCCATGCTGATCGGAACCGGCCACCTGCTCTTCGCCGACCGGACCGGGGCCCGGCCGGACGAGGAGGCGGTGGGCCGCATGGTCAGCTCGGTGCTGAACTCAGGCGGCCGCCTCGGATGAGCAGGTAGCCGATCATCCAGAACTCGCCGATCGAGGCCGGGACGGCCAGCAGGCCGGTCAGGACCGTGGTGTCGGCGGCCAGGTGGGCCACGAACGCGCTGAGGACGTAACCGGCGCCGCCGGCGATCAGGAGCAGGCCGAGGGCGCGGGGCATCACCGTGGTGCGCAGGGTCAGCAGGCCCATCGGGATCAGCCACAGGCCGAAGAACAGGCCGCCGAGCGTCCAGGCGGTGCCGTTCAGCTCGTACAGCGGAAGGCCCGCCAGCGTGCCGCCGGCCCGGACCACCGTGAGCGCGGTCGCCGAGAAGATCGTGGCGATCAGCACGACGATCGCGTTGACCAGGCCGAACGCGGCGATCGAGGCGGCCGCGAGGTCACCGGCCGGGCGGAACAGCCGGAAGAAGCAGAGCGCCGCGAGGGCCTGGGTGAGCACCACGCCGACGTCGGCCGCGACGCCGAGACCGGCCAGCGTCGGATGGGCGAGCAGGTTCGCGGTGGTCGCGGCCGCGTCGCCGGCGACATGCAGCCGGCTCTGAATGATCAGGTGGCCCAGCAGTCCGAAAACGGCCAGACCGAGATAGGAGAGGCCCGCCGCTTTCGCGTACGAGATGTCAGGCTTCGTCATACTGAAATACCTCGTCCAAGGGTTGCCGGAAGATCCGGGCGATCTGGAAGGCCAGCTCCAGCGAGGGTGAGTAACGACCCTGCTCGATGGCGATCACGGTCTGCCGGGTCACGCCCAGCTCGCGGGCGAGATCGGCCTGGGTCATCCCACCGGCGCCGGCGCGCAGGGCCCGGATCCGGTTGGTGACCTTCGTGGGTTTCGGGGCCATCAGAAGCCCCGTCGGTAGAGCCGCAGCTTGACGACCGCCTCGGCGATCGTGGCGGCCAGACTGCAGAGGAACACCGCGTTGCCGATCCAGAAGCCGTCCACGTCCTTCGACGCCAGGATCAGCGCGACGCCCAGACCCACACCCATGAACGGAAGCGCGAAGCGGCCACCGCGCCGGTCGATCTCCTGGTCCCGCACGTCGACGGTGACGCCGTCCGGCTCGCAGTCGTCGCGGCCGCGGAACCCGACGATCACCTCGGCCACCACCACGGCGAGAACGGTGCCCACCACGCCGCCGAACATCGACCAGAACATCGGCGCGACCCAGGAGACGTCCGCGGCCGGGGTGTGCAGCAGCTCCGGCACGATCCGCACGTAGTAGACCGCCGAGGCCAGCGTGATCGCGATCAGGCCGGCCCAGACGTGGCGCTCCTCCCGCGTGGTGCGCAGCGGTTCGTCGTCGTCCATGACCCTCTCCCCCAGTCGACCTGTCCCGAAGTCAAAAATGTTTGACATGACGAAGGTAGGCCCTTCCTGGGCGGGAAGTCAAACATCTTTGACATCTTCGGCCGGCCGGGCGCCTGGGGCAGCGGGTCGCGCCAGGGCCGCGGCCGCTCGGCGGTTAGTCTCGCGGCGTGCTGATCCTGCTGCCGCCGTCCGAGGGGAAGACCCCCGCCACCACCGGTTCTCCGGTGGATCCGACCCAGCTGTGGCTGCCCGAGCTGGGCGCCGCCCGCACCCGGGTGCTGAACAAACTGGTGGCGATGTGCCGGCGCGGCAGCGCGCGCTCGGTGGCCGACTCGCTCGCGGTGCTCGGGCTCAGCGAGGGCCAGCGCGGGGAGATCGCCCGGAACGCGGAACTTCCCGAGGCGCCCGCCGGGCCGGCCGGCGCGGTGTACACCGGCGTGCTCTACGAGGCCCTCGACGCCGGGACGCTCGACGACGACGCGCGCACGTGGCTGCACGGGTCGGCCGTGGTGTTCTCCGGGCTGTGGGGCGTGGTGCGGCTCGGTGACCTGATCCCGGCGTACCGGTGCTCGGTGGGCGTGTCGTTGCCCGCGCCGGTCGGTGGGCTCACCGCGTACTGGAAGAAGAATTTGCGAAAGGCGCTCGATCCGGCAGCGGCCGGCGGACCCGTTCTCGACCTGCGGTCCGGCGCCTATGCGGCGATGTGGGCGCCGCCGGCGGAGTCAGCGGATCGGGTGGCGGCGCTGCGGGTGCTGCACGAGCGCGTGGTCGGGGGCGTGGCGAAGCGGTCGGTGGTGAGCCACTTCAACAAGGCGACCAAGGGACGGCTGGTGCGGGCGCTGGCGGCCGAAAGCGCGAAGCCGGAGAGCGTGGACGAGCTGGTCAGCGCGCTGCGCGACCTGAAGTTCACCGTCGAGGAGCGACCGGTCGCGGCCGGCCGGCCCCGCCAGCTCGACGTCGTCGTCGCGGAACTCTAGCGGCTGGTGCTCAGGGGTGCCTCGCTGCGCGTCAGGCACCCCTGAGAGCCGGCCGATGACTACTGCGCGGCGAGGATGTCGACGACGAAGCGGAGATCACCTTTCCCGTACGCGAGCGCGGACGGCACGTCCATCTGGATCCGGCTGCCCACCTTCTGCCCCGGGATGCCCTGGTCCCAGCCCTTGATCAGCTGACCCGCGCCGATCACCGAGGTGAACGGCTCGTTGCGGCTCCAGGAGGAGTCGATCACGGCGCCGCCGGTGAACGGGATCAGCTTGTAGTTGAAGGTGACCGTCTGACCGGAGGAGACCACCGGGCCGGTCCCCTTCACCAGCTCGGTGATGACCAGCTTGGTGAGCGGGCCACCGGTGCCCGCCTTGACGTCCGGCTCCTTCTGCAGCTCCGGCGACAGCCCGTCCGTGCCGGTCGCGGCGGCCGGAGCGGACGTGGCCGGCTCGGTGACGACCGGCGCCGACGGCGGCAACGCCTCCTGGGTCGCGGCCGCGTTCGTCGCGGTGGGCTGCTTGTCGTCGTCACCGGAACGGACCACGAAGAACACGATCGCCAGGACGACGAAGACGAGCGCCCCGGCCACCCCGCCCATGATCGCCTGACTGCGACGTTTGCTCGCCGCGGCGGACTGGTCACTCATGCGTCATGCTCCTCGATGATCAGATCGGAAACTCCGGACACCGTACTCGGAGCCGGGAGGAATGCCGCGAAGAACCTCCGCCGAATCGCCGATGGGGATGATCAACCGTATGGGCCGTACCCGCACCCGCCCTTCACCCCTCGCGAAGAAGATGAGATCGTTTCACCCGCCCTCGTCCGATAACCCGGCTCGCCCCCTGGAGAATCGTTGCGCCGTCGTCGACGCCCCGAGGTGCCGGACGTGCTGTTGAAGCCCGGCATGCCACGCTGGCGGGAACACCTCGGCCCCGCCGTGGTGATCCTGATCGGCGTTCTCGTCGTGGTCGCCGTCGGCCTGATCATCAAGGCCAACCGCCCGGACGGGAAGCCCGACACCGCCCAGGTGATCGGCGCGGTCACCGAACCACCTGTCGACCAGGTGCCGATCCCGCTGCCCAGCCCGTCCGTCTCGACGAGTCCCGCGCCGGTGAACTCGATCGTCATCGAGTCCGGCCCGGTGCCGGACCGGGTCGACCTGGACGACGAGGGCACGATCGACTGGGTGCACTGGGGCGAGCTGGGGCCGTACTCGCTGGAACGCTCGGCCAAGGGTGGCTTCGCGATCCTCGAGGGCACCCCGAGTGCGCCCCGGCAGCGGCACACGCTCAGCCCACAACGGTTCACCTGGACCGGCGGCACCCCGGCGGCCGGCAACAGCGGCGCCACCAGCGGGATCCGCACCTGCGGGGCGGACAACGGCTTCACCCTCTCGGCGCCGGCCACCACCGATCTGCACACCCTGCGGCTCTATCTGGGCGCGTCCGGCGCGCAGGGTCTGCTGACCCTGAAGCTCACCACCGGCGGCACGACCGTCACCACCCGGCTCACCCAGCGCGGTACCTCGCTGGCGACCAAGCAATACACGGTCGACTACCGGGCCACCGGTCCTGGCAAGATCTCCATTGAGTGGATCACCGAGAAGTCGTTCGACACGGACTGCGGTGGAGTAGCGCTGCAGGCCGCGACTCTCGAATAGGCACGTTCATTGACGTACCGGTGCGTGGCACGACCGCCACCGGGAAAGGGGAACAGGGTGTTCGCGGGCTGGGGATCGCGGGTCGCCCGCCTCCGCTGGCCGGTGCTGATCGTCACGTTGGTGACGGTGCTCAGCGCCGGTGTCTGGGGGATGGGCGTTTTCGGACAGCTCACCGAGGGGGGCTACAACGATCCCGCGAGCGAGTCGGCGCGGGCCGCCGACGTGGTCGCCGAGGCGATCGGTGGCCAGGGCGGTGACGTCATCGCCATCTACACCCCGGTCGCGGGCACCACGATCAACGACGCGGCGCTGGGCAAGCGGATCCGGGATCGACTGGCGTCGCTGCCGAAGAGCTCGGTCACGGCGGTCGTGTCGTACTGGGACGCCAAGAACGCGGCTTACGCCGCGAAGGACAAATCCAGCGCGGTTGCGGTGATCACGCTGGCCGGCGAGGACGACGCGGACAAGACTGACGCGTACGACGCGGTACAGGCCCGATTCGCGCTCGACGGCGCCACCGTGCAACTGGCCGGCGGCATCCCGCTCACGCACACCTCGAACAAGCGCTCCACCGACGACCTCGGATCGGCCGAGCTGATCTCGCTGCCGATCGTGCTGATCCTGCTGCTGTTCATCTTCGGCTCGCTGGTGGCCGCGTCCCTGCCGGTGCTGGTCGGTGGCGCCGCGGTGCTCGGCTCGCTCGGCGTGCTGCACGCGGTCGCGCTGACCCACGAGGTCAACTCGTTCGCGGTGAACGTGGCGAGCCTGCTCGGGCTCGGCATGGCGATCGACTACGGGCTGTTCATGGTGGGCCGGTTCCGCGAGGAGCAGGCCGCCGGGCACGACCCGGACGAGGCGGTACGGCGTACCGTGGCGACCGCCGGGCGTACCGTGCTCTTCTCGGCGACCCTGCTGATGACCGCCCTGGCCGGCCTGCTCCTCTTCCCGCAGGGTTTCCTCAAGTCCCTGGCGTACGGCGGCCTCGCCGCCGTCTTCTTCGCCATGCTGCTCTCGCTCACCCTGCTCCCGGCGGTCCTGGCGATCCTCGGCCCGCGGGTCGACAAGCTCCCGATCCGGCTCCCCGGCCGGCGCGGCGGCTCCGAGGACGGTGGTGGCTGGCAGCGGCTCGCCGGGTTCGTGCTGCGCCGCCCGATCGTCGTGGTGGTCCCGATCCTGGCCGGCCTGATCGTGCTGGCGCTGCCGATCGCGAACGTCCGGTTCGGCGAGAACGACGAGCGGGTGCTGCCCGCCAGCGACCCGTCCCGGATCGCGGTGGAGACGCTCAAGGCGTCGTACCCGCAGTTCAGCAGCGACGGCGTGCAGGTCGTGGTGCGGGGTGAGGCTCCTGGCTTCGCCGCGCAGCTCGCCAAGATTCCCGGGGTGGCCTCGGTCAGCCCGGGCGGCGCCGCCGAGGACGTCACCGTCTTCAACGCGGCGCTGACCAGCACCGACGCGTTCAGCTCGACGGCCCGCCAGGTGGTCGACGACATCCGCGCGCTGCAGCCACCGGACGGCGGCCAGATCCTGGTCGGCGGTGTCACGGCCCGCAACGTGGACAGCCTCGAGGCGATCGGCGACAAACTGCCGCTGATGATCGGCCTGCTGGCCGGCGCCACCCTGCTGCTGATGTTCTTCGCCTTCGGCTCGATCCTGCTGCCGATCAAGGCGGTGGTGATGAGCGCTCTCAGCCTCAGCGCCACGTTCGGCCTGCTGGTCTGGTTGTTCCAGGAGGGCCACCTGTCCGGCCTGCTGAACGTCACCCCGGCGCCGCTGGAAGCCGGGATCGTGGTGCTGATGGCGGCCGTGGTGTTCGGCCTGTCCACCGACTACGAGGTGTTCCTGCTGTCCCGGATGGTCGAGGCCCGGGCCAAGGGCGCGACCACCGAGGAGGCGGTCACCACCGGCCTGACCCGGACCGGCCGGGTGATCAGCGCGGCGGCGCTGCTGCTGATCGTGGTGACCGGCGCGTTCGCGCTGTCGACGGTGACGACGATGCGCTTCGTGGGCGTCGGCATGATCATCGCGTTGGTCCTGGACGCGACGGTGGTCCGGATGCTGCTGGTGCCGGCGGTGCTGGCTCTGCTGGGGAACGCGGCGTGGTGGGCTCCGGGGCCGCTGCGACGACTGCAGGAGCGGGTGGGGCTGGCGGAGCACGCGGGGGAGGAATCGCTGGCTGTCGCTTCCGCGGCCCCGGCTCTGCCCTCGGCCGCGGTCTCGCCCGCCGTCTCGTCTGCGATCTCGCCCGCCGTCTCGTCCGCGATCTCGTCCGCCGTCTTGTCCGCTGTCTCGTCCCCCGGCGCGGTCTCGTCCTCCGGGGTCGGGGCGGAGACCGAGATCCTGGATTACTCGGCCGTGGCGGCGCATACGGCCGGAGGGAGCTCGTTCGCCGGGGCAGATGAGGCCACGACGCTGCTGCCGATCATCGAGCCCAGCGAAGATTCCCTGGTCACGGCTCCGGACGAGACCTCGATCATCGTCTGGGGCGATGAGACCGCACCGTCCGACGGGATCGCTGCCGACTCCGGCTCCAGGACCGCTGCCGACTCTGACTCCAGCCTCGCTGCCGCTGCCGGCTCCGGCCTCGCTTCCGCTGCCGGCTCCGGGGAGTCCGGGGGCATCGGCTCGTCGACCGACGGCAGCTCGACCGAGGCGGACGGCGACGCCGCAGCCGTCGAGGGTGGGGCCGACCGCACTCAGATCCTTCCCATCATCTCGGACGCATCCATCGGAGCGGGCGCGGAGGTTCCGGCTGTCCCGGCAGATGCCGAGGGTGGTCCGGCGCCGCTCGATTCCCTCAGCGAGAACGATGCTCCGGCTCCGGCCGACGATGCCACGCAGGTCATGCCGATCATCTCCAGCCGGGAGAAGCCTGCCCCCACCGCCGACCCGGATGATGCGGCGCCTTCCGACATCACGTTCCGGGCCTCGGCCGGTGACGAACCGTCCGGCACCAGTCCGCTGGTCACCACCGACGATGAGGTGACACCGGTCAGCGCCAGTCCCCTGGCCACCACCGAGGACGAAGCGGGCCTGTTCGGCGCTGATCCGTTGACCACCGCCGGGGACGAGGCGCCGCGCATCAGTGCCGATTCCGCGGAACCCGCCGACGATGCCGCCAACCTGTCCGGGCCTCTGCCCATCGCCTCCGGCGACGGGCAGGCGGGCAGCTCCGTGCCTGCCGGGCTCGGGGCCGAGGACCGCACTCAGGCTCTTCCGATCTACTCGGAGGGTTCCGCGCCGAGCGTGCCCGGGATCGAACCCGCGCCCGGCGAGGAGGTGCCTCCGCTGTTCAGCGAAGCCGCCTCGGCGCACGCCTTCAACCGGCTCACCGAGGGGATGCCCACTCCGCTCTTCAGCGAGACGGCGGCCGCACACGGTTCCCCGCTCGAGGAGACCGGGCCGCTCGCAGCCCGGACCGGCTCGGCCACCGATGTCTCGTTCGAGGATGGTTCCCCGGTCTCGGCCGCTCAGGACACGCCGACCGCCCCGGCCGAGGACTTCTCGGTGGCGCACGCTCCCGGCAGCGAGGACGCGAACACCGAGGCACCAGCGGACGATTCCGCAGAGGTGAATGCCGAGCCGACTCCGGAACCCCGTTCGGACGCGACTTCAGAACCGCCTTCGGAGCCGCTCGACAGCGACGCACTCTGGGCCCGGGTCGAGGCCACCCTGGCCGCCGGCGCCGAGGCGGTCGCCGCCGACCCGCCCGGGACCCGGCAGGCCGCCGACGTTTCCTCGCCGGAGACGCCGTCGCTCACCGAAGCGTCATCACCTGCGGAGGAGTCATCGTCCGCAGGGGGCCAGGCGCTCTCCCCCGAGCCCGATCCGCTTGCCCCGGCGGACGAAGACCGCCAGGCCGACCCGGTCGCCTCGGCGGACGAGGACCTTCAAGCCGACCCGCTTGCCCCGGCGGACGAAGACCGCCAGGCCGACCCGCTTGCCCCGGCGGACGAAGGCCTCCAGGCCGACCCGGTTGCCGTGGCGGACGCGTCCGACCCCGCAGATGAGGCTGCTCGCACCGCTGAGACGGACGCTGCGGCCCGGCGGGGCCCTGTCGACCAGCCGGACCCCGAGGACGCTGCGGGACAGGCTGTACCGGCGGATCAGGCCGTTGCCGCGGACCAGGCGGCCGCGGCGGATCATGTGGTTGCGGCAGATCAGGTGGTTGCGGCGGATCAGGTGGTTGCGGCGGCCCACGCCGCCGAGGACGAGGCGGCTGACGCAGACCACGTGGTCGCTGCGGACCAGGATGCTTCGGCCGGACTGACGGATCGGGACGAAACGGCAGCTGAGGACGTCCGGGCTGCGGACGAGCCGGTGGCTGTGGTCCCGATGGCTGCGGTCCCGGTGGCTGACGTTGTTCCGGTCAGTGCGATTCCGGCCGAGGTCGCGGACGCGTTCACCTGGATGTCCGATCCCCGGATCGCCGGTATCGTCGGCAGCGCCGAGGCTCCCGCCGCCACTTCGGGTTCGGACTTCCCCTGGCTCGCCGACGCGGAGACCGAGCCGGCGGCTGCGGCCGACACCACCGCCGGGCAAACCTCCGGCACGGAGCCGTCAGCCGACGACCAGGCACCGGGCACCGACACTGCCGCCGCACTCACCACAGCAGCCACTGACCTCGCCGAACCGGCCGCTGACCTCGACGAACCGGACTCTGACCTCGCAGGGCCAGTCGCTGACCTCGACGAGCCAGTCGCTGACCTCGACGAACCTGTCGCTGACCTCGGCGGACCTGTCGCTGGTCTCGACGAACCTGTCGCCGGTCTCACCGAATCGGTTGTCGGCGAGCAGGCCCGCATCGAGGTCATCCCTGAGCCTGCCACCAGCGAGCAGGCCGGCACGCCGGTTGCTCCGGAACCCGCCGCCGACCGCCTGCCAGCGACCACGGTCGCTGCGGAACCGGCCACTGACCCCCTGACGGCGACCACGGACACTACGGAACCGGCCGCTGACGACCTGCGGATCGACCCGGTCGCCGAGGAGCCGACCGGTGACGCGCTTTCGGCCGGCCTGGTTGTTCAGGATCCGGCCGGCGAAGCCGGCCTGGTGGCAGGTGCCCTTTCGACCGGACCGGCTTCGCCGGAACCGGCCGTCGCCGAGCAACCCGCGGCCCGGCGGCCGCGGACGCTCGATGACTGGCTCGGCGCCAGGTCCACCGAGCCTGCCGGGTCGGACAGTTCGTCGACGCCGGACGTTCCGGCCGAGCGAGCGAGCCGTCCGGCGACCCTTGGCGACTTCCCCGTGCCGGCCCGCCGGCGCGCCGAACCGGCGCCGCTCGAGGAGCCGGCCGCCACGGCGGAATCCACCGGCATCACCGGCGAGCAGCCCGTCACCGCCCCAGTGCCCACCGAGGCCACGGATGAGGTAGCGGCTGAGGACGGCGTGGCGGACGCCGAGGAACAGCCGGTATCGGCCGAGAGCTCTCACTCGCCGGGTCTCGAGACCGACGCCTCCGCATCCGACGAGCGGGCCACTGCTCCGGCGCTGCCCGCCACCGAAGCGCCGACCGCCACGCCCGGCACCACGCCGAGCGAGGAGGAACCCGAACGGGTGGCTTCGCAGGCCGCGGAGAGCGTGCCTGCGGAGGTCGAACCGGAGACGTCACCGGCCGAGCCGGACGACACCGTGGAACGGGCTGAATCGGACGCCGCCCCGATGATTCCCGAGTGGGCCGCTGAGAATGGTGACCACGCCGCGGACGAACCGGATCCGGCCGGTGCCGGGACCCCGGCGGTCGCGCCGGTCAGTGCGCCTGCCTACGGCCGGCGACCACAGACGCTGGGCGACCTCCCGCCGGTCAGTCCGGTGCCGGTCAGCTCCATTCCGGTCAGCTCCGTTCCGGTGAGCTCCGTGCCGGTCAGCTCCGTGCCGGGACGACGGCCGCAGACGCTTGACGAGTGGCTGCACGGAAGCCGCCCGGAGAGCCTCGACGACAACCGCCCGGTCAGCTCCGGCGCACTCCGGCCGCGGAACCTCGACGACCTGCAAGGCGGCGACAACCGCCCGGTCAGCTCGGGCGCACTCCGGCCGCGGAACCTCGACGACCTGCAAGGCGGCGACAACCGCCCGGTCAGCTCGGGCGCACTCCGCCCGCAGACCCTGGACGACTGGATGACCGGGGGAACCCCGCCGGCTCCGGTCCGGCGGCCGGCCACCCTGGCCGACCACGACCGGTCACGCCCGGCGAACGGCGGCCCCACCCGCAGCGGCACACCGAACGAGGGACCGGTCAACGGCGCTCCCGCGTCCGCCGACCGCTCGCAGGACCGGAACGAGGGCCGGGACCCGGTCGCGGAGTGAACCACGAACACCGATGCGCGCCCAGCACCCCTGGGCGCGCATCGCCTTTCCCGGCCGGTGCAGCGAACCTCGTGACGTTCTCGCGGGTAGGTGCGTTCTCATGGTGGCCGGGGCCACCATGGGCGTACCGGAAAAGGACCGGGAGAGAAGAGCGGACGGTGACCGGGATCCTTTGCGGGACGCGCGCGGCGGCCGATGGGGGCGCAGCGTAATACAGTGCCTGGCGGCAACTGCGCCGACGAGGGAGAAGTAACGGATGACCGGCAGTGACCCGACCGTGGGCGTGGAACCGGACCGCATGGCGGTCTGTCTCGCCGTGCTGGCCGAGGCGGAGGCTCTGCCGCCGGAGCACCCGGACGCGGTGCGGTTACGGCGCGCGACCGCGGGCCTGTTCAAGAGCACCAAGATCCAGCGGCGCAAGGAGCGGCGGCAGGCGGTGCTCGCCAACGACAAGGCGGTGACCGAGGCGACCGCGACCGGCGCGCCGGGACGGATCGACGACGAGACCGCCGGGATCCCGCTGACCAGCGCGACCGTCGGGGCGACCGCCGGGGTGCTGAAGCAGGCGCGTGGCTGTTACGTGTGCAAGCAGCGCTACACCGTGGTGGACGCGTTCTATCACCAGCTCTGCCCGGACTGCGCGAAGCTGAACCACGAGCGCCGGGACGCGCGCACCGACCTGACCGGGCGGCGGGCGCTGCTCACCGGCGGACGGGCGAAGATCGGCATGTACATCGCGCTGCGGCTGCTGCGCGACGGCGCGGATCTGACCATCACGACGCGGTTCCCGCACGACGCGGTGCGGCGGTTCACCGCGATGCCGGACAGCGCGGACTGGCTGCACCGGCTGCGGGTGGTCGGGATCGACCTGCGCGACCCGGCGCAGGTGGTCGGGCTGGCCGATTCGGTCGCGGCGCACGGCCCGCTGGACATCCTGGTCAACAATGCGGCACAGACGGTACGACGGACGGCCGGCTCCTACGCCGCGATCGCCGCCGCCGAGTCCCAGCCGCTGCCGTCCGGGCCGCTGCCCGAGCTGGAGTTCTTCGGCACCGTCGGCACGTCGCCGGCGGCCGCTCTGACCAGCGGCGTCAGCCAGCTCACCCCGCAGCAGATCACCGAGATGGCACTGACCGCGCGGTCGGTCGAGATCGACGCCGGCGGCCTGGTGCCGGACGTCACGCCGACGAACAGCTGGAGCGACCGGGTCCACGAGGTCGACCCGCTCGAGTTGCTCGAGGTGCAGCTGTGCAACGTGACGGCGCCGTTCATCCTGGTCAGCCGCCTGCGGCCGGCCATGACCGCGTCGCCGTTCCCCCGGCGGTACATCGTGAACGTCTCCGCCATGGAGGGCATCTTCAAGCGCGGCTACAAGGGCGCCGGCCACCCGCACACCAACATGGCGAAGGCCGCGCTGAACATGCTGACCCGCACCAGCGCGGTCGACATGTTCGCCGACGGCATCCTGATGACCAGCGTCGACACCGGCTGGATCACCGACGAGCGCCCGCATCCGACGAAGATGCGGCTGCACGAGGAGGGCTTCCACGCCCCGCTGGACCTGGTCGACGGCGCGGCCCGGGTGTACGACCCGATCGTGCGCGGCGAGCAGGGCGAGGACGTCTACGGCTGCTTCCTCAAGGACTACGTGCCGGTCGACTGGTGACAAAAAAGGCCGCGGGCCACCTGTTGTGGCCCGCGGTCCCATCGACAGAAGCCCGATTACGGCTTCGGCCAGCCCTTCATGTCACCGTCGTGCTTGTCCGGACCGTCCTTGGGTCCGTCCTTCCAGTCCTTCGGACCCTTGGGGCCGCCCTTCGGACCGTCCCAGTCCTTCGGACCGTCCCAGTCCTTCGGACCCTTGGGGCCGCCCTTCGGGCCGTCCCAGTCCTTCGGGCCGTGCCCGTGCTGGCCATGCCCCTTCACGTGGCCGTGCATCCCACGCACGTGGAACGACGTGCCCGCGTAGTCCGGCCGGTACGGCCAGTCCCCCGGCCACGGGCCGTCCCAGTCGTTCCACTGCCAGGAGTCCTCGTCCACGACCAGCTGGAACACCCAGCCGCGCCCGCTGTAACGGGTCGGGTCGCAGTCGTAGCCGTCCCAGGCGCCGTTGCGCTGACCGGTCCAGCCGGCCCGCTCGCACGACCATTCGGTGCGGTAGTAGCCGACCACGTAGTTGTCATCCCAGTCCGACGCCTGGATGGTTCTTCCACCGCCGGACGCCGACGTGGTCGTGGACGGGGCAGCTTGTGCCGGGCCCATGCCGATCATCGCGCCGGCAGCGACACCCATGCCGGCGAGCGCGAAGAAACGCTGTGCCTTGTTCATCTCACACACCTTATTTCGGACATAACGGCTTTGCGTCCTTAGCGCATCACGGCTGTCCGAGGGCTTTCAGCGTTTCCGGCTAACTAATCCGTTCGGCCGACCCCCTCGGGGTCCGAAAGGGCGCGGAATGCCGGGCGAAGAACCTCGTTTACGGGACGCCCGTGGTGGGTGAGGTCCGGCGGGTCGAGCTGATCGAGCAGCGCGTCGGAGCGCCCGCTGAAGGTCTCCTCGGGTGTCTCGCCGAGATCGAGCTCGCGGCCCCAGAATCCGTCCAGGTCGGCCGGATCGACAAGAGGGATCTCCTCCTTCACCGGAGGTTTTTCGACGAGCCCCTCGACCGCGGCCGACTCGCGGAGCCGCCGCAGCCGCATCAGCAGCTCGTCGCGGTGCCGCCCGCGCCAGGCGAACACCTCGAACGGGTCCTCCTGGAACAGCCGGGCCAGCGCGTAACACGTCGCGGCCAGGTGCGCGCACGGCATCGGCCAGCGCTCGCACGAGCAGTCCATCGCCACCTCGTCCAGCGAGAGCGGCAGCAGGGTCAGCTCGGCCGCGGTGAAGACCGCCTCGATCCCGGCCGGCATCCGTCCGTCGAGCAGCCCGGCGACGAACCGGGCCTCCTTGACCAGGGCGGCCTCCACCCGGGCCCAGCCGGCCGCGCCGAACGCCCGGACCGCGATCCGGGAGCGGAACGCGGCCGGGTCCTCCGGGCCGCGGACCATGGCGACGGCCAGGCTGCTGGAGACGGTCAGGCTGCGGACGTGCCCGGCCCGCTCGTCGCGGCGGCCGCGCGCGAACGTCGGCCCCATCCGCAGGGACTCGAACATGCCCAGGAAAGCGGGCGCGAAGTCGGTGCGTGGCTCAGTCAACGATCGCCTCCGGTGCCAGTGCGAACAGGTCACGCAACTCGCTGGTGGACAGCGCGGTCAGCCAGCCCTCGCCGGAGCCGACCACCCGCTCGGCCAGCACGCCCTTGTCGGACAGCAGCTGGTCGATGCGCTCCTCCAGGGTGCCGAGACAGACCAGGGTGTGCACATGCACGTCGCGGCGCTGCCCGATCCGGAACGCGCGGTCGCTGGCCTGGGTCTCGGTGGCCGGGTTCCACCAGCGGTCGACGTGCACCACGTGGTTGGCGGCGGTCAGGTTGAGCCCGGTGCCGCCGGCCTTCAGCGACAGCACGAACACCCCCGGCCGCTGCGCCTGCTGGAACGTCTCCACCATCGCGTCCCGGGCGCCGCGCGCGGTGCCGCCGTGCAGGAACGGCACGTCCACCCCGAAGCGCGCGGCCAGGTGCGGCGCGAGCATCCCGCCGAACTTGGCGAACTGGGTGAAGACCAGCGCGCTCTCCCCACCGCCCAGAGCCCGATCAACGATCTCCTCGAGCCGGTCGACCTTGCCGGATCGGCCCGGCAGCGGCGAACCGTCCTTGAGCAGCAGCGCCGGGTGCACGCAGACCTGTTTAAGCTTGGTCATCGCGGCCAGCACCAGGCCCTTGCGGCGGGTCTCCCCCGGCTCGCCGAGCCGGTCCAGCAGCTCGTCGAGCACGGCGCGATAGAGGCTGACCTGCTCGGTGGTCATCCCGCACAGGTGCCGGACGTGCCGTTTCGACGGCAGGTCACCGGCGATGCCGGGGTCGGCCTTGGTGCGCCGCAGCAGGAACGGCCGGGTCGCCTGCCGCAGCCGGGCGGCCGCCTCCTCGTCCTCGTACCGTTCGATCGGCACGGCGAACCGGGCCCGGAACGTGTGCGCCGAGGCGAGCCCGCCCGGATTGACGAAGTCCAGGATCGACCAGAGCTCGGCCAGCCGGTTCTCCACCGGGGTGCCGGTCAGCGCGATCCGGTTGCGGGCCGGGAAGCGCCGCACCGCCCGGGCCGCCGCCCCCGCACTGTTCTTGATGTGCTGCGCCTCGTCGAGCACCACCCGGTCCCAGTCGATCCCGGCCAGCGCGTCGGCGTCGAGCACCGCCGTGGCATACGTCGTCAGCACGAGGTCGGTGCCGGTGACGTCAAGGGTCCGGTCGGCGCCGTGCAGCACCCGCACCCGCAGCTCCGGCGCGAACCGCTCGGCCTCCCGCTGCCAGTTGCCCAGCACCGACAGCGGGCAGATCAGCAGCGCCGGACCGTCCCGCCGGTGCAGCAGCAGGGTGAGCAGCTGAATCGTCTTGCCCAGCCCCATGTCGTCGGCCAGGCACGCGCCCAGCCCGAGCGAATCCATGAAGGCCAGCCAGGAGAAACCCCTTATTTGGTACGGCCTGAGCACCGCCGTCAACCCCGCGGGCGGCGCGAGCAGCTCCAGCCGCTCGTCCAGCTCCCCGCGCAGCAGGTCGGCCAGCCAGCCCTCGCCGCGCGCATCGGTGACCGGCAGCGGCAGTTCCTCGGGCGGCAGCAACCGGGTCACCCGCAGCGCGTCGCCGGCCGTCATGGTGCCGCCGCCGCGGGCCAGGAACGCCAGCCCGGCGGCGAGGCGCTCCGGGTCGAGAAAGACCCAGCGGCCGCGCAGCTTGACCAGCGGCACCTTGGCCCGGGACAGGTCGGCCAGGTCGTCCTCGGTGAGCGTCCGGCCGCCGAGCGCCAGCCCCCACCGGTAGTCGACGATGTCGCGCAGCCCGGTGGTGCGGTCCTTCAGCACGGGCGCGATCGGCTCCGGTGAGCGCACGTGCAGCGACAGCCCCAGCCCGGACCGGCGCCGCCACCAGGCCGGGAGCAGGACGCCGTACCCCGACTCCTCGAGCAGCGCGGCGTGACTGAGGAAGCCGTGCGCGCCCTCGGTGTCCAGCAGCATCTCGGCCGGGTGTGCCTCGCGCAGCGCGTCACCGAGCGCCGGGTAGAGCCGCGCGGCCCGGCCCAGCCCGGCGAGCAGCCGCTCCTGCGGGAACGACGTCCACCGGCGCAGCGGGGCGAACCGGTCGCGCCACACGTCGGCGGCCGGGACCAGCACGCTCGGCTCGTCCGCGGCCTGCAGCAGGAACTCCAGCCGCCAGGCACCCTCGGGCAGCTGCACGTCGCCGGGCAGCACCGGCTCGTGCTCCCGCGGGTCGCTGAGCCGGAAGCAGAGCCGGACCTCGGAACCCCGGGCGGCCTGCGCGAACCAGGCGTCCAGCGCCCCGATCAGCTCGTCGAGCCGCCCGGCCGGCGCGTCGAACTCGGGCTCACCGGTCAGCGCGCCGAGCCAGCCGTCGGCGGCCGGGGTCACCCCGGCCTCGACCAGCCGGGTGCGCACCAGGCCGTCGACGAGCCGGCCCAGCGCCACGGCCAGCAGGTCCTCCGGTGGCAACGCGCCGGTGGCCGCCGGGACGGGCGCGGTGGACAGGCTGGTGCCCGGGCCGGGGGTCTCGGCGCGGCAGGCCGGCGGCATCCGCTCGAGCAGGGTGGCGTGCCGGGCCGCGTCCGCGCCGATCAGCACCGGCCGCCAATACGCCACCGGGCGCGGACCGTCCAGCCGCACGCCGGGCAGCACCCGCCCGCGCCGGACCAGGCTCGCGGCGAACCCGCACAGCTCGATCAGCCAGCGCACCCCGGGCGAGACCCGGCCGTCGAACTCGGCGGCCAGGTCGGCGTCGAGGAACGGCACGCCCACGGCCGGCACCCGCCAGGCCCGGGCCCGCCGCACCCCGCGCCGCGGTGGCAGCCCGACCTGCGGCGACGGCAGCGGGCCGGCCCCGGTCGACGGCAGGGTCAGCACGGCGGGCTCGCGCCGGTCGCCGAGCGGCAGGCCGGCGGCGGGCACCGCGAACGGATGCCACGGCGCCGCCCGGCCCGCGCCGGCCGGGACCGCGATCGGCGTGCCGCTCTCGGCCCACAGGTTCAGCCCGCCGTCGGCGGAGACGAACCCGTGCAGGACACGGACGCCCGGCTCGACGGCTGGTTGGTCGACCACAGGCAGGGAGCTCGGCACCCGGAAGACTCTAGGCCGACCGTCCGACAGATTCCCGGACCGCGGTCCCGCGCCGCGGAACGAGGGCCGCTGTCCGGAAAGCGAACCAAGATCACCAATGGCCGGGTATCGATGCGGGACCACGCGATCCGGACACCAAACCGTTCCGAAAACGATTCACGCGGGGACTGCCCCCGATCCGGGCAGGCGGGCATAATCGTGATCCGCCGGTCCGGGGCCGTATCGGCGTTACGGGCTGGGCCGGAGCGTCGGGGGAGGCGGTCACATGCGTACCCCGATCCTCGCCGACCTGGCCGTGCCGGTCCCGCTCACCGCGCCGGACACCTCGATGGGCGAGGTCGAGTCGGTCCTGCGCGGCCACCCCGAGCTGCTCGGCGTGGTCACCGCCGCGAACGATCAGCTCTACCTGGTCGACCGCGGCTTCCTCGACATGGTGCTGGCCGGCCGGCTCGGGTACGGCCGCGCGCTGCTGCACCGCCGCCCGCTGCGCAGCCTGCTCCGCCAGCCGGCCCTGGTGCTCCCGGCCGGCACCGGCTGGGGTGACGCGGCCCGCGCCGCGATGGAGCGGCCGGACCCGTTGAAGGCGATCCCGCTGGTGGTCATGTTCGACGACGGCACCGTGGGTGTCGCCCCGGTCGGCCCGCTGGTCGAGCACCTGAGCCTGCGCTACCAGGCGATGGCGCTCACCGACGACCTGACCGGCCTGGGCAACCGCCGCAGCCTGCTGGAACGCCCGGCCCCGTGCCACCGGGCCGCCGCCCTGGTGATCGACCTCAACCGGTTCAAGGAGATCAACGACTCGCTCGGCCACGCCGGTGGCGACGAGCTGCTGCGGTCCGTCTCGGTGGCGCTGGCCGCCGCGTGCGCGCCGGCCCAGGCGTTCCGGCTGGGTGGCGACGAGTTCGTGGTGTTCACCCCGGACCTGACGACCTGGCCCGGCGTCGAGCCGTCGGCGCCGGCCGCCGCGCCGCTCGCCGAGGCCGGGCACCGGCTGCTGCGGGCCATCGAGGGACCGTACGAGGTGGCCGGCGTCCCGATCACCGTCGAGGCGTCGATGGGCATCGCGGTCACCGACGGCCGGCCGCGCCCCGACGTGGACGACCTGGTGGCCCGGGCGGACGCCGCCATGTACGCCGCCAAGCGCGACCGCACCCAGGTCGAGCACTGGCACGCCGCGCTCTCCGCCGGGCACGCCGACCTCGGGATGGACACCCACCTGCGGACCGCGATCGGCAACCGGGAGCTGATCCTGCACTACCAGCCGCTGGTCGACGCGCACACCCGGGAGACCGTCTCGGTGGAGGCGCTGGTGCGCTGGTCCCATCCGCAGCGCGGGCTGCTCCCGCCGGGCGCCTTCCTGCCCCAGGCGGAGCGCTCCGACGTGATCCATCTGCTGACCGAGGCGGTGCTGGGTGACGCCGTGCGCCAGGCGGCGACCTGGCATCGGGCCGGCTGTGCCGTACCGGTGGCGGTGAACCTCGCGGCGCCGGTGCTGGCCTCGGACCGGATCGTCGCGACCATCGTGGCCCTGCTCGCCGAGACCGGACTGCCGGCCGGGTCGCTGATCGTCGAGGTGACCGAGAGCGCGGTGATGACCCGCCCGGCCGAGAGCGCCGACCGGTTGCGGTCACTGCGGGAGATCGGCGTACGGGTGGCGATCGACGACTTCGGCACCGGCAACACGTCGCTGGGCCTGCTCACCCAGCTCCCGGTGGACGAGCTGAAACTGGACCGCTCGTTCGTCGCCCGGATCCACCACCCGCAGGACCGGGTGATCGTCGAGTCGGTGGCCCGGATGGCGAACGGCCTGGGCCTGACCCTGGTCGCCGAGGGCGTCGAGGACGAGCACACCGCGGACACCCTGACCGCGCTCGGCTTCGACCTGCTGCAGGGCTACCACTTCGGCCGCCCGGAACCGGCCCTGGCCGCCACCGCCCCCGGCTGGAATCGCTGAGCGACGGGCGATGTCGCCGCCAGGGTGACGGCGATGCGAGCGATCGTGCTGACCGGCCCGGGGCCGATCACGACGTACCCCTGGGAACTCATCCCCGACGCCGACCGTCAGCGATCAGCCTCCAGCGTCCAGACGATCTCGGGTGGGCGGACCCGCGCGCAGCGCGGACCGCCCTCGTCGTCGGTCAGGCTGAGCCGGCCGACCAGCACCCCGCCGCCGGAGAAGGCGGCCCGCAGCAGCGCCGACGGGATGTCGCCGAACAGCAGTTTCGCCCGCCGGAACATGGCGAACTCACCGTCGTGCACCGCGCCCCAGCTCAGATACAGGAAACGCGCCCCGGGCCGGCCGTGCACCCAGGGGCCGCCGACGTCGAGCAGGTCGTCGACCTCTCGGCCGTCCGCCTCCAGCTCCCAGACCGCGTGCGCCTCGGTCACCGGGACCCGCCCGACCACCTCGGCGCGCCGCTGAACGCCGACGTGCACGTTGTTCAGGCGCAGCTCGGAGGATTGGGGTAGGTCACGTCCCTCGATCCGGATCCGCATGCCGCCACCATAGAACCTGTAGTGTCGCGTGCCGTGACGACGGAGGAACTGGGCTGGGCGGTGACGATCCACCGGTTGTGGGCGTCCGTCGCGGCCATCACCTCCCGCGAGGAGCTGAGCGACCTGGTGCTGCCCCCGCTGCTGCGGGTGCCCGGGGCGGTCGGTGCGTGGGGTCTGCGGCACACCACCGGCACCGAGATCACCGTGTACCGGTGGGCCGGGCTCCCGCTCGAGGATGACGCCCGGCCGGTCGCGCTGGAGCTGGCCGTCGCGGGCGGCATCCCGGACTCACCGGCGCGGGACTGGCTGGCCGAGCGCGGCGTGCACGGCGTGGCCGTGTCCCGGTTCGACGGCGACGGCGAGCTCGGCGGGACGATGCTGATCCTGCTCGGCCCGGACGGTGACCCGGATCGCGCGGCGCTCTGCCTGGACCAGGTCGCCGACGTCACCCGGGAGGCGATCCGACGACTCGCCGCGCACCGCGCCGAGCAGGCCCAGCAGGTCCGCGACGCGCTGCTGGCCGAGGCCTCGCTGCAGATGGACGCGGTGCTGGACCGGACGCAGACGCTGCGCCGGGTGGCCCGGATGGCGGTGCCGGCGATCGCCGAGGGCTGCCTGGTCTACCTCTACGAGGGCGGCCGGCCGGAGCTGCGCAGCGCCGTGCACATCGACATGCGGCGGCTGAACGCGCTGCTCGCCGACCCGGCGGTGGCCCGGCAGCTGACCGAGCTGGCCACCGGGGCGATCGCCGGGCGGGTGGTCCGCGCCGAGAGTGTCGTCCCCGGCAGCCGGATCGTCGACGCCCAGGTGCTGCGGGCCCGCGACCGCACCGCCGGCGTCCTGATCTTCATGTTCGAGCGTGACCCCCAGGACGTGCCGCCGCCGCGGTTCCTGCGCGACCTGTCGTACCGGGCCGCGCTCGCCCTGGACAACGGCGAGCTGTACGAGCAGCGCCGCCGCGAGGTGGTCACCATGCAGCAGCACCTGCTGCCCAGCCGGCTGCCGTCCGCGGCCGGGCTCGAGTTCGCCGCCTCCTACACGGTCGGCGACCGGGTGCTGGAGGTCGGCGGCGACTTCTACGACGTGGTGGTCCGCGCGGACGGCACGGTCGGCGCCCTGGTCGGCGACGTCTGCGGCCGGGGCGTGGACGCGGCCGCCCTGACCGGGATGGCCCGGCACACCCTCGGCGCCCTGCTGCAGGAGGGCCTGCCGCCGGTCCGGGCGCTGGCCCGGCTGAACACCTCGCTGCGCCGGGAGAAGTCGTGGCGGTTCCTGACCGCCGGGGTGGCCCTGCTCCGGGCCGAGGCCGGTGGCTTCGGCGTGCAGTGGCTGTCGTGCGGGCACCCGGCGCCGCTGATCCTGCGCCGCGGGCGGCCCGCCGAGTCCGGGCGTGGCGGTGGCGTGCCGGTCGGCGTGCTGCCCGAGGCCCGGGTCGGCCGGTCCCGGCTGCGGCTCGCCGCCGGGGACACCCTGGTGATGTTCACCGACGGGCTCACCGAGAGCCGGGACGCGGCCGGCCGGATGTTCGGCGACGTCGGGTTGTTCGAGACCGTCGACAAGCTGCGGGACGTCCCGCTCGACACCCTGGTGCACGAGCTGAGCGCGGCCGCCGCCAGGTTCGGGGTCACCGGCGCCGACGACATCGCGGTCCTCGCGATCCGGGTGGAAGATCCAGCGAAAGGCCCCGCCGATGACCGGCTTTGATCTCATCCTGATCGTCGAGGACTCGGCCGAGGACGTCGAGGCCATCGAACGGGCGATCAGCCGGTCCCACCCGGACCTGCGCCTGGAGTTCCTGCGCTCCGGCGGCGAGGTGCTCCCCCGGCTGACCGCGCCCGGCGCGGAGCTGCCCGGCCTGATCCTGCTCGACCTGAACATGCCCGGCGAGGGCGGGCTCGCGGTGATCCAGCGGGTGCGCGCCGACCCGGCCCTGGACCGGCTCCGGATCGTGGTGTTCACCTCGTCGGAGGACCAGGCCGAGGCGGACGCCTGCTACGCCGCCGGCGCGGACAGCTACATCTTCAAGCCGATCAATTTCGGACTGTTCCAGACGGTGTTGCGCCAGACCCTGGACTACTGGCGGTCCCGGCCGAACGTCGCCCACATCGTCGTGCCGCCGCCCGGGGACTCGCCGGCCCAGATCTGACCGCCGTGCCGCTCGACGATCCGGCGCACGATGGCCAGCCCGGCGCCGGACCCGTCCTGCCCGCCCGGGTGCAGCCGCCGGAACAGCTCGAACGCCTCCTCGCGCAGGTGCTCGGGCATGCCGATGCCGTTGTCCCGGACGAACAGTGCCGGCTCCGGGTCGGCGGCACCGGGCGGGACGGTCGCGGCGACCCCGATGGTGACCAGGCGCGGCGGGTCGGCCCGGGCGTACTTGGCCGCGTTCACCAGCAGGTTGACCAGGATCTCGTCGAGGAACACCGGGTCGGCGACGACCGGCGGCGGATCACCGGGCAACTCGACCTGGACGCCGGCGGTCTCCAGCCGCGGCCCGGCCGACTCCAGCGCGCGGGCCACCGCGGCGCGCAGGTCGACCGCCTCCCGCCGCAGGTCGGTGCGGCCCAGCCGGGAGTAGTAGAGCAACGCGTTGAGCAGCTCGTCCATCCGGGTGGCCAGCCGCTGGATGGACTCGAGGCGACGCTGGGTCAGCTCGTCCAGCCGCCCCTCGGTGTCCTCGGCGATGAACGTGGCGTAGTTCGCGATGCCGCGCAACGGCTCCTTCAGGTCGTGCGCGGCAGCGTGCGCGAACGAGTTCAGGTCGACGTTGCTGCGGGTCAGCTCGACGTTCAGCGCGGCCAGCTTGCGGGCCTGGGCCAGGGCGATCTCGGTCAGCGACCGGCCCAGCTCGGCGGCCATCGCCAGGTCGGTGGCCGACCACGGCATGCTCCGGCCGCGGACGGTGGCCAGGAACACCGCTGTCGACCCGCGCGGGGTGAGGCGCCGGCCGTTCGGGCCGAGGACCACCGGCGTGGCCGGGTCGGCGGCCCAGCGCCGGGCGACGGTCCGTTCGCCGCGCAGCCAGACCACGCAGTCGCCGGACGTGCCGACCGGCAGCACCAGCGCGCCGGAGAGCTGCTCCGACCCGAGCCGGTCGCTGTGCCACAACTCCCCGGCCGGCACCCCGGCCAGCAGCTCCGCCACCGTCGCGGCCGTCACCGGACCGGCCACCGTGATCACCCCGCCGAACCGGACGGCCACCGCGGCGCACTCGACGACCTGGTCCAGACCGGCCGGTGACCAGCCCGCCGTCAGGTCGACCGAGATCCGTTCCAGCAGCCGGGCGATGGCGATCCGGGACCGTTCCCGGGCCGCCGACTCGTCCCGGTCCCGCAGCGCGGCCAGGTGCAGCGACAACGCCACCCCGAAGAACTCGCAGGCCGCCCGGACCGGCGGGCTGAGCGCCGTGACCGTCCGGCCGTGACAGGCGATCAGCCCCCACAGCCGGCCGTCGTCGAGCAGCGACACCGACATCGACGAGGTCACCGCGATGTTGCGGAGATATTCGAGGTGGAACGGCGACACCGTGCGCAGCACCGACAGCGACAGGTCGAGCGGCTCGCCGGTGTCCGGCAGCACGTCCGGGACCAGCCGGGCGGTGGCGTCGGCGACGTCCGCGATCACCCGGATCCAGTTGCGTTCGTAGAGCTTGCGGGCCTGCGGCGGGATGTCGGTGGCCGGGAACCAGAGCCCGAGCCACGGCTCCCAGTCCTCCACCACGTCCTCGGCGATCACCTCGCCGGGCCCGTCGGCGGACTCGAAACGGTAGGCGACCACCCGGTCGTACCCGGTCATCGCCCGGATCTCGCGCACCGCGGCCCGCGTCGCCTCGGTGACCGTTCCGGCCCGCTGCAGCCGCATCAGCGCCTGCCGCACCGGCACGGAGAACGCTCCGAACTCGTCGACCGCGCCGGCCGCGTTCTCGAACTCCAGCACGAGCCGCTCCTCGGCCCGGTGCACGGTCACGTCGAACCGCCGCCCGTCCGGGGCCAGCCGCACCGGCATCATCGCGGTCTGCCCGGTGTCGGCGTCGGCAAGGGCATGCAGCCGCGCGAGCTGGTCGCGGTCCAGCAGCCGCTCCACCGGCGCGCCGAGCAGCCAGTCCACGCCGAGAAGTGACTCGGCGTTCGCACTTGTCACCTCGATCGTCCCGGCCCGCACGGCGATCAGCGCACCGTGCGACTGGACACCGCCGAGACGGTGGATCGGCTCACGGACGCAGGCGGTGAGATCGAAGGTGGTCCCGGTCTCCCGCTCGGCGGCCGCAGCCCGCTCGGACAGCCACTCACTCATCCACCGACCCTACCGACAGTGTGGTGCCGCTTCGGCGACCATCAGAGACGTCCGCTTCCGACCACCTGGATTTCGGCCCACCAAGATCAGAAAAATCAAGATCAAGAGCCTTTTGTCCCATGTGGGTGCGCCGCTCCCGCGGGGGCCGGGCACGGCGATCTGGCCGCTGGCGCGTCCACACCGATCGCCGCACCCTTCATTGCCCGTGGGTGGTCCCGCTCACCCCAACCCCAAACCTGCGTGGGGATTTTGGGCGCGCCCCGCACCCAAAGTCCCCACACACGGGCTGACCAACCACAGCGTGGGGAGTTGCGGTCCGCACCGCACCCAAAGTCCCCACACACGGGCTGACCAACCACAGCGTGGGGAGTTGCGGTCCGCACCGCACCCAAAGTTTCCACGCACGGGGCTGCGTGGTTGCGGGTGCTGGTGAGGGTGTCTGGGCGATATGGATTATTTGGGTCTTTTATACTTATTGTTGGGCCAGAGGTGGGGAGGTCGGGTGGCGGAGGTCTATCGGAGCGCGCACGCGGGCGCTTCCATCGCGGTGTCCGAGAACGATCGCGGGGAGATGCTGCGCCGGGCCGGGCGGCCGGGTGCCGCGGAGGAGCACTTCGCCCGCGCGCTGGAAGCACTCGGCACGGTCACCGACCCCGATCCCGGAACCCACTCGGCGATCCTCAACAATCTCGCGCTGACCGCCCACGAGCAGGGTGATCTCGCCAGGGCGAAGCGCTGCCTGGTGCGGTCCCTGGAGGTCGGCCCACTGGTCGGCGACCCGATCGGCCGGGCGATCACCTTCGACAACCTGGGCGTCATCGAGGTCGAACTGGCCCGCCTCGCCGAGCGTCCCGCGACCACGGCCCGCCCGCCATCCGGCGTCTGGCTCCAACCCGGCGCCCGCCCCACCACTCAGCCGCTGCCCGGCACCCGGCCCGGGGACGTCGGGCGGGCAGCACCCGGCGGACAACCGGAACCCGCTTCGCCTGAGCTCGACACCCAGCCGCTCAGCGACGCCCGGCCGGAGCCCGACCGCTCCACGGGGACCGGCACGCCGCCGGACGCGAGCGCTCAGCCGCAGCGCAGCACCCTGCCGGATGCCGATGGCGAACCGGATTCGGATGGCCGGCGGGAGAGCGACGGCGAGCCGCCGGCGGATGACGGGCCGGAAGGCACACCCGCGGCGGACGGCCAGCTGGAGTCCGACCCGGCGGGGTTCGGGGGGCGGCACGGCAGCGGGGACGGGGCGGGGATCGATGTCGGGCTGGGAGCGGCGGTCGGGCGGCCGAGCCGGAGTCCGGTTCCGGAGACGCCGGTGCGGGTGGCGCCGGCCGCTCGGGCGCGGCCGGGCAGCCTCGCGGCAGTGCACCTGAATGAGGCCGAGACGCACTTCGCGGTGGCCGAGCGGCTGTTCCGGACAGTGCTGCCGGACGGGGTGGACGACTACCTGCGCTCGGTACTGAACCGGGCCGACGCCACCGAGCTGCGCGGGGACGTCGAGCGGGCCGACCGGCTGACCCGGCACGCCGCGGAGCTGGCCGCGCACCCGGGCATCACGCCGGACAACGCCCTGGAAGCGGTCACCATGCGCGGCGGCTTCCTGCACCGGCACCGGGACGACCCGCTCGCCGCCGTCGACCTGATGACCGCGCGGCTGCCCGCCCTGCTGCCGGACTGCCCGCCCGAGCGCAGTGCGACAGCCCTGACCGTGCTGCTCCGCGCCGCCGCGGCCACCGGCGACCCGGCCCTCGTCGACGACGTGACCACCCGGATCACCGAACTCGCCGCCGCGAGCCGCCGGCGCGAAGGCGAACACGGCCGCCGGACCGGAAGCCGCGACGACCGGGACGGTGACGGCCGTGGTGCTGCGGGAAAGCGGGCCGGTGCAAAGTCCACTCGTCCGGCGGGAACGGCAGCGCGGCGTTAATGTGCGTTCATGGGAGCGGGCCGTTGGCGGAGGGTCCGTCTTCCGCTGCCCGCCCTGCACACCGCGGTCACCGCACGCGTCTGGTCACCCGACCAGGACACCGATCGGCTGCTGCTGGCCCACGACGGGCCGGAGTATCAGCGTCGCGGCGGGCTGGCCGAGCACGCCACGGGGGCCGGCTGCCACCTGGTGCTGCTGCCGCCGGGCGAGCGCGACGAGTGGTATTCGGCCTGCGACCCGTACGCGGAAAGTCTTGCCCTTGATGTTCTGCCCCGCCTGCGGTCCCGCCTCGGCGTGCATCGGGTCGTCGGCGCGGGTGTCAGCCTCGGCGCGCTCGCGATGCTGCACGCGCAACGGTGTCATCCGGCCGGGTTCGCCGGGCTCTTCCTGCAGTCCGGCAGTTTCTTCCAGCCGCGGCACGACCGGCAGGAGTCCGGGTTCCGGCGCTGGTCGCGGATCGTCCGGTACGTCCGCCGGGTGCTGACCACCGGCCGCGGCCCGGCCGTGCCCACCACGATGACCTGCGGCGCCGCCGAGGAGAACCTGGCGAACAACCGGGACATGGCGGTGGCGCTGCGCCGCCAGGGTTATCCGGTGAGGCTCGCGGTCGGCCCGGGCGGGCACGACTGGCCGGCCTGGCGCGCGGCACTGGACCCGCACCTGACCACCCTGCTGGGCGACGCCTGGCCGGAGCTCCGATGAGAGAAGAGGCGCTGCCGTGGCCGACGTCGAGCACACCATCGGACTGCTGCTGGGCACCGAGGACGACTGGCCACGCGCCTTCGAGTCACTGCTGCGCCGGCTCGGTACGGTCACCGCGGCGGACGGGCGCACGCACCGGACCCGCCCGGTCCGGGTCACCATCGAGCCGTTCAACCTGCGCGACAAGCCACAGCACGAGCTGGTCATCGACCGGCTGGCGTACTGGTACTACCACCCCCGGGAGTGGCTCAAGAAGATCGCCCTGATGGACGGGGTGTACCTGCTGAACAGCCCGTTCACGTTCCAGTCGATGGAGAAGCACGCGGCGTACTGCGCGATGATGCGGCTCGGGCTGAAGGTGCCGGAGACGGTGCTGGTGCCGTTCAAGAACCCGCTGGACAACTCCCGGTGGGCGTACACGGCGGCGCGCTACAACGAGCCGTTCGACCTGGAGGCGACGGCCGCGTCGATCGGCTATCCGCTCTACATGAAGCCGTACGACGGCGGCGCCTGGGTCGGCGTCTCGAAGATCCGCAACGTGGACGAGCTGCACGCCGCGTACGACGCGTCCGGTGAGCGGCTGATGCACCTGCAGGCGTCGGTCGAGGACTACGACGTGTTCGCCCGCTCACTCACCATCGGCCCGGAGACCATGGTCATGCGGTTCCGCCCGGACCAGCCGATGCACACCCGGTACGAGGTCGACCACCACTTCCTCTCCGCCGACGCCGGTGACGAGGTGGTGACCATCTCGCGGCTGGTGAACGCGTTCTTCCGCTGGGAGTTCAACTCGTGCGAGTCGCTGGTGCGCGGCGACGACGTGCACCCGATCGACTACGCGAACGCCTGCCCGGACGTGGCGCTGACCTCGCTGCACTACTACTTCCCGTGGGCCATGACGGCGCTGCTGCGCTGGACGGTGTTCTGCGTGGTGACCGGACGGCGGATGCGCCTGGACACCGACCTGGCGGGCTACTTCGCGGTGGCCGATGATCCGGATCGGTCGTACCAGGAGAAGCTGGCCGGCTATCGGGAGCTGGCCGACCGGTACTTCGAGGTGGACCGGTACCGCGAGTTCTGCGACGAGCACCTGAGCGACGTGGACGAGATCGTCTACGACTGGGTGACCTCGGAGGAGTTCCGTTCACTGCTGCGCGAGACGGTCCGGGCGACCTACCCGGTGCACGAGCACGAGAAGTTCCTGGCGCACTTCGGTGGCCTGATCGACGCCTGGATCCGGGACCAGGGGCGTTGACGCGGTAACCGGCATGTCATCAGTATGTTTCCATGTATCTTTGGGAGCGCTCCCGCGCCACCGCCGCTTTCGCGGCAATCCTCCTGATCGGCGCCGCCGCGCCGGCACGAGCAGATGAAGTCGAGCAGGTCGTCAACGGCGGATTCGACGGCACTGCCGACCCGTTCTGGTCCACCGCCGGCATGCCGATCGCGCTGACCGACGGCCGGGCCTGCGTGGACGTGCCCGGCGGCACCACCAACCGCTGGGACGCCGCGATCGGGCAGAACGACATCAGCCTGGTCGCCGGCGAGACGTACCGGTTCAGCTTCGACGCGTCCGGGGACGCCGGGCACGTCGCCCGGGCGATCACCGGGCTCGCCGTGAGCCCCTACGACACGTATTTCGAGCAGTCGCCGGTGCTCGGCGACGTGCAGCACTACTCGTACACGTTCACCGCCTCGGCCAGCACCGAGCAGGGGCAGGTCGCGTTCCAGATCGGCGGCAGCGCCGAGCCGTGGCACTTCTGCGTGGACAACGTGTCGCTGGTCGGTGGCGTGCCGCCGGAGGTCTACGTGCCGGACACCGGGCCACGGGTGCGGGTCAACCAGGTCGCCTACCTGCCGTCCGGGCCGAAGGGCGCCACGCTGGTCACCGACGCGACGACCGCGCTGCCGTGGCAACTCAACGACAAAAACGAAAAAATCGCATTTAAGGGTACGACAACCCCGCGCGGCATCGACGTGAGTTCCGGCCAGAACGTGCACACCATCGACTTCGGCAAATTCGCCCGCAAGGGGGCCGGTTACACCCTGACGGCCGACGGCGAGACGTCCCGCCCGTTCGACATCGACGGCAAAGCCTACGAAAAACTCCGCGCCGACGCGTTGAAGTTCTACTACACCCAGCGCTCCGGCATCGCGATCCGTGACGACCTGCGCCCCGGGTACGGCCGCGCGGCCGGTCACGTCGACGTCGCCCCGAACCGCGGTGACGGCACTGTGCCGTGCCAGGCCGGCGTCTGCGACTACACCCTGGACGTGCGCGGCGGCTGGTACGACGCCGGCGACCACGGCAAGTACGTCGTCAACGGCGGGATCTCGGTCTGGGAGCTGCTCAGCGAGTACGAGAACTCCCACGCCGTACGAAAAATCGATCTTCAGATCCCGGAGAGCGGGAACCGGACGCCGGACATCCTCGACGAGGTGCGCTGGGAGCTGGACTTCCTGCTGAAGATGCAGGCGCCGGACGGCCAGGTGCACCACAAGATCCACGACCAGGCGTGGACCGGGCTGCCGCTGCTGCCCGACCAGGATCCGCAGCCGCGTGAGCTGCACCCGGTCTCCACCGCGGCGACGCTGAACCTGGCCGCCACCGCCGCACAGGCCGCACGGATCTACGCGAAGTTCGACGCGGCGTTCGCGGCCCGGGCGCTGGCTGCCGCGCGGCGCGCTTATGTCGCCGCCAGGACCAACCCGATCTCGTACGCACCGGAGAGCGACGGCGTGGGCGGTGGCGCCTACAACGACAGCAAGGTCACCGACGAATTCTACTGGGCGGCCGCCGAGCTCTACCTGACCACCGGCGAGAAGCAATACGCCACCGACTTGCTCGCCTCGCCGGAGCACACCGCCGACTCGTTCGGCTCGGGTGCCTTCGACTGGGCCTCCACCGGCGCGGCCGCCAAGCTCGACCTGGCCCTGCTGCCCAACCGGCTGCCCGGCCTGAACACGGTCAAGGCCCAGGTCACGGCGGGTGCGGACAAGTACCTGGCGATCCAGAAGGCCCACCCGTACGGCGTCGCCTACGCCCCGGCGAACAACATGTGGGACTGGGGCTCGGCCAGCATCGTGGCCAACAACCTCGTGGTGCTCGCCGCCGCACACCAGCTGACCGGCCGCGACCGGTACCGCGACGGCGTGCTCACCGGCCTCGACTGGCTGCTCGGCCGCAACGCCCTGAACATCTCGTTCGTCACCGGGTACGGCGAGGTCAACGCGCAGAACGAGCACAGCCGCTGGTACGCCCACCAGCTCGACCCGGCGCTGCCGCACCCGCCGGTCGGCAGCCTGGCCGGCGGCCCGAACTCGTCGATCCAGGACCCGCTCGCCCAGGAGAAGCTGGCCGGCTGCGTCGGGCAGTTCTGCTACATCGACGACATCCAGTCCTGGTCCACCAACGAGCTGACCGTCAACTGGAACGCCGCGCTGGCGAGGCTCAGCGGCTACGTCGCCGAACTGCACTAGACCGGCACCGATGAACCGCCGGCCGGGTCAGGCCGGCGGTTCAGAAACCGAAGTTCCGGGTCCCGGTCAGGCCGAGCACCTCGGTCAGGCCGGTGATCCGCAGCTGCCCGTGCACGAAGTCGCTCGGGTTGCGCAGCTCGAACCGGGTGCCGATGTCCCGGGCCGCGCGCTGCCCGGCGACCAGGACACCGATCCCGACCGAGTCCATGAAGGTGACGAAGGTCAGATCGACAACGATCAGCGCCGGACGGTCCCGCTGGAGCGTCTCCAGCAGCACGTCGCGCAGCGACTCGACGGTGGACGTGTCCAGGCTGCCCCGCACGTCGACGACCATGGTGCCGTCGGCCTGCCGCCGTGTTGTCATCACGGCCTCGCCCATCACGACCTCGCCCACCGCGCCACTTGAGAGCCGGGCGATTTGCCCGATCTATCCACCGTACCCGTCACGCCGTACCCCTCGCAGGCTGCCGCGCGGTTTGCCGCAGGCGGCGCACAACCCGTACGCCATGGCGTTTTTCACCCACCGCGCGGGACGCGCGGCAACCCGGGCGACCGAAGTTCACACATCGCGCTGATCCGATCACTGTCCGCCTTGCGGCGAGCCGGACCCGGGACCACGGTGATCTGAAGCCGTGGAAGGGGGCGCAGCATGGCCAAGTCGGGGTTGTTCGCGATCCGGGACGTCGGATCGCTGATCCACGAGACAGCGGAAGAGGGCACCGAGCTCAAGAAGGCGGTCGGTGTCGTCCAGCTGACCGCGATGGGCGTCGGCGCGATCATCGGTACCGGCATCTTCGTGGTGATCGGCAAGGGCTCCGGGATCGCCGGTCCGGCCGTCGTGCTGTCGTTCGCGCTGGCCGCGGTGGCCTGCGTGTTCTCCGCGCTCTCCTACGCCGAGCTGGCGTCCTCGATCCCGGTCTCCGGCAGCGCGTACACGTACACCTACGCGACCATGGGCGAGATCGTCGCCTGGATCATCGGCTGGGACCTGATCCTGGAGTACGGCGTCTCGGTGGCCGGCATCGCGATCGGCTGGGGCGGCAACCTGAACGCGTTCCTGGACGCCGCGTTCGGTGTCGCGCTGCCGGACGCCATCAGCAAGTCACCGGAGGACGGCGGGGTGTTCAACCTGCCCGCGGTGTTCATCGTGCTGGCCATCACGCTGCTGCTGATCCGCGGCGTGACCGAGAGCGCCCGGGCCAACCTGGTGATGGTCGTGGTCAAGCTGGTCGTGCTGATCTTCTTCCTGGCGGTGGCGTTCGCGAACTTCAGCACCGGCAACTTCCACCCGTTCGCCCCGGCCGGCGTGGACGGGGTGACCGCGGCCGCGGCGATCATCTTCTTCGCGTACATCGGGTTCGACGCGGTCTCCACCGGCAGCGAGGAGGCCCGCAACCCGGCCCGCGACCTGCCCTGGGCGATCATCGGCTCGCTCGGCATCTGCACGGTGTTCTACATCCTCACCGCGGTCGGCGCGCTCGGCATCGCCAGCCCGGACCAGATGAAGGACAGCGACGCGCCGCTCGCCGCGGCCCTCGACCAGGGCGCCGGGATGAGCTGGGCGGCCGGGATCCTGGCGCTCGGCGCGGTCGTCGCGATCACCAGCGTGGTCCTGGTGATCTTCTACGGCCAGACCCGGATCTTCTTCGCGATGTGCCGGGACGGCCTGCTGCCGCGCCGGATGGCCAAGGTCAACCCGCGGTACGGGACCCCGGCCCGGCTCACCGTGGTGCTCGGGGTGCTGATCGCGGTGCTGGCCGCGCTGATCCCGCTCGGCACCATCGTGGAGCTGGTCAACATCGGCACGCTGTTCGCGTTCGTGCTGGTCAACATCGGGGTGATCGTGCTGCGGCGGACCAAGCCGGACATGCCCCGGCCGTACCGGGTGCCGTGGTCGCCGGTGCTGCCGCTGATCGGGATCGGGTTCGCCGTCTACCTGATGTCCGACCTGCCGCTGGACACCTGGATCCGGTTCGGGGTGTGGCTCGTCGCCGGCCTGGTCATCTACGCCCTCTACGGCTACCGGCACTCCCGGCTCCGCCAGGAAGCGGCCGCGGCCCCGTCGGCCGCCCGCCCCGAGGACGATCCGTCATGACCGCCCCGGTGATCGTCGGTGTGGACCACCGCCCGGGCTCGCGCGACGCGCTCGCCCTGGGCCGCTGGCTCGCCGACGTCCGGCAGGTCCCGTTGATCGTCGCGGTGGTCCACCCGGCGCCGTCCGCGATCGGCTCCGGCCGGGTGGACGCCGAGTGGATCGCCGACCGGCACCGGGCCGCCGAACGGGTGCTGGACGAGGCCCGTGCCACGTTGAAGGATCCGCCCGGCGTCGAGTACCGCAGTGTGGCGTCCAGCTCGGCCGCGCACGGCCTGCACGACCTGGCCGAGCAGACCCGTGCGGTGGCGATGGTGATCGGCTCGGGCCCGGCCGCACCCGGGCGGCTCTTCGCCGGCAGCACCGCGGAACGGCTGCTGGCCGGCAGCGGCTGCCCGGTGGCGGTCACCCCGGCCGGCGGCGGCACGGCGCCCGGCGCGCTCGGCCGGATCGGGGTCGCCTACGTGGACACCCTGGACGGCCGGGCCGCCCTGGACGCGGCCGCCGAGCTGGCCCGGCGCACCGGCAGCACGCTGCTGCTGGTCACCGTGGTGGCCGCCGGGGACGCGGCGCTGCCGTTCCTGATCGGTGACGACGCCGAGCGGGCGTTCCTGGACACCGCGCGGGAGACGTACGAGGAGGCGCTGCGCCGGGCGGCCGCGAGCGTGCCGGACGTGCCGGCGGAGTGGTCGGTGCGCTCCGGTGACGTGGTCGAGGAGTTGGCCGGGCTGACCGAGGTGGACCTGCTGTTCTGCGGGTCCCGCGGATACGGTCCGGCCCGGCGGGTGCTGGTCGGCGGGGTGTCCGGGCGGCTGCTACGACGGGCCGGGCGGCCGTTGGTGGTCGTCCCCCGGGCGTGAACGGACGTCAGATGTCGGCGCGGTGCCGGCCGGCGTGTTCGGGCTGCTCGACCGGCACGACGGTCTCGACCGGCACGATCCCCTCGGCCGGCAGACCGGTGTAGGTCGGCTCGACCGCCGCCTGCTCGTCCCAGGCCGGCACCGGCTGCTCCAGCCCGGACAGGTCGGAGAGCGGCACGTAGACCCGCGCGTCCACCGCCTCGGCCAGCAGCAGCGCCGCGACCAGCGCGGTGGGCCGCTCGGCCGGGTCCCGGCGCAGGCAGCGGAAGCACAGGTCGAGCACCTCGGGCGGCAGCCCGTCCAGGTACGGCAGCGGCTCCGGGTCCCAGTAGCGCTGGGCGTGGATCAGCTCGGTGTGCGACTTCGTGGTCCACGGGAGCCGGCCGGCCAGGCAGTGGTAGAGCAGCGACCCGAGGCCGAACATGTCCGAGGCCGGGCTGGCCGGGAGGCCGTCGAAGCGTTCCGGGGCGACGTACGCCGGGGTGCCCATCACCGGGCCGTCCGGATCCGCCTCGGGCTGGCCGATCGCCGCGGCGATGCCGAAGTCGAGGACCTTCGCGCCGCTCGGGGTGAGCATGATGTTCGCCGGTTTGATGTCGCGGTGCACCACCTGCTCGGCGTGCGCGGCGGCCAGCGCGGCCGCCACCTCGGCGCAGATCCGTACCCCGATCCGCCAGTCGAGCGGGCCGTCGCGCAGGTGCTGGCTCAGCGTCTGCCCCTCGACCAGCTCCATCACGATGTACGGCACGTCGAGCCGGCCGGGCATCGGCGAGGTGCCGAAGTCGTGCACGCCGGCCACGTTGGGGTGCGCCAGCCGGGCCGCCGACCGCGCCTCGGAGCGGATCAGCTCGATCCCGGCCTCGCCGAGGGTGCCCTGCACCGCCGGGGCCATGATCTTGACGGCGACCGGCCGGTCGAGGACCTGGTCGTGCCCGAGCCACACCTCGGACATGCCACCGAGGCCGATCCGGTTCACCAGCTGATACCGCCCGCCCAACACCCGCACGGCGTCCCCTCTCACGTGACCACGATCTCGGGTCGCGCGGCTGGCCAGGTCCATACCCAGATCACCCGGCCACAAACGTGATCCTCGGCGCCGCGTCCACCGGAGGAGTGAGCCCGGCAAGGGCAAAAAACATGGCGGGACCGGGCCTTGTGAGACCGGTCCCGCCATCGACCGTGCCGCTTGTGGGCGAGCACCTGACGTCAGCGACGACGCTAGGCCACCCGTCGTCGACGCCCGCGACCGACCCCACCGAGAGTGACGGCCCTTACAGCCCTCAACGGTCCTGAGCAGGCTTTCAGGTCGCGTGCGGCATCACCCTCCGCGATCAGACCTTTTCGGTACGGAGATCGTGCGCCCCGTCCGCCCGGGTCGCCTCGTAGTACAGCCGTCGATCCCCGTCCGGCAGCTCGACCAGGCTCAGATAGCGCAGCCCGTACGGCGGGTGCGGGCTGCCGACCGGCTCGTGGTCCTCCGCGGTCAGCTCGCCGAACGTGCCGTCCGCCAGCCGGGCGCCGCGGGCCACCCCGGTCCGTTCCTCCCAGTTCTCGCCGGCCGTGGCCCGCCCGTCGTAGGCCACGGTGATCTCGTCGCCGGTCACCTGCACCGAGGACACCCGCACCCCGCGGGCGTCCCACTGCCCCGGCCGGCCGGCCAGCGCGGTCCGCCGGTGGGTCCAGTGCACGCCGTCCGGGCTGGTGGCGTACTCGGTGGTCATCCGGTCGGCGTCGTCCCAGGAGTCCAGCGGGTGCACCGAGGCCCACAGGTGCCAGCCGTGCTCGTCGTGGTGCAGCACCGGGTCCTTCCAGGCGACGGTGTCGTCACCGGCGAGCACGGTCCGGGACGGCGCGGTGGCCAGGCCCTCCGGGGTGTCCGCCTCGAGCAGTTCGACCCGCCAGTGCTTGGTGCCCGGGGTGGCGGCGCTGACGTACAGCCGCCAGCGGCCCTCCGGGGTGCGGGTCAGCGCCGGGCGCTCCAGGGACTCGGCGCCGAAGCGGTCCTTGCCCACCTCGGCCACCACGGTGAAGGCCAGCCCGTCGGCGGAGCGGGCGATCACGTTGGCGACACCCCGGCCGGCGCCGATCGGCAGCCGCAGGCGGTACGCCAGATAGACGTAGCCGTCGGCGGTGATCGTGCTCGGTGCGCCGGACCAGGCGCCCGGCTCGGTGCCCGGCGGCTCCACCACCACCGTGGAGTCTTCCCAGCTGGGCAGGGGCAGCGCGGTGATTCCGATGGACAACGTCGTCTCCCGGGGGTGCGGCCGAGTGGTACCGGAGGATTCTGGCATGACCTATTGAACTGGTGGGTTTTCCGAGGCGCGGGCGTGTCGGTCGACGCTGAGCCAGTCGTCGTAGCGCTCGCCGGTGACGTCCTGCAGCAGCGCGATGTCCGCGGCGAAGTGTGGCAGCAGCTCGGCCCGCTCCTGCGGGGTGGTCACCGGCCGGGTGCCCTTCTTGCGGTGCAGCAGGGTGAGCAGCGGGCCGCGGGCGGCCAGGCGCAGCGGCACCGGGAAGTGGTGCCCGAAGGTCCCGCCGGTGCGGAGCAGGCCGCGCAGCACCCGGTTGACCGCGTCGTCCTCGACGACGTGCCGGTTCACGTTCTCCTTCGGGATCGCGGTGAGCAGCCCGGTGCGCACGCCGAGGAACGAGCAGACCCGGTCGAGCGTGGCGGCCGGCGCGTCCTTGAGCTCCCGGTAGCGCAGCAGCAGCACCTGCTCGCGCGGGAAGCGCTCGTAGAGGTGCTGCAGCTGACGGCCGTAGAGGCCCAGGCCCAGGTAGTGCCAGAACTGGGCCCAGCCGGCCGCGATCCGGGCCGGCTCGGCCCGGCAGGCGGCCAGGAAGTCGGCCTCCGGCTCGAGGCCGGCGTTCCACAGGTGGGTCCAGTTGGAGTGCGCCCGGTCCACCGGGTCGCGCAGCAGCAGGATGATCCGCGCGTCCGGCGCCAGCTTCTTGATCCGGTCGTGGGCGTCCAGGTCGTGCAGGTAGAACGGCGTCGCCTCGCCGAGCAGCGCTCCGGACGGCGCCGGGGCGAACAGCGCCTCGTAGTCCGCCCGGCGCCACACGTGCTCCTGGTAGGTCTGCACGTCGCCCGGGCCGCCGTGCCCCGGTGGCGGACCGTCGGAGAGGAAGAACTTGGGCTCCTTGACCGCGGACAGGTACAGATCGGGATGCCCGGTCAGGGCGGCGTGCAGGGCGGTGGTCCCGGCCTTGGGCACACCGGCGATCAGGAAGTCGGGAAGTGACATGGATTCCCCCACGGATGCGGCAGTCGCGCAGCAAAGTCGGTTAAGCCTACAGAGTTTATAGGCTTTGGCGATCCCCGGGCGGTGACGTCACCTCGCCCGGGGCGGCACCCAGCGTCGCCACCAGGCGGGACGCCGGAATCGGGCGCACTGCCCGGACGCACAGGTCACGCACTCGGTGCCGGCGCGGTAGTGCTCGTGCGCCGGGAACGGATGCCCACAGACGCAGAGCGGACCCTCGGCCGCCGTCGGATTGCTGCCCACGCCTCCAGCATGCCAGTTCACCTGCGACGACGCACTTTTTGACGGTGCGTCACCGGGCTTCGCGCCGTGAATACGAAGAGTGATGTCAGACCACACGACATATCCGGACTTATCGTTATTCGTGGCATCGATGGGCATTCGCCGGGCTAGGCGGGTTTGGTCCACCCAATTAAAGGGTCACCATCACTCACGGTGATTGTGAACTGAATCACTAGACATCCTCTGAACAGGCGCTCTTTACCTACTCTCGCGCTCAAGCTCTGACCCACTGTGACATGGGACAGCCCCGGGAACTGTTGACGCTACGTAATCCTTGGGTAGGTTGATCACCAGCAAGTGGCCGTGTCGAACCTGACCGGGAATTCGCGCCACCACCTGCGTTGCCGCCCCCGGAAGGGACCGACATGGAGCTCTCGCACGTGAACACCAACACTGGCAGTAACCGCCCCCTGACACCCACCGTAAGCGTCGTCATCCCGACGCTGAATGAGGAGCGCAACCTGCCGCACGTGTTCGCGAAGCTTCCGGACCTGATCAGCGAGGTGATCCTGGTCGACGGCGGCTCCAAGGACCGGACCGTGGCGGTGGCCCGCGAGCTGCGCCCCGACGTGGTCGTCGTGCAGCAGACCCGCACCGGCAAGGGCAACGCGCTGGCCTGTGGCTTCGCGGCCTGCACCGGCGACATCATCGTGATGATCGACGCGGACGGCTCCACCGACCCGGGCGAGATCCCGTCGTTCGTGGCCAAGCTGACCGGCGGCGACCAGTTCGTCAAGGGCACCCGGTTCAACTTCGGCGGATTCAGCCACGACATCACCCCGCTGCGCAAGCTCGGCAACGACGGGCTGAACCTGGTGGTCAACGTCCTGTTCAAGACGAAGTTCACCGACCTCTGCTACGGCTACAACGCGTTCTGGCGCGACGTGGTGCCGGCCCTCGACCTGCCGGACGTCGACCTGCCCCGGCCGGCCGACGGCAGCAAGCTGTGGGGCGACGGCTTCGAGATCGAAACCATGATCAACATCCGCGCGGTGGCCGAGCAGCTCAGGGTCGGCGAGGTCGGCAGCACCGAGCACGAGCGCATCCACGGTCAGAGCAACCTGAACACGTTCCGCGACGGCTTCCGCGTGCTGCGCACCATCGTCAACGAGTTCGGCCGGGCCCGGGCCCGCCGCCGGGCCGGCATCGCGCCGTTCGCCACCACGCTGGCCGAGGCCACCACCCGCCGGACCACCGACCTGCACCCGGTCGACCCGCGGGCGCCGCAGCACACCGGCGGGCGCCACGCCGCCGACCGGCACGCCGACACCGCGACCAAGCCGGTCGGCGTCCGGTCCCTCGACGATCTGCGGGCGCTGCAGGCCCGAGCCCTGGACGACCGCAAGGCCTGACGGTCCGCCCCGCTCTCCCGCCCTCAGGAGCACTCCCCCCGTGAACCCCTCCCCGCTCGCGATCACGATCGTCGTGCCCACCTACACCGAGAAGCGCTGGGACTACCTGCTCCGGACGCTCGCGTCGGCCCGCGCGCAGACCCACCAGCCCGCCGAGATCATCGTCGTCGTCGATCACAACCCGGCGATGTTCGAGCGGGCCAGGGCCGAACTGACCGGCGTCACCGTGCTGGCCAACGCGCACCCGCAGGGCGTCTCCGGCAACCGGAACACCGGCGCGGAGCACGCGGTCACGTCGCTGATCGCGTTCCTGGACGACGACATCGTCGCCGACCAGCATTGGCTGGCCCGGCAGATCGAGCCGTTCGCCGACCCGCGGGTGGTCGGCACCGGTGGCGCCATCGTCCCGGCCTGGGCGGGTCCGGCACCGCGCTGGATGCCGGCCGAGTTCCTGTGGGCGGTCGGCGGCTCGTACGCCGGCATGCCCACCGAGACCGCGCCGATCCGCAACGTCTGGTCGGCCAACATGATCGTCCGCCGGGACGTGTTCCGCGCGGTGGACGGCTTCCGGGTCGGCTTCGGCAAGCTCGGTGACCGCAACCGGCCCGAGGACACCGACCTCTGCCTGCGGATGAGCGCGATCGGCGGCGGCCGCTGGATGTACGTGCCGAGCGCCGTCATCCAGCACGAGGTGCCCGCCGAGCGCGCCTCCTTCCGGTTCTTCGTGCGGCGCTGCTACGCGGAGGGCCGCGGCAAGGTGCAGATGGCCGGCCTGCACCAGAACGACCCGCTCGGCGCCGAGCGCAGCTACCTGTGGTCGCTGCCCAAGGCGTTCCTGCGCCACCTCGGCGGCGCCGTCCGCGGCCAGGGCCTGGACCAGCTGCTGCGAGCCGGCGGCGTGGTCGCCGGAGTCGCCGCGGCCGGAGTCGGCGGCGTCGTGGAAACCGTCAGCGCGCGCCGGTCCGCCCGGCGCCCCGTAGTGAGGCCCGCCCAGTGACCACCGCCCCCGTGTTCGACACCGACACCGACTCGCGCCCCGCCGTGGTGCTCGACGTCGAGCTCTCCGAGCCGCTGCCGCGGGTCGCCGCGATCGGCCCGGACGGCCGCCGGGTCCACCAGGCCTGGGCGCTGATCCGGCTGCACACCGAGCCGCTCGGCACCCTGCTCGCCGACGTCCCGGAGTACGGCCTGAGCCCGGCCGACCTGGCCGCCGCGATCGACGACCAGCTCGGCGACGTGATCCGCCCGCGCCTCGGCGGCGCCGCGATCCCGACCGGCGGGTTCACCCCGGCCACCGAGCCGCCGTTCCTCGCGAGCCGGCGCGCCGTGCTGGCCGCCGCGCCGGACATCACCGTGGTGGTCTGCACCCGGGAACGCCCCGGCGCGCTGGCCCGCTGCCTGGACAGCCTGCTCGCCCAGCAGTACCCGGGCTTCCGGATCCTGGTGGTGGACAACGCCCCGGCCACCGAGGCCACCGCCGAGGTGGTCCGCTCGGCAGCCCGCCGTGGCCCGGTGGAATACCTCAAGGAGCCGAAGGCCGGGCTCTCCTTCGCCCGCAACGCCGCCGTCGCCGCGTGCCCCGGACAGATCATGGCCTGGATCGACGACGACGAGCTGGCCGACCCGCACTGGCTGGCCGAGGTGGCCCGGGCCCTGGCCGAGCACCCGGAGGCCGACGTGGTCTCCGGCGTGATCGTGCCGGCCGAGCTGGAGAGCCGGGCGCAGATCTGGTTCGAGCAGTTCGGCGGGCACAGCAAGGGGCGCGGTTTCCGGCCGGACGTGTTCGGGCCGGCCAGCGCCGGCCGGCAGAACCCGCTCTACCCGCTGCCGCCGTTCGGCACCGGCGCGAACATGACGTTCCGGGCCGGCGTGATCGAGCGGATCGGTGGCTGGGACACCGCGCTCGGCGCCGGCACCCCGGCGATGGGCTCCGAGGACACCCTGGCGTTCACCCAGGTGCTGCTGGCCGGCGGGACGATCGTGTACCAGCCGACCGCGGTCACCCACCACTACCACCGGCGGGACTTCGCCGGGCTGCAGAAGCAGATGGTCGGGTACGGGACCGGGCTGACCGCGGCGTACACCAGCCTGCTGCTCGGGCGGCCGGGGCTGCTCTGGCGCCTGCTGCGGCTCGCGCCGACCGCGTACCGGGACCTGACCGGCAAGGACAGCCTGCGGGTCTCCACGTTGCAGGACGATTTTCCTCGCGAACTGCTCGGTGCCAACCGAAGGGGAATGATTGCCGGTCCCCGCGCCTATCTGCGGGGACGGCGGGCCGCCCGGGCCAAGCTCCGCCAGCACCCGTAAACCCCACAGGGAGGCCCTTCGACATGGCGCAGCAGCGCTCGCCCGAGACCGAGGCCACCGCGATCGTCGCGCCGGTGACTGCTTCCGTGGCCCAGCGGGCCCTGAAGAAGAAGAAGTCCGACGTACGGAAGAGCACCAAGCAGTGGCCGACGAACACGGCCGCCCGCAAGCCGGCGCTCCCCCTCGTACCGAAAAAGATCGATCCGGACCCCAAGCCGACCGTGACCGAAACTGACGCCCGGCTGGAATTCGCCGCGGCAGCGGTCGTCGCCGGGGCCGCCGGCCTGGTCGCCCAGCTGATCCCGCACGGCGGCACCCGCCTGATGCTGCTGATGGTCCTGATCGTCGTCGGACCCGGCGCCGCCGTGATGGCCTTCGCGCCGGTCCGCAACCGGCTGACCGCCTGGTCGATGGCGGCCGCGCTCAGCCTGTCGGCCTCGGTCGCGCCGGCCGTGCTCACCCTCTGGCTGCACGTCTGGAACCCGGCCGCCTCGCTCGGCGGGCTGGCCGCCGCCTCGCTGCTCACCGGTGCTGTGCAGGCGGTCCGGCTGACCCGTTCCGGAGTGCGCTGGACCCGGCCCCACCTGACCGATCCAGATCAGCCGCCGGCCGGCCGCCTCACCCGGTGGCTGCCGCTCGTCACGCTGCCCGCCGCGCTTGCGTTGTGGATCATCGCGATGGTCCGGACCAGTGCCTCCGACATCGGCGCCTACGGCCTGTCCAGCACGCTCGGCGTGCCGTTCCTGGTCGCCCTCGCGCTGCTCGGCGTCGGCTTCACCACCGAGTTGTTCGGCCGGGCCCGCCCGCTGGTGCTGACCGCCGGCCTGCTCGCCGTGCCGGCCATCATGCAGGCCACCGTGCCGATCGTCAGCGGCACCGTCGAGTACGCCTGGACCTACAAGCACCTCGGCGTCGTCGAGCTGATCCGCGACAACCACCACCTGATCGACTCCAGCGACATCTACCAGCAGTGGCCCGGTTTCTTCGCGCTGCTGGCGATGCTCTCGCACGTCTCCGGGCTCGACCCGATCTCGTTCGCCGCCTGGTCCTCGCTGGCCTGCATGCTGCTCAACGCGCTGATGACCGCGGCCCTGGTCCGGCAGTTCACCGCGAACCGCCGGGTGATCGCGCTCACCGCCCTGCTGGCACAGATGTGCATGTGGGTGGACATCGGCTACTTCAGCCCGCAGGGCTACGTCTACCCGCTGATGCTGGCGTTCTGGGTGATCGTGATCCGCTGGATGACCGGCCCGCCGGCCCGCGTCGGACGGCTGAACCGCTGGCTGACCCGGGACATGCCGGAACGCGCCGAGCCGAGCCGCGCCACCACGCTCCGGGCCGGCGCCGCGGCCACCGTGATCTTCGCGGCGATCGTGGTGTCGCACCAGCTCACCCCGGTGATGATGATGGTCCCGCTGGTGGCCATGGCGGTGCTCGGCGTGCTGCGCCCGCGCCTGCTGGTGGTGGTGCTCGGTGTGGTGCTGGTCGCGTTCCTGGCCCCGCGGATGGGTTCGGTCAGCAGCCAGTACACGATCTTCGACTTCAACATCTTCGCGAACGCCTCCGGCAACGCGAAGAGCTGGAGCACCCCGGAGCAGGAGTTCTCCGCCCTGGTCGCCCGGGCACTGGCGATCGGCCTGTGGGCGACCGCGCTGGTCGCCGTCTGGCGGGCCCGCCGCCGCCTCGGCACCGTGCTGGTCGCGGCGCTGCTCGCCTACCTGCCGATCACCACGCTGGCCGGTGGCAGCTACGGCGGCGAGGCGATCTACCGGGTCTACGCGTTCTCCCTGCCGTTCACCGCGCTGCTGGTCGCGACGCTGTGGGCCGGTGGCAAGCCGCACCGCACCTGGTACTGGAAGATCGGTTCGGGCCTGATGGCGGCCGCGCTGATGTTCGCCGGGCTGCAGGGCCTGCAGGGGCAGAGCCGGGTCAACGTCGTCTCCCGCGGCGACATCACCGCGGCGGAATACCTCTACGCCCACGCCGCGCCGGACGCCGGGATCATCCTGGTCGCCCCGAACTTCCCGACGAAGCTGGCAGCGAACTACGGCTCCTACAACAAGGGCCACGTCTCGGTCGACATCTCGCTGGTCGGCGACCCGTACTTCACCGGGAACATCAACAGCTCCCGGCTCGCCGACCTGAAGACCTACGTCGAGGCCATGCGCTACACCACCAACTACCTGGTGGTCAGCGACTCGATGGACCGCCAGACGACCTACTTCGGCACCCTGCCGGCCGGCTCGCTGACGTCTCTCACCGACGGCCTGAACACCTCCACCGACTGGCAGGTCTTCTACAAGGCCCCCGGCGTCGTCATCTACCGCCTCGTCCCGTGACCACCCCGCGGTATGCCGCCGGACCGCCCGGCCTTCCGACCGCTTCCCTACGGTACGAATACCGTGCGCCCGTCCGTAGGCTACGAGCCACGTCCCGCCCGTGAGGCCCGCGACACCGCGCTCCTCCAGACCGCAGCGCGCCTCCCGCCCCCGGCTGGCTCCCAGGGGTGCCTCCGGCACTGTGAGACACCCCTGAGGACCAGCCGGTCACCCGAACTCCCCACGCAGGCGCCGTCACCGGCTTGCGTGGGGACTTTCGGCACGGAGCGCACCCGAACTTCACACACAACGGCCGTCACCGGCTTGCGTGGGGACTTTCGGCGCGCTCCGCACCACAACTTCACACACAACGGCTGTTCCAGGCTTGCGTGGGGACTTTTGGCGCGGAGCGCACCACAACTTCACACATGACGGGGTTCAGCTGGTGGAGGTGGTGTCGAAGCCGGTGCGGGACTGCCAGGCCGGCAGGTCGACGGTGTGGCCGGTGTCGGCGGTGCCGGCCGGGGCGATGACCGCGAACGTCGAACCCGTCAGGTGGTAGCGGTTCGCGTCGATGGTGATCTTCGGGACCTTGCTGACCGCGGCGAACTGGAGGCGGTGGACGGCGTCGCCGGACTGGGTGATGTCGTTGCCGGTGATGGTCAGGCCGGTGATCGGGCCGGCGAACTCGCCGTCCTGGGTGATCAGGAACGTGAACTGGCTGAGGTTCTGAAACGTGTTGCCGGTGACCTGCATGCCGGTGGCGCAGCGCAGGACCAGGCCGGTGAAGGACTCGCGTTCGGTCTCATGGCCCCGGCTGGCCACGGTGTTGCCGGTGAACGTGTTGCCGGTGCAGGCCCGGTCGTCGCCGGTGCCGGTCTCCAGCGCGCCGTCGTTGTCGACGAACGTGTTGCCGGTGACCGCGACGTGTGAGGCCGCGTAGATCTCCATGCCGCCGCCGTCGACGCCGTAGTCGGTGGACGGCCCGAGGTTGTGGGTGACCTGGTTGTCGCGGAACGTCGGCCCGGGGCTGTCGGTGATGAACGTGGTGCCGAGGCCGTACCCGCCGAAGTCGTCGTCGGCGTCCGGGGTGTTCTGCACGATCCGGTTCTGGTCGTGCACGTCGTTGCCCTCGACCAGCACGCCCCGGCCACCGCCGGAGATCGCGATGCCGGCGCCGTTGCGGTCCACCTCGTTGCCGGTGACCGTGAGGTCGCGGGCGCCGGTGGCCAGGACGCCGTAACAGCCGACCGGCAGGCCCAGCGCGTTCGTGCCGTAACTGTCGTGCACGTGCACGTCGTGCACGGTCACCCCGGTGGTCCCGTCGATCCGGATACCGCTGCCGTGGTCGCCGGTCGTGCTGTTGTCCGGCGTCGGGTTCGGCACGCAGCCACTGACCTCGAGCGTCTCCAGGGTCACGTCCTTCGCCGTCACCAGCACCACGTCGCGGGTACCTGACCTGCCGACGATCGTGGCCCGGTCACCGGACGCGCTGGTGACGGTCAGGCCCGGCCGGTCGACGGTGAACGGCGAGTACTCACCGGCCCGCAGCCGGATGGTGGCGCCGTCGGGGACGCTGGCGATGGCCTTGACCACCGACCGCCACGGGTTCGCGGCACTGCCGTCGCTGTCGTCGTCCCCGTACGGCGAGACCCAGTACCCGCCGGTCTCCGCGACCGTCGCCGGAGTGTCCGAGGTGCCCAGCAGCTCGGCCCGGAACCACACGGCGGCCGTCACCACCGGGAGCAGCACGGCGAGGGCCAGGAGTGCCCGCTTCACGTCAGCGTCCGGCCGGCCTTGCGGGCAGCCCGCCGGACCAGCCGCCACCCGGGCTGGGCGAGCCGTTTGAGCTGCGGCGCCAGGCGCGGGCCACCGCCCTCGACCAGGGCGAGCAGGTCGGCGCCGGTGTGGTCCGGCGTCGGCTGGAACCGGGGTACGGCGAACCGCCGCCGCCCCGCGGTGTGCAGCCGCCGGCCGACCTCGGTGGCGTTGTCGTGCCCGGCCGCCTCGACGACCTCGCGGACCCGGCGCCCGTGGTACCCGTGCGGGTACGCGAACGACCGCACCGGCACCGCCAGCCGCTGCTCCAGCTCCTCGCGGCTGCGGTGGATCTCGTCGCGCAGCACGGCCGGGGCGAGCACGTCGAGCGGGTGGTGGATCAGGCTGTGGTTGCCGATCTCCACTCCGGCCGCGGCGACCTCGGCGAGCTCGTCCCAGGTCAGCATCGGGCCGAAGTCCGCCGACCACCGCCCGAGCCAGCCGGCGTGACCGCCGAGGTGACCGACCGAGGCGTAGAGGGTGGCGCCGGCCCCGGCGGCCCGCAGTGCCGGGACGCCGGCGGTGAGGAAGTCCCGGTACCCGTCGTCGAAGGTGACCGCGACCAGCTTCTCGGTGCTGCCCACCGTGCGCAGCTCCAGCGCTTCGGTCAGCCCGATCAGCCGGTATCCCGCCGTGGTCAGCGCCGCCAGCTGCTCGGCGAGCCGGTCCGGCGGGACCGCGAGGTCGCGCAGCGGGCCGCCGACCGAGGAGACCGAGTGGTACATGAGCGCCGGAAGAGTAGTCCCCATACGTCTCCCATCGTCAGCGTGCCGGACCAGCAAAGCGCGATCTTGGAACGCTCCTCCCACACCCTAGCCAATTTCAGCTACTCCGAGTAACCTTCGCTTTCTTCCAACGCGCCTGCCAGCGCAAACGTGGTCACGAGTCAGCTACTCAGAGTGATTAGTGAACCATTGTCGCGCGGCTGACGTACCGGAGGACGACACCGAATTCGCTTCACCCCGGGAGCGTGCACGAATGTTCCGGCTCATCCAACTGCACACCGAAGCCGGTGTGCCACGCATCGGCGTCGACCCCGACGGCTACGTCAGTGCCCGCGCCGCCCTGGCCCGCTACCGCACCACCCCGGCCACCTACTTCGCGGTCGGCCGGTTCGACCACGAGGGCACCCTCACCGAGGTGATCCTCGATCCGTCCTGCGGCCTGGACGGCGCCTGCCAGCGACCCGCCACGGTGATCCACGCCAAGACGTACCAGCGGCTCTGCGAGGGCTGCGCGGCCGGGCTGGACGTGCTCACCGTGCCGCAGCTGGCCCGGCGGCTCGGCATCGCGTGCCGGCTCGCCCCGCCGATCAGCCGGCTCCGGCAGAACACCCTGGGCGGGCTGCGTTCGCCGTCCGGCAACCGGATCGCCCGCGAGTTCGCCGACCACGTGCACGACTCCGCCTGGCGCCGCGAGCTCTGCGGCGAGGTCGGCCAGACCCCGGCCGCGCTCAACGGCCTGCTGATCGGCACCGGGGCGCTCAGCCACCGGCAGGTCCTCGACCTCTATCCGGCACTGTGCGCGCTGGGCGAGGAGCTGCCGGACGGGATCCGGGCCGACCTGTCCCGGGCGACCGCCCGGCCGCTGTCCCCCGCCGGGGTGGCCGGGCTGCGCCTCGGGCTGGGCTAGAGCCTGACCCGCACCACCGAGCCGGTGTTCTCGCAGGTGCTGCAGTCGGTGAGGTAGGCGTACCGGCCCCGGATGACCAGGCCGCCCGGCGCGGTGAGGCCGTCACCGACCACCACCCGGTGCCGGCCGCCCGGATCGACCCGGACCAGCGCGCCGGTCCGGTCGCCGGAGAGCAGGCCCCGCCGCGAGATCTGCAGGGCGTAGAGCGTGCGGTCCGGGCCCCAGGCCAGGTCGACGACGGCGGTCAGCCCGGTGGCGAACACCCGCGGCCGCTCGCCGGGAACGATCCGCCAGATCCGGGCCTGGCCGGGCGGGAACGGGAAGCCGGTCAGCTCACCGACGTAGAACGCGCCGTCCGGGCCGCGCACCACCGAGGTCGGCACCGCGTCCATCGGGATCGGGGCGCCCGCCCGGACACCGCCCCGCAACCCGGCCGGCGCCGGCACGATCCGCCGCGGGAACGTCGCCACCGTGCTGATCCGGCCGCGCGGGCCGACCCGCAGCAGCGCGTCGCCACCGCCGTCCACCACGAGCTTGCCCCGGTCGACGGCCAGCACCGAGACCGGATTCGCCCCCTTCAGATAGGCGTCGATGTCCGCGACCACGGATCGGCCGCGGTACACCATCGCCGCTCCGGACAACCCCGCTGTGGTACGAAGGTCCGCGCCGCCACCCCGCCCCACCGTGTAGGAGAGCGCGCCGCCCGGGTCCACGGTCACGTCCGACGGACCGGCCGCCCGGGCACCGGCCACCCATGCCGCGGTCGTCTCCGCACCCGTCACCTCCGCACCGGCCGCCTCCGCGTCGGCCGGTGTCGTCGGGGACGGAAGGCCGGTGACGATCCGCCGGACATGGCCGTGCCGGATCGCGGCGATCGCGCCGGACGCCCCGGCGCACACCGGCCCGATGCCGGTCCGGTCCAGCCCGGCGACCACCTGGCCGCCCGCCGGGATCCGGCGGCACGGGACGCCACCGTGCCCGGCCTCGGCGACGTAGAGCGTCCCGTCCGGGCCGAACGCCAGCCCGCGCGGATGGTCCAGCCCGGACGCCACCGTCCACGGTGGCGGGGCGGGCGCGGCCGTCGCCGGCGACGGACCGGCGAGGAGGCCGGCGACCGCGACAACAACCCCGATCGCCGAACGTTTAGTGATCATCTGATTCCTCCCGGTAGTCATGTCGGACTTCGCCAGGTTTCCGCACCGGCGCCCACGAGCCACATGGCCCGAACGGTCCTCCGGCCCCGGGAGTCCTTGATCCGACCACCGGCCAGGTGACGCTACGGTCAGCCCTATGACGTGCACGTTCCCCGAACTGGTGAATCGGGCCCGGGCGCTGGTCGCCGGCGGCCGCCGTGCGGTGCTGGGCATCGCCGGGCCGCCCGGCGCCGGCAAGACCACCCTGGCCGAGTCGCTGCTGGCCGCCCTCGCGCCGGCGCCACCGGACGGCCTGGCCGCCGGGAGCTGGGTGGCGCACGTGCCGATGGACGGCTACCACCTGGCCGATGTCGAGCTGGACCGGCTCGGGCTGCGCGACCGCAAGGGCGCGCCGGAGACGTTCGACGCCTGGGGGTACGCGTCGCTGCTGCGCCGCCTGCTCGCCGACCAGGACGAGATGATCTACGCGCCGGGCTTCGAGCGGGTCCTCGAGCAGCCGATCGCCGGCGCCATCGGGGTGGCCCGGACGGCCCGCCTGGTGATCACCGAGGGGAACTACCTGCTGCTGCCGGACGGGCGGTGGGCCGGGCTGGGCGGGGTGTTCAGCGAGGTCTGGTACACCGACCTCGACCCGGCCGAGCGGCTGCGCCGGCTGGTCGCCCGGCACGAGCGGTTCGGCAAGTCACCGGCCGACGCGCTGGCCTGGGCGACCGGCACCGACGAGCGGAACGCCGCACTGATCGCCACCACCCGGGAAAGGGCGGACCTGCTGGTGCCGTCGGCGCTGCTGTGACTGAGTTTCGAGTCACCGCCGTACCGGAATGGTTTTCACAGTGGCATGCTTGCGGACATGTCGGTGGATGAGGCGGAGGTCGCGGCGCAGCCGCGACGACGGCGTGGCCCGGGTGGCCGGTTCCTGGGGATCCTGGTCGCGGTGATCGTGCTGCTGTTCGGCGTGCCGTGGGCGACGCTGGTCTGGTCGGGCAACGCCTGGCCGGCACCGGTGTTCGTCGCGGGCACGGTCCTGTTCGTGCTGGCCGCGGCGGCCTTCCCCGTGCTGATGTTCCGCGGTCACGGCCGCCACGACGACGTGTCCGCGCGGATCGCCGACACCACTCTCGGCGTGGTCTGGGTGCTGTTCACCTGGTCGGTGCTCGGCCAGCTGGCCGGCCTGGTGCTGCTCGCGGCCGGGGTCGACGGCCCGGCCCGGTCCCGGATCGTCGCCGCGGCCGTCCTGGTGATCTCCGTGGTCCTGCTGATCTGGGGCTACACCGAGGCGATGCGGGTGTCCCGGGTCCGCCGGGTCGACGTGGTCATCCCCCGGCTCGGCGCCGCGCTCGACGGCCTCAAGGTCGTGCTGATCACCGACACCCACTACGGCCCGATCGACCGGGCCCGCTGGTCCCAGGGCGTCACCGAGGTGATCAACTCGCTGGACGCGGACATCGTGGCGCACACCGGCGACATCGCCGACGGCGAGGTGCACCAGCGCCGCGCGATGGCCGCACCGCTCGGCGACATCCGCGCGAAGCTGGCCCGGGTCTACGTGACCGGCAACCACGAGTACATGAGCGGCGCGCAGGGCTGGGTCGAGCACATGTCCTCGCTCGGCTGGGACGCCCTGCACAACCGCCACCTGGTCGTCACCCGCGGCGACGACTCGCTGGTCGTGGCCGGTGTCGACGACCGCACCGCGGCCGGCTCCGGCGTGCCCGGCCACCACATGGACCACGAGGCCGCCCTGGCCGGTGCCGACCCGGCGCTGCCGGTGCTGCTGCTGGCCCACCAGCCGCAGCAGGTCACCGGCGCGGTCGCGCACGGCATCGACCTGCAGCTCTCCGGGCACACCCACGGCGGCCAGATGTGGCCGTTCCACTACCTGGTCCGCACCGACCAGCCGGTGCTGCAAGGCCTGTCCCGGCACTCCGAGCGGACACAGATGTACACCAGCCGGGGCACCGGCTTCTGGGGCCCGCCGTTCCGCATCTTCGCCCCCAGCGAGATCACCCTGCTGACCCTGCGCACCGCGGCCTGACCGGCCGGGTCACCGGCTGGCCCTCAGGGGTGTCTCACGAGCAGTGAGACACCCCTGAGGGCCAGCCGCCTACCCGGCAGAGATCATGATCACCTCGGGGTGGGACGCGCCCCGGGGTGGGCGGGATGCCGGGAATAAACCGGTTGAGCGCGGCTTGCCGGGCCGCGCAGGATGGGGGCACCGCCTCCTTTCCAACGTCCTGAGGACAACGCATGCGTCTGTTACGCGACCTGTGGGCCACCTCCCGAAGTCGCACGGCGCTGGCCGCGCTGCTCATCGTGCTCGGCGCGGCCGGGTCGGCCGCCGCCCTGGCGCTCGCCGGGCCGGTGCTCGTCGACCGGTCCGGGACGCTGTTCGCGGTGCTGGCCGGCGCACTCGGCGCGGCGGTGCTCAGCGACGTCTTCGTGGGCCTGGTCGCCGCCCGGCTGACCGCCGACTGGGCGGCCCGGGTCCGCCGCGGCCTGAACCGGGTCGCGTTCGGACAGGACATCCCCACCCTGGAGAACACCCCGGTCGGCGAGCTGCTCGACCGGATCGACTCGGACGTCTACCAGGTCGGCTCGGAGCTGCGCGGCAGCGGCGTGCGGCTGCTCCAATCGCTCGCGGTCGCCACGCTCTCGATCGGCACCGCGTTCCTGGTCTGGTGGCCGGCCGGTGTCGCGATGGTCGTGGTCGCGGTGCTGATCTTCCTGACCATGAACAAGCCGATCCAGCGGATCTCCCCGGTGCGCATCGCCGAGGAGGAGGCCTGGTCCGACCTGGCCGCCGTGATGGAGGAGGCGATCCACGGGCAGGACGACGTCCGCACCAGCCTGGCCGCGCCGTACGTGCAGAGCCTCTACGCCGACCGGGCCCGCGAGGTGCTGGCCCGGGGCCGCCGGGTCTGGCGCGCGTCGTCCAAGGTGACCATGTGGGCCGGGGCCATCACCCGGACGCTGATCGCCTCGCTCGTCGTGGTCGGCGCGTGGGCCTTGGCCTCGGGGCACATCGACGGTGCCCGGCTGACCGGCGTCTGGCTGCTCGCGCTCGGGTTCGGCGGCACCCTGGAGCAGGTCACCCGGATGGTCCCCGAGCTGCAGAACGCGCTCGGCGCCTGGAGCCGGGTGCAGATGCTCAGCGCGGTCGCACAGGAACCCTCCGAGGGTGAGCCACCGGTCGACGGCGACCTGGAGGTCAGAGACCTGACCTTCCGGTACGGCGAGGCCGACAGCGGCCGGCCGGCGGCCCTGCGCGGGGTGAGCCTCACCTTCGCCCGGGGCCGTTCGTACGCGCTGATCGGGCGTACCGGCTCCGGCAAGTCCACCCTGGCCAAGGTGCTGACCCGGGCCGTGGACGTGCCGGCCGGCACGGTCTTCCTGGGCGGGCACGACATCAACGGCGTCGCGGTCGACAGGCTGCGCCGATGGACCGCGATCGTGCCGCAGCGCACCGAAATCCTGGCCGGCACGCTGGCCGAGAACATCGCGCTGTTCGACCGGGAGCTGCTGCCCCGGGCCGGTGCCGCACTCGAGGAGCTGGGCCTCACCACCTGGGTGAGCGGCCTGCCGGACGGTGTCGACACCCTGCTCGGCGAGGGCGGCTACAAGCTCTCCGCCGGGCAGGAGCAACTGGTGGCGTTCGCCCGGATCCTGGTCCGGGACCCGCAGGTGGTGATCCTGGACGAGGCGACCGCCCGGATGGACCCGGTCACCGAGTCCTGGGTGCAGCGGGCCACCGACCGGCTGCTGCAGGGCCGGATCGGCGTGATCGTGGCGCACCGGCTCTCCTCGGTGCAGCGCTGCGACGAGGTCGTGGTCCTCGCCGACGGCGAGGTGCTGGAGGCCGGCCCGCTGCGCGAGTCCCGCCGGTTCGCCGAGCTGATGGCGAGCAGCGAGCTCGCCGTACCCGCACCGGTCCTGCCGGCCGGCGGCGCGACGCTGGTCGACGAGCCGCACGACTGGGACACCGCGGCCCGCGTCGAGCTCGGCCCGGATTCGCTGGGCAACCCGCTGCCCACTGTGGAACCGCCGCCGCTGCCGGCCGAGCCGCCGACCCGGACGATGCGCGAGATCGCCCGGCTGGCCACCAACGACGCCCGGTACGGCCTCGGCGCGGTCGCCCTGTTCGTGCTGATGGTCCTGCTCGGACTGGACGGCGCGGTGCTCCCGGCCCTGTGGGCGAACGTGGTCGACGGCGTCGGCGACCCGGTGCTCCCGGCCATCGGGATCGCCGTCGCCCTGATCGCGATGATCCCGTCGCTGTACTTCACCGGCGCCTGGTTCCCGGAGTGGTGGGTCCGGCAGATGCTGCGGATCAGCCTGCGCCTGGTGCACGGCCAGATCGGCCCGCGCCGGGTCAGCAAACACACCCCGGCCGAGGTGGTCGCCCAGGGCGGCGACACCGAACGGGTGGTCCAGCTCGCCGACAACCTGATCGACAACGGCGTCGCGCTGATCGCCATGGTGGCGATGACGCTGACCTCGCAGTCGCTGGTGCCGGCGATGTTCTTCCTCGGCACCATGCTGGTCTCCGGGCTGGCCGCGACCCTGTTCGGGCCGCGGCTGGAGCGGGCCGCCCGGCGGACCGTGCTGGCCCGCGCGGCGTTCGCGACCGCGCTGGTGTCGTCGCTGTCGGCGGCGCGCACGGTGAAGCTGGCCGGCGCGACCGAACCGGTGCTGAGCCACCTGGCCGGGCTCGACGCGAAACGCAGCGACCTGCAGTGGCGGGAGATCGCGATCCAGGTGTGGGCGCGGTCCACCCCGTCGATCGCCAGCGGGCTGCTGCCGATCGCGGTCTGGTCGCTCTACCTGTCCGATCGGCTCAGCGCGGCGGCGACCCTGGTCGCGGTCGCGACGCTCGGGTCAGCGCGGTGGTTCGCGTGGACCACGGCGTCGCTGGTGTCGCACTTCCCGTCGGCTCGGGTGTGGACGAACCGGACGGTGGCCATGGCCGGCGTGTCGGCGTACTCGTCCGACGTGCCCGGGGTGGACATCTCGGCCGGTACCGCGGCGGCACCGCCGGTGGCGCCGCGCAATCCGCTGCGCACGCTGCAGCTGCGCGGGTTCAGCGCGGTGCACGAGAACGGCGCCCAGGGTGTCCGCGACGTCGACCTGACCGTCGAGCGCGGCCAGCTCGTGCTGGTGGTCGGGCCGGTCGGCTCGGGCAAGTCGTCGCTGCTGCGCGCCCTGGCCGGGATCGTGCACCACACCGGCGACCTGTGCTGGAACGGCGAGCCGGTCCGCGACCCGGAGCTGTTCCTGCGGCCCAACCAGGTCGGGTACGTCGCCCAGCTGCCCCGGGTGCTGTCCGGGACGGTGGCCGACAACATCCGGCTCGGGCACGAGGTGGACGCGGCCGACGCGGTGTCGGTCGCCCAGCTGGAGCACGACCTGTCCGCGGCCGGCGGTGGCCTGCAGCTGCTGATCGGGCACAAGGGCACCCGGCTCTCCGGCGGTCAGCTGCAACGGCTGGCGCTGGCCCGGGCGCTGGCACCGCGTACCGAGCTGCTGATCGCCGACGACGTGTCGTCCGCGCTGGACGTGACGACCGAGCTGGAGCTGTGGCGGGCGCTGCGCAGCCACGGGGTGACGGTGGTCGGGTCCACGTCGAAGCGGGCGGCGCTGGCTCAGGCCGACCGGGTGGTGATCCTGATCGGCGGCAAGGCCGAGGACCAGGGCACCTGGCCGGAGCTGGAGTCGCGCTGGGGTCATCTGGCCGGTTGAGAGCAAGCTGAGAAAACTGCGTGTCACGCACCTTTGCGTGGCGCGCAGTTTTTGCTAGCCTGGTCCACATGGGACTCCGGGAGACCAAGAAGCAGGCCACCCGGACGGCGCTGAGCTGGGCGGCGATCCGGCTCGTCGTCGAGCGCGGTTATGACCGCGTGCTGGTGGAGGACATCGCGGCGGCCGCCGGGGTGTCCCCGCGCACCTACAACAACTATTTCTCCAGCAAGGCCGAGGCGGTCGCGGCCCGGCACCGGGACCGCTGCTTCGCGGTCGCCGACTCGCTGCGCGCCCGCCCGGCCGGCGAGCCGCTGTGGGACGCGATCACCCAGGCGGTGCTGGAACAGTTCGCGCCGGGGCCCGAGGTCCTGGCCCACCCGGAGCCGGATCACGACAGCTGGGCGGCCGGGCTGCGGCGGATGATGGCGGTGCCGGCGCTGCAGGCCGAGATCCTGCGCGGCGGGGCGGACGCGACACACGCGATCGGGGCCGCGGTCGCCGACCGGACCGGCCTCGACGTGGACCGGGATCTCTATCCGAAGCTGGTCGCGGCGGCGCTGCTGGCGGCCAACGACGCGGTGGTCGCGCACTGGCTGAGCGGGACCGGTCTCGGCCGCGACTCGGTTCCGGAGCTGCTGGTCGAGGCGCTGGGCCAGCTCCGGGCCGGCCTACCCCAGCCCTGACCGCCGAATCCACACCCACCGGCCGCCGGATCCACCCACACCGGCCGCTGCCGCCGAACCGCACGGCCACCGAATTCCCGAACACCGGCCGCCGCCGACCGGCACGGCCGCCCTCGGCACGCCCCGGCCCTTGAGCTGCGGATGTCACGAGCACGACAATCGGCGCTTTTCGTCGTACAAAATTGGGGGTTTTGTCATGGTTTTTGAGGTTGTCATCGTCGGAGCGGGACCCAACGGACTCATGCTCGCCTGCGAACTAGCCCTGGCCGGAGTCACCCCGGTCGTGCTGGAACTCCGCACCGGGCCGTCCACCGAGCAGCGCGCGAACGGCCTGGTCGGGCAGGTCGTCCCGATGCTGCACCGGCGCGGCCTGCACGAACGGCTGACCGGCCGCCCGGGTGCGCCGGAGCCGGCACACGGCCACATCTTCGGCGCGTTCCCGCTGCCGCTCGCCGAGATCCGCGACAACCCGCTGCATCTGCTCCTGGTCCCGCAGCAGAAGATCGAGGCGATGCTCGCCGAGCGCGCCGCCGAACTCGGGGTCGAGATCCGCAGTGGACACCAGCTGACCGCTCTCGATCAGAAGGACGATCGGGTGGTCGCCGAGGTGACCGGCCCGGACGGCGACTACCGGATCGAGGCGCGTCACCTGGTCGCCGCGGACGGAGGTCGCAGCCGGACCCGCAAGCTGTCCGGCTTCGCGTTCCCCGGCATCACCGAGGACCAGTCGGTTTCCCGCACCGCCACGGTCGACGTCCCCGCCGAGTTCCGCGATCCGCGGACCGGTGGCCTGGTCGTCCCCGGCTACGGCACGATCCCGCCGTTCCAGCACCACCGCACCGAACGCGGTCTGGTCGCCTTCGCGCCGTTCCCGGACGGGCGGAATCTGATCACCGCGAGCACCACCGCGCGGCCGGCCGGCGACGATCCGGTGACGCTGCCCGAGGTGCTCGAAACGGTGGCTTACGTGCTCGGCGCCGACGTGCCGCTGCTGCCGCCGACCGGCCCGGGTCCGCAGGTGCTGCGCCGATTGTCCGGCGGCAACACCCGGATCGCCGACCGCTATCGCCGGGGCCGGGTCGTGCTGCTCGGCGACGCCGCCCACGTGCACTCCGCGATGGGCGGGCCTGGCCTCAACCTGGGCCTGCAGGACGCGATCAACCTGGGCTGGAAGCTCGCCGCCGAGGTGCGCGGCTGGGCGGCGGACGGGCTGCTGGACACCTACGAGTCGGAGCGCCGGCCGGTGGCCGAACGGGTCGTCATGCACACCCAGGCGCAGGCGTTGCTGGCCGGCCCGGGTCCGGCGGTGACCGCGCTGCGCGCGCTCTTCAGCGAGATCCTGGAGGAACCGGAGGTGGTCCGGCGTCTGGCCGCGCTCATCGCCGGCACTGATTTCCGGTACGACGGTGTCGGAGACTTCGCACCCGACCTGGGTTCGCTGACCCACAGTGGACGGCCGTTGCTCGTCGACACCACCGGCACGCTCGCTCCGGTTGTCGCGCCGTGGCGGGACCGGGTCGATCTGGTGACCACCACACCGCTGCCGGCAGGAACCGCCATGCTGGTCCGGCCGGACAACTACGTGGCCTGGTCGAGCGAAGCGACCACACCGGACACCTCGTCATTGCGCGCCGCACTCCGGCGCTGGTTCGGCAACCCTGACCCGGTCAGCTCGCGATCTGCGCTTCCAGCTGGGTGACCACACCGGTCACCGTGCCGGCCGGGATCGCGAAGCCGAGGCCCACACTCCCGGTGCTGTCCCCGGAGGTGGCGATGGCCACGTTGATCCCGACCACCCGGCCGGACATATCCACCAGCGCGCCGCCGGAATTCCCCTGGTTGATCGCGGCGTCGGTCTGCAGCAGCCCGCTGAGCTTCTCGTCCCCGGTGTCCAGGCTGCGATCGAGAGCGGACACGATGCCCGAGGTGACGGTGCCCTCCAGCCCGAGCGGCGCGCCGAACGCCAGCACCGTGTCACCCACCGCGACCGAGTCGTCGGTGGCGAACGTGACCGGGGTCAGCCCGCTCAGCCCGGTCGCCTGGACCAGTGCCAGGTCGTGGGTGGCGTCCGCGGCGACCACCTTGGCCGGCACCGTGCTGCCGGTGGAGAGCCGCACGCTGACCGTGCCGTTCGACGAGATCACATGGTTGTTGGTGAGGATCAGGCCGTCCTCGCTGAGCACCACCCCGGAGCCGAGCGACGACTCCCGGGCACCGTCGACGAGCACGGTCACGACGCTGGCCTGCACCTTCGCGACGATCGGGGCAAGGTCGGTGTCCTCGGTGACCGTGGTCGAGGCGATCGTGGTGCCGGCCGCGCTGCTGGTGGCCGACGCCGCGCCACCGTTGCGGTACTGCTCGGTCAGGAACGCGCCGGCGCTGCCACCCCCGCCGACCAGCACCAGGACCGCGGCGCCACCGGCGATCCGGCGCTTCCACCGCGGGTCGCGCGGCGTCTCGACCATCATCGGCGGGATGTGGTGGGCCGGCGGGAACACCGGGTAGGCGGCGTAGTGGTCGTCAGCGGGGCGGCGGTTCAGCAGCTCGGTCATGTCCATAACCTCGCTCGGAAAATTGTCCCGAACCGGTGAGCCGTCTGTGACTTGGCTGTACGCCGCCACCGCCCGGGGTCCCCCGTCCGGGTCGGTGCGCCGGACCACTCGGACGATGCGCCACGCTCTACGTTCTCCCCGTGATTCCTGGACGTTTCGCCCGAACCGCGAGCCTCGCCGCGCTGCTGCTCACCCCGCTGGCCGGCTGCTCGGCCCCGGACCCGGTCTGGGTCCAGGGCCGCTCGCTCTCCTCGCCCGCGGCCGATCCCCTCCCGGTGTCCGCTTCCCCGGCACCGACCGCGGCCGATCCTCTCCCGGTGTCCGCTCTTCCGGCATCGACCGCGGCCGGTCCGGGCCGCTTCGTCGCTTCGGTACGACAGCAGCTCCCGGAACTCGCCGTCGACCGCCGTGACGAGGAGATCGCCGACCTGGGCGTCGCTGCCTGCGCCTCCCTCCGCGACGGCCGCCAGACCGTCCTCACCGCCTACGGTGTCTCGCCCGCACAGGCCCACCAGCTGATCACCGTCGCGCACACCGATCTCTGCCCCTGACCTCCCGCCCGGATCGGCCGAAAGGTGTAGGGATACACAGCTGATCGGGACCCTCGGCAGATGCCGGACACAGCAGAACTTCCGATGCTGGAGTCCGACACCGCATCGGGGAGGCACCAATGACCGGACGAGGAATGCTGAACATGGTCGGCACCGCCGTCGGCGGCCTGATCGGCTGGGCCGAGCCGGCACCGAGCGCCGACCCCGAGAGCCTGCGCGCCCTCTTCGCCGACTTCGGCGTCCAGGTCGGCCCCACGAGCGCCGACCTGGACGAGGCGGTGGCCGCCTTCCAGTCCCGGGTCGGCCTGACCCCCGACGGCGAAGCCGGGCCGCGGACCGTCCACCTGCTGGCCCGATATGCCGCCGAGGCCCGCGAACTGTCCCGCTTCCACAACGCCGCCTGACCCGCCGTCGGGCCGCGCGAGGCCCGCGCCAGTCCCGACCGCACCGCGCCACCCGACCTCGGCTGGTGCTCAGGGGTGTCTCCCGGCCCCCGAGACAACCCTCAGGACCAGCCGGCCGACCTCGGCTGGCGCTGGGGGGTGCCTCCCGGCCGCCGGGACGGCGCTCAGCGGCGGCCGGGGGAAGCGTGGGGGCTCGGTAGGTTGGGCGGTGATGGAACTCTTCACGTACTACGACGACGCCACCGGGGAGCGGGTCGGGCTGACCGCCGGTGAGCTGGGTGACTGGAGTGCCGCGGCGGCGTCGCTGCTCACCGGGGAGTGCGGGCTGCGGCCCGGCCACCGGGCCGGCGTGCTGCTGCCGCCGCACTGGCAGACCGCGGCAGTGCTGCTCGGCGCGTGGTCGGCCGGGCTCGCGGTGTCGTTCCGCGGGTGGAGCACGGCCGGGCTGATCAGTGGCGGGCCGGCGCTGGACGTCACGTTCGTGGAGCGGCGACGGGTGGACAACTGGCTCGACGACGTACCCCTGGCTCAGCACCAGTTTGTCCTCGGTCTGGCGCCGAACGGCGGACCGAGCCCGGACGTACCGGAAAAATACCGGGATTTCCCGGAGGCCGTGCGGGCCCATCTCGGCGCGACCCCGCCGCAAGGTCGCGCCCGGGCCTTCGACATCGCGACGCCGGACGGCACGACGTTCGGTGAGTACGGCGCGATCGCCGCGAGTGTCGCCCGGTCCCGCGGGATCGGGCGCGGCGACCGGGTGCTGATCGACGCGTCCGAGACCGAGGAACCGCTGATCTGGCTGCTGGCCCCGCTCACCGCGGGCGCGTCGATCGTGCTCTGCGCCAACCTGGACCGGTCCCGCCTGGATGAACGGATCGCCGCCGAGGGTGCGACCCGGCTGCTTTGACGGTGATCTTCTTCTACTGTGGACGTCATGGAGGTTTTCGATCAACTCGCTGAGAAATACCAGGGCGAGTACAGCCATAATCCGTTCCAGTCGGCCCTGATCGAGCGCATCAGCTCGTTGTTACCGGCCGGCGCCGCAGTGCTCGATCTGGGCTGCGGCACCGGTGTTCCCACCGCCAAGGTCCTGACCGAGTCCGATCACCGCGTGGTGGGTGTCGACATCGCCGAGGGGATGTTGCGCCTGGCTCGCGAGCAGGTGCCCGCGGCCGAGTTCGTGCACGCCAACTTCGCCGAACTGCCCGACAACTTCGGGACGTTCGACGCGGTCACCGCGTTCTTCTCGCTGCTCATGCTCAGCAAGGCCGATATCGAACGCACCTTCGACAAGGTCGCCGGCTGGTTGAAGCCGGGTGGCCACTTCGCGATCGGCATGGTCAATTTTGATGCCGACAGCATCCCGATCGAGTTCATGGGCGTCCCGGTGACCGTCTCCGGTTATCTGGAGCCGGACCTCAAGGCGGTCCTCGAAGCGCACGGCTTCACCGTCATCAGCATCGAGACGGTCTTCTTCACCCCCACCGACGGTCCGCAGGAGAGCCAGATCTTCGCGCTGGCCCAGCTGCCCGAGTGATCTCCGGGGCTGAGGCGGCGCCTCGGCCCCGGGTTTTCACCACAGGCAGAGCGACGACCGGAACCGCCGGGTTCGGACGGACTTCGGACAATCCCCACATCACGTGATCAAGCCGATGAACAAGATCAATGGGGTAGCCTTGCCTCAGCGGGGTGGAAAACAGTCGGGGTGGATAACAGCCGGGCTGGAACAGCCGGACTGGGAAACGCTGGCGTGTCCGCCCGAAGACCGGGTGTCATCGCCGCCAATGTAGTCGGCGATGACACTCCCGCCCGCTCAGGAATAGATCGCGGGCCGCTCGTCGACGGTGACCGCCACCCGATCCCCGGTTCGCAGCGCCCGCACCGCGGCGTCCGAGACCACCGCGGCGGCATAACCGTCCCAGGACCCCGGCCCGGCCGGCGGCCCTCCCCCGATGACCGAGTCCGCCCACTCGCGCAGCTCCACGTCGTAGGCGGTGGCGAACCGGTCCCGCCAGTCGCCCGGCACCGGGCCGGCCAGCCGCCCGGCGTGCCGGACCGCGATCAGGCCCGGGTTCTCCAGCGAGACCGTGCCGTCCTCGCCGAGGATCTCGCCGCGGATGTCGTATCCGTATCGGACGTTCACCGAGATCTCCACGTCGACGAGCACCTCGTTCGCCAACTCCAGGACCAGCAGCAGCGGGTCCGGCAGGCTGCCGGCGTTCCGGCTCACCCGCGGGCGCAGCACCCGGACCGCGACGATCTCCGCGCCGAACATCCACCGCACCATGTCGATCTCGTGGACCGCGGTGTCGGTGATGGTGTTCTCCGGCTCGTAGAAGGCCGGCACGCCGGCGTTGCGGTGCGCGCAGTGCATCATCAGCGGCGCGCCGATCACCCCGCTGTCCAGCACCTGTTTCAGCGCCCGGTAGGCCGCGTCGTAGCGCCGCATGTAGCCGACCTGGACGAGCCGGCGCCCGTGCGCGACCTCGGCCGCCACGATCCGCAGGCACGCCTCCCGCGTGGTGGCCAGGGGTTTCTCGCAGAACACCGGTTTGCCGGCGGCGATCGCGGCGAGCACGTACTCCTCGTGGGTGCCGCCCCAGGAGCAGACCAGCACCGCGTCCACCTCGTCGGCGGCGATCAGGGCCAGCCCGTTCGGGTGCACGGTGGCGCCGAGCGGCGCGGCCACCTGCGCGGCCACGAACGCGTCCACGTCGGCGACCGCCACCACGTCGATCCCGGCTAGGACCGTGGTCAGCCGCCGGATGTGATCGCGCCCGATCAGGCCGGCGCCGATCACGCCGACCCGCAGCACCGCCCTCATGCCGGGCGGCCCAGTTCCCGGGAGAGTTCGGCCAGCTCGTCGCCGCCGGCCATCTGGGTGGTCAGCTCGTCCAGGGTGACCCGGCCACGCGCGGCGTCGAGCACCGCCGCGCCCCGTTTGAGGATCACGAAGTGGTCGCCGACCAGGTAGGCGTGCTGCGGGTTGTGGGTGATGAAGACGACGCCGAGGCCCGCGTCCCGGGCCGCCGCGATGTACCTGAGCACCACGCCGGACTGCTTCACGCCGAGCGCCGCGGTGGGCTCGTCCAGGATCAGCACCCGGGCGCCGAAGTAGACCGCCCGGGCGATCGCCACGCACTGCCGCTGGCCGCCGGAGAGCGTCCCGATCGGCTGATCGATGTCGGCCACGACGATGCCCATCTTGCGCAGCTCCTGGTCCGCGATCCGTCTCATCTCCCGGATCCGCATGCGGGCCAGCGGGAAGCGCCCGGCGACGAGCTCCGAGCCGAGGAAGAAGTTGCGCCACACCTCCATCAGCGGGACCACGGCGAGGTCCTGGTAGACGGTCGCGATGCCGAGGTCGAGCGCCTCCCGCGGCGATGAGAACCGCCGCTCGGCGCCGTCGACCCGGAGCGAGCCCGAGGTGTGCGGATGCAGGCCGGAGATGACCTTGATGAGGGTGGACTTGCCGGCGCCGTTGTCGCCGAGCACGCAGGTCACCTCGCCGGCGCCGACGCGCAGGTCGACGTCGTACAGGGCGCGGATCGGACCGTAGCTCTTGCCCACGCCGGTGAGCTGGACCAGCGGATCGGACACGTCAGGCCGCCTTTCCCGCGGAGAGGCGTCTGACGTACGTGTTGACCAGCACGGCCAGCAGCAGCATCACGCCGAGGAACGCCTTGAACCAGTTCGGATCCCAGCCGGCGTAGACGATCCCCAGACTGGTCATCCCGAAGATGAACGCGCCGATCGCGACACCCGACGCGTTGCCGAACCCGCCGGTCAGCAGCGTCCCGCCGACCACGGCCGCGATGATGTAGAGGAACTCGTTACCCACCCCGTTGCCGGCCTGCAGGGTGTTGAACCGGTACAGCAGATGCATCCCGACGAACCAGCCGAGAAAAGACACGACCATGAAAAGACCGATTTTGGTACGGACGACAGGCACCCCGACGGCTCGCGCGCTGCCCGCCGACCCGCCGACCGCGTAGATCCAGTTGCCGATCCGGGTGAGCTGCAGCGTCCACCCGGCCACCCCGGCGAACAGCACCCACCAGAGCACGGTGATCCAGATCGTCGCGGCGCCGGCCGTGGTGCTGGACGCGAAGACCGTCCGCAGCGAGTCGAACCCGTCGATCGCGCTGACGTCCCGGCTGGACACCGACCCGGTGACCAGCTTGGTCACGCCGAGGTTCGCACCCTGCAGGACGAAGAACGTCCCGAGCGTGACCAGGAAGCTCGGTATCCCGGTGCGCATCACCAGCCAGCCGTTCAGGAAACCGACCGCGAGACAGAACAGCAGGGACAGCGCCGCGCCGACCCACATGTTCACCCCGAAATACCAGCAGAACATCGAGTTGACCAGCCCGGCGCTGATCGTGATCACGCCGGCCGACAGGTCGAACTCGCCGCCGATCATCAGCAGGCCGACCCCGACCGCGACGATCCCGATTGTCGACGACTGGTAGAGCACGGTGCAGAACGCCGCCAGCGAGCGGAACGACGGCGCCACCGCCAGGAAGAACACGAAGATCACCACGGCCGCCGCCAGCGCGCCCGCCTCGGGGCGCGCCAGCAGCCGCAGCGTTCGCCTCACCGGGTGTTCTTCTCGGTGAACGGCAGGATCTTGTCGATGTTGGTCTGGTCCACGAAGGACGGCCCGGTCAGCACCGGCCGGCCGCCGCCGATGTCGTTGCCGTTCTTCAGGTAGAGGTAGAGCGAGGTGACCGCCATGTACCCCTGCACGTACGGCTGCTGGTCGATGGCGAACACCACCTCGCCCGCCTTGATCCGCTTGGCGATCTCCTGGTTCAGGTCGAACGTCACGATCTTCGCGGGCGACGACGCCTGCTGCTTGGCGTTGATCGCATCCAGCGCGATCGGCGCGCCGAGCGTCACCACGTAGTCGATCGACTTGTCCTGGGCCAGCTTGGCCTGCAGGGTGGTCGTGACCGCGCTGTCGTCGGCACCGTTGACCTGGAGGTTCTCCGTGCCGGGCACGGCGCTCTTGACGCCGTCGCAGCGCGCCTCGAGTGCCACCGAGCCGGTCTGGTGGATCACGCAGAGCGGGTGTTTGGCACCCTGCCCGGCGATCCGCTTGCCGATGCTCTCCCCGGCCAGGGTCTCGTCCGAGCCGAAGTACATCAGCGCGCCGAGCTTCTGGTACTGGTCGATGCCGCCGTTCAGGCCGACCACCGGGACTCCGGCGGCGGTCGCCGACGTGACCGCGCCGGCCAGGGCGTCCGGGGTGACCAGGGTGGTCGCGATCCCGTTGACCTTGGCGTCGACCGCGCTCTGGATCAGGCCGGCCTGCTTGGCGGCGTCCGGGTCGTTGGAGTACTTCAGCGTGACACCCTCGTCCTTGGCGGCCTGCTCGGCGCCGGCCCGGACCTTGTCCCAGAACGTGTCGCCGGGCGTCTCGTGGGTGATGAAGGCGACCGTGTACCCGGAACTGCCGGGCGCGTTGCCACCACCACCGGAGTCGTCCGCGGCGGACTTGTCCCGGCCTCCGCCGCTGCACGCGGCGAGCGTCAGGACCGTCACGACGCCGGTGGTGAGCAGACCTCTCCTCATCCGAAATCTCCTGTCTCCTCGAGATACCTGCGGGTACGGGTGGCGATCGGCAGCGGAACGTCGAAGTCCACCGGGTACATATCCTGCTCGACCACGACGAACAGCTCCGCGTCGAGGTCCTCCAGGGCCTTCAGGACGGCCGGAACCTCCGGGGCGCCGGACGGCGGGGCGACGCTCACCCCGAGCCGGACGGCCTGGCCGAACGCCCAGTCCTCGGCGGCGGCCCGGGCCGCGAGGGCCGGGTCCATCTGCTTGAGGTGGACGTAGCCGACCCGATCCGGGTACTGCCGGATCAGGCCCAGCACGTCCGCCCGCCGGTACGCCAGGTGGCCGGTGTCCAGGCACAGCGACACGAACCGCGGATCGGTGCCGTCGAGCAGCCGCTCCACCTGCGACTGGTATTCCACCTGGTAGTCGGCGTGCGGGTGGAACCGCAGGCTCATGCCGTACTCCTCGGCGAGCATGCGGCCCAGCGTGGTCGTGTTGGCCAGCAGGTCGCGCCACTGATCGGTGCTCAGCTCGGCGGCCTCCCGGTACCCGCCGGTGGCGTCGTCGCGGTACCCGGGCACCGGGACGAACACCACGTCGCGCCCGCCGGCCGCCCGGGTCAGCCCGGCCACCCGGCGGGTCTCGGCGAGCACCGCCGGGAAGTCCTTGTGCGGCCCGCCGACGCCGCCGACCGTACCGGCCGCGCAGCGCAGGCCCCGGGCGGCCAGCTCGTCGGCCAGGCGGGCCGGGTCGGTGGGCAGGTAGCCGTACGGGCCGAGCTCCAGCCAGTGGTACCCGGCGGTGACCAGCTCGTCGAGGAAACGGGGCCACGGGGTCTGCCGGGGGTCGTCGGCGTACCAGACCCCCCACGAGTCGGGACAGCTGCCGAGGCGCAGACGGCGCATGCCGGTCACCGTGCCGTCGGGAAGTGCAGCGACGCCTCGGACGCGGAGTCCTCCAGGGGCCAGCGCTGGGTGACCACCTTGCCGCGGGTGTAGAACGCTACGCCGTCCGGGCCGTAGATGTGGCTCTGCCCGAACAGCGAGTCCTTCCACCCGCCGAACGAGTGGTACGCCATCGGCACCGGGATCGGCACGTTGATCCCGATCATGCCGACCTGCACCCCGCGCTGGAACCGGCGGGCCGCCGCGCCGCTGTCGGTGAACAGGGCCGTGCCGTTGCCGTACGGATTGTTGTTGATCAGTTGGATCGCCTCGTCCACCGACGACGCGCGCAGCACCGACAGGACCGGCCCGAACACCTCCTCGCGGTACACGTCCATCCGGTCCTCGACCCGGTCCAGCACGGTCGGCCCGACGAAGAAGCCGTCCTCGTACCCTGGGATCTTGAGGCCTCGGCCATCGGCCGTGACCGACGCGCCCTGCTGTTCCCCCGCGGCGATCAGGTTCTCGATCCGCTCCTTCGCGACCGCGGTGATCACCGGGCCCATCTCGCTGGCCGGGTCGGTGCCCGGACCGACCACCACCTCGCCGGCCCGCTCGCTGACCAGGCGCACCAGCTCGTCGGCGGCCGAGCCGACGGCGACCGCGGCCGAGACCGCCATGCAGCGCTGCCCGGCCGAGCCGAACGCGGACGCCGCCAGATGATCCGCGGCGAACTCCAGGTCGGCGTCCGGCAGCACCACCGCGTGGTTCTTCGCCCCGCCGAGCGCCTGCACCCGCTTGCCGGACACCGACGCCTCCCGGTGGATGTGCCGGGCGATCAGCGTCGACCCGACGAACGACACCGCCGCGATGCCCGGGTGCCGCAGGATCGCCTCGACCGTGACCCGGTCGCCGTGCACCACGTTGAGGACCCCGTCCGGCAGCCCGGCCTCCCGCCACAGCCCGGCGACCAGGTTCGACGCGGACGGGTCGCGCTCGCTGGGTTTGAGGATGAACGTGTTGCCGCAGGCGATCGCGATCGGGTGCATCCACATCGGCACCATGGCCGGGAAGTTGAACGGCGTGATGCCGGCGCAGACCCCGAGCGGCTCCCGGAAGCTGAACACGTCGACCCCGGCCGACGCCTGATCCGAGAACGAGCCGGCCAGCAGGGTGGGGATCCCGCAGGCGTACTCGATCACCTCGAGGCCGCGCCGCACCTCACCGGCCGCGTCGGAGAGCACCTTGCCGTGCTCGTCCGAGACGATCGCGGCGAGGTCGGCGGCGTGCGCGTTGACCAGCTCGCGGAACGCGAACAGGATCCGGGTGCGCCGGCTCAGCGACTCCTCGCGCCAGGACGCGAACGCGTGGGTGGCGACGGTGACCGCGGCGTCCACATCGTCCGGTTCACCGAGCAGCACCTCGTGCTGCTTGCGGCCGGTGGCCGGCTGGTAGACCGGGGCGCGCCGGGTGGACGCGCCACCGGTGAACCGGCCGCCGATCCAGTGCTCGATCGTGCTCATCTCATCAACCTCCGGGTCGCAGGTGATGCCGCTGGTCGCGTTTCCTCTCCAGGTAGCCGGTGAGTGCGTGCCGGGTGCTGTGCAGGGTGGCGATCTGCGCCACCGGCACGTCCCACCAGGATTCCGAGCCCGGCCCGGCGGCGAGCGGGTCGGTCTCGATGTGCAGCACGGTCAGCCGGTCCGCCTCGCGGGCCCGTTTCAGGCCCTCGGCCAGGTCGGCGGCGGTCCGGCAGCGGATCACCGAGGCGCCCAGGCTCTCCGCGTTCAGTGCCAGGTCGACCGGGAGCAGCGCGCCGTCGTAGTCGCCGGTCTGCGCGCTCTTGTAGCGGTAGCTGGTGCCGAACCGCTGCGAGCCGACCTGCTCGGAGAGCGAGCCGATCGAGGCGAACCCGTGGTTCTGCACCAGCACCACGATCAGCTTCACGCCCTCGGCCAGCGCGGTGACCATCTCCTGCGCCATCATCAGGTAGGAGCCGTCGCCGACCAGGGCGTACACCTCGCGGGACGGGTCGGCCAGCTTGATCCCGAGGGCGCCGGCAATCTCGAAACCCATGCAGGAGTAGCCGTACTCGACGTGGTACTGCTTCGGGTCGCGGGCCCGCCACAGCCGCTGCAGGTCGCCGGGCAGGCTGCCGGCCGCCTGGACCACCACGTCGCGTGCTCCGCACGCTTCGTTCACCACACCGATCACTTCGGCCTGGGTGGGCAGGTGGTCACCCTTTCTTTCCCGGTACGCCCGGTCGACGCGCGCGTTCCACGCTGCCACGTCATCGTGGAAATCACCGGTGAACCGCCGTCCGTGCAACGCCGGGCGCAGCGCCGTCAGACCGGCCCGGGCGTCCGCCACCAGGGACAGCGCACCGAGTTTCGCGGCGTCGAACGAGACCACGTTGAGGTTGACGAACCGGACCTGCGGATGCCGGAACGCGGTGCGCGACGCGGTGGTGAAGTCGGAGTAGCGGGTGCCGATGCCGAGCACCACGTCGGCGTGCGCCGCCAGCCGGTTCGCCACCGGGCTGCCGGTCGCGCCGAGCCCGCCCACCGCGTTCGGGTGGTCCCAGCTGAGCGCGCCCTTGCCGGCCTGGGTGTCGGCGACCGGGATGCCGGTCTCCCGGGCGAACCGGTCCAGTTGCACGGACGCCTCGGAGTAGATCACTCCGCCGCCGGCCACGATCAGCGGGCGGCGGGCGCCGCGGATCACGGCGGCGGCACGTTCCACGGCGAGCGGGTCGGGCGCCGGGCGGGTCACGTGCCAGGTGCGCTCGGCGAACAGCTCGTCGGGATATTCGTACGCCTCGGCCTGCACGTCCTGGGGCAGGCAGACGGTGACCGCGCCGGTCTCCGCCGGGTCGGTGAGCACCCGCATCGCGCCGAGCAGGGCCTGCGGCAGTTGCTCGGGCCGCCAGACCCGGTCGAAGAACCGTGACAGCGGCCGGAAGGCGTCGTTCACCGACACGTCGCCGGAACGCGGATCCTCCAGCTCCTGCAGCACCGGGACGGCCACCCGGGTGGCGAACACGTCGGACGGGAACAGCAGCACCGGGATCCGGTTCACGGTGGCCAGGGCCGCGCCGGTGAGCATGTTGGTGGCGCCCGGGCCGATCGAGGTGGTGCAGGCCATCGTGGACAGCCGGTTGCGCATCCGGGCGTACCCGGCCGCGGTGTGCACCATGGCCTGCTCGTTGCGGGCCAGCCGATAGGGCATCTCCGGTGTGCCGCTGCGCTGCGCCTGCAACAGCGCCTGCCCGATGCCGGCCACGTTGCCGTGCCCGAAGATGCCGAGGAACCCGGCGACGGCCCGCTGCCGGACACCGTCCCGCTCGGTGAACTGGTTGGCCAGGAACCGCACGGTCGCCTGCGCGACGGTGAGCCGGTGCTTCACAGTCTTCTCCGCTCCCGGTCCGAGGTGAGGGGCAGCCGTGGGTCGACCTTCTGGGCCGCCCACGTGTCGCGGACCCAGCCGTGCGCCGGGTCGTCGCGGATCAGCCAGCGCCGTTCACCGGGGCCGGCCATCACGTTCAGGTAGTAGAGGTCGTAGCCGGGGGCGGCCATCGACGGGCCGTGCCAGCCGTACGGGATCAGCACCACGTCGCCGCTGTGGACCTCGGCGCAGACGTCGATCGGGCGGTCCGGGTGGCCGTAGACCCGCTGGTATCCGCAGCCGGGCCGGCCGGACGGGGACGGCGCCACCTCGAAGTAGTAGATCTCCTCGAGGCGGCTCTCGTCCGGGCCCGGCTCGTCGTGCTTGTGCGGCGGGTAGGACGACCAGTTGCCACCGGGGGTGAGCACCTCGACCGCGATCAGGGCGTCGGCGTCGAAGGACTCCGGCGTACAGAAATTGTTGACCTGGCGGCTCGCGGACCCGGCGCCGCGCAGCTCGACCGGGACCTCCTCGGCCGGGCCGTAGCGGAACGGCAGCCGGCGCCGGGCCCGGGCCGCGGGCAGCGCGAACCGCCCGCCGTTGGGCGCCCGCAGGGTGACCACGGCGTCGCGCGGCAGGTACGCGAAGTCGGTGACCCGGGAGAAGACCGAGCGGCGGCCGGTCAGGGTGAGGCGTTCGTCGTCGCACGCCACGTCACAGCCACCGGCGAGCGGCAGGACCAGCACCTCGTCGGCGCCGGTGCCGAACTTGACCCGGCCGCCGACCGGCAGCTGCACCACCCGCAGTCCGCTGTGTGTCCAGCCGGCGTTCTCCGGTCCGACCACCACGTCGAACGGGCGGGCCGCGGTGCTGCCCCGGGGGATCACCGGGTTGACCCGGGCCTCAGCCATGGCCGGCGCCGGCCAGCAGGTCACGGACCTCGGCCTCGGACGGCATGGCGTCGGCGCAGGCCAGCCGGGTGGCGACCAGGGCGCCGGCGGCGTTGGCGAAGCGGATCGTGGCGGGCAGGTCCCAGCCGGCGAGGAGGCCGTGGCAGAGGGCGCCGCCGAACGCGTCGCCGGCGCCGAGGCCGTTGAGGGTTTTTATTTTTTCTGGTGGGGCTTCCACCTTCTGGTCCTTGCATGCGGCCAGCACTCCGGCCGGGCCCCGCTTGATCACCGCGAGGTCGACTCCGTGTTGGAGAAGCGCCCGTTCCGGGTTCGCCCGACCCACCGCGACCTCGACCTCGGCCAGGTTGCCGACGGCGACCGTGGTGTGGCGCAGCGCCTCGGTGTACCAGTGCCGGGCCTCGGCCGGGGAGTCCCAGAACATCGGACGCCAGTCGAGGTCGAAGACGGTGATGCCGGATCTGTTGCGCTCTTTCAGGGCGGTCAGCGTCGCCGTGCGGGAGGGTTCGGCGCTCAGCCCGGTGCCGGTGATCCAGAAGATCTCGGCCCGGCGGATCGCGTCCAGGTCCAACTCGGACGGATGGATCTCCAGGTCCGGGGCCTTGGGGTAGCGGTAGAAGTAGAGCGGGAAGTGGTCCGGCGGGAAGATCTCGCAGAACGTCACCGGGGTGGGCAGGTGCGGCACCGTGCCGACGAACCGGTCGTCCACCCCGAAGCCGCGCAGCGCGGTGCGCAGGTACTCCCCGAACGGGTCGGCGCCGACCCGGGTGATCACCGCGGCGCGACGGCCGTACCGGGCCGCGGCCACCGCCACGTTGGACGCGCTGCCGCCGAGGGACTTGGCGAACGTCCGCACCTCGCCCAGCGGCACGCCGATCTGCTCGGGATACAGGTCGACGCCGATGCGGCCCATCGTCAGGACCTCGTGTGCGGACATGTCCGTCCCTCCGGCCAATCCACCCGGGAGGGTCAGGTCCCGTGCGGTCACGGACGCAATCAACCAAGCCGTCAGCAGCCGGTCATCGTCCAGCGAGGCTGAGTGGACCTGAATCGATGTAATTACGCGACCGCGCCCGCGTCAAGGGCTGGCGGAAAACGACAGGAGGGGCGCAGGCTGATCGCCCGCGCCCCTCCTGGTCACCGCGGTCAGGAAGCGGGACGCCACATCCGGAAGAACGGGGTGCCGTCCGGCAGCAGGATCGCGAACGGGTCCATGTCGGTGTAGCCGTACCGGCGGTACAGCCGCACGTTGTTCTCGTTCGTGGCCTCGAGATAGGCCGGGATGCCCTGCTCGTCCAGGATGTCGTGGACGTTCTTCATCAGCTTGCCGCCCAGGCCGTGACCCTGGTGGTCCGGGCGTACCGCCAGGAACTGCAGGTGCCAGTGCTGGTCGGAGGGGTGGTTCTTCTCGAACAGCTCGCCGAGCGCGCCGAACCGGTCCAGGTGGTCACCGGCCAGCGCGGTGAGCCGGTCCATGTACCCGGGGAACTCGGGCAGCGGGTCGACCCGGTTGTACCAGACCGCCGCGGCCGCGTACCCGCCGTCGGCGTGGTCGATGACCTCGACCTTGCCGTGGCTGAAGGCGTACTCGGTCTCCAGGGTGAAGAAATCGGCCATGATCCGCTCGCGGTCCTCGGGGACCGGGACCAGGTACGCGTCCGCGTCGAGCTCGTCGAACGACTTCGAGACCAGGGCGCCGATCGCGGCGAGCTCGTCGGCCCGGGCGGACCGGATGATGAACTCGCTCATCGGTGGTATCCCTGGTCGGGGGTCTCGTTCAGCGCCGCGGAGAAACCGCCGCCGCCGGTGGTCGCGCTGTTGGCGCCCATGCCGATGCCCGAGTAGACCTGCGGGCGGGAGCTGCGCAGGAACAGGCCCCAGATGATGCCGGCGACCAGCACGACCAGGAACGAGCCCGGCACCGCGACGGCCGTGGTGCTGTCCGGGTCCACGCCGAGCAGGGTGGCGATGTTGCTCAGCGCCAGGTAGGACACGATCACCAGGAGCACCGCGCCGATGACCGGGGCGATGATCCGGTGCAGCACGTCCTCGTCGGTGCGGTTGCGGGCGAAGTACGCGATGACCGCGAACCCGGTGAGCGTGATCAGCAGCAGCACGCCGAGGCCACCACCGGTGCCGCCCCAGAAGAACAGCTGGACCAGCGGGTCCCAGCCGGCGACCGCGTAAGCCACGATCACGATGAGGCCGACCGCCGACTGGGCGAGCGAGCCGTTCTTCGGCGCGCCGGTGCCCGGCACGGTGCGGCCGAACAGACGCGGCACCACGCCTTCGCGGCCGAGCGAGAACATGTACCGCGAGATGATGTTGTGGAACGAGATCATCGCGGCGATCAGCGAGGTCAGGAACAGGATGTGGCCCAGGTGCAGCGCGATGCTGCCGAGCGGACCGGCGGCCAGGTTGAAGAAGAGCTCGGGGCCCTCCTCGACGGAGCGCGCGACGACCTGGTCGGCACCGGCCGCGGAGATCATCGCCCAGGAGGCGAACGCGTAGATCACGGCGATCAGGGCGATCGCGATGTACGTGGAGCGCGGCACGGTGCGCTTCGGGTCGCGGGACTCCTCGCTGAACACCACGGACTGCTCGAAGCCGACGAAGCCGGTGATCGCCATGACCAGCAGCGCGCCGGAGCCGGCACCGGTCAGCGACGACACGTCGACCGGGGCGGACGACGGGTGGAAACCGTCGGAGAGGATCTCGGCGATGCTGAACACCACGGTCAGCGCGATCTCAGCGACCAGCAGGGTGGCGAGCACCTTGCCGTTGACGGCGACGTCACGCACACCCAGGACCGCGACCAGGGCCCAGGCGACCAGGCCGAACGCCCACCACGGGAGGTCGATGCCGAACCAGTCGACGAACAGCGGCTGGGCGATCGCGCCGAAACCACCGTACGAGGCGCACTGGAACATGTTGTAGGCCAGCAGCGCCACCCAGGACGCGCCGACACCGGTCGGGCGGCCGAGGCCACGGGCCACGTACGCGTAGAACGCGCCGGCGTTGGAGATGTGCCGGGCCATCGCCACGTAGCCGACCGAGAAGATCGCCAGGATCACGGCGACCGCGATGAACGCGATCGAGATGCCGGTCAGGCCGGTCACCGCGAGGCCGGTCGGCACCACGCCGGCGACCACGGTCAGCGGGGCGGCCGCGGACATCACGAAGAACACCACGGCGGCCACGCCGAGCCGGTCCCGGGCAAGGGCGTTGGAGAGCTGACTCTCCGCGGGTTGGGTTGCGGTCGAGGACACGCGTATCTCCAGATATTTATGAGGGGTGAGGGAGAGAGAAGACTCTGTGGTGGGTCAGGCGCGCCGGGCCATCACGGCATCGCCGACGGCTGCCTCGGCGTGCGCGACGAGCTGCTGGAGCATGGCCGGGAACAGGCGCCGGAACTGGTCGAACAGCCGGGCCCGGTCACGGGCGTTGAGGGTGGCGAGCACCTGCTGGTCCAGGCCGGTGGCCAGGATCAGACCGGCGAGCAGCAGATCGGCGACGTCGAGTTGCTCGTCGCGGGAGACCTTCGTACGGATCCGGGTGGCGGGCCATCCGGCGGTCATCGAGTCGGACGGCACGAAGGAGACCTTGGTGCCGAGCAGTCCGCGTTTCTCCTGACGCTGGATCAGGCCGCCGCGGGCGAGGCGGCGTTCGACCAGGTCGGTGGCGATGCCGGTGGACAGATAGGAGATCCAGTTACGCACTCCGTGCTGACCGGCCTCGCGCCGGATCTGCTCGAGCAGTGCGGTGGTGGCGGCGTCGCCGGTCGGCCGTTCGTCGATGACGATCAGCTCGCTCTCGACGAGGTCGATGCGGCGCCAGAGCATCAGCTCACCCAGCAGTGCTGCCCCCAGGCCCAGACCGAGTGTTGCCGGGGACAGCAAAGATTTGCCCCGGATCGAGTCATGAGCGGTGAGGTACAGATCATCCGCGGGCGGTAGCTGCGGCGGTAACGCCACGGCTTGTTCTCCTCTCGACGCCTTGGGAATGCCCGCGCTGTTCACCGTACGTAATCAAGGTGAGTTTCACGAAGCAATGACGTTGCGCTCCCCGTAGCGCGACCGCGTGTAGCCTGCCAAACCCGGTCGTTTCTCGCAACGTCCAGATGCGACAAATGTCGACTCCACAGTAGGCGAAGTTGATCACATGCGCTTCCAGCGAGTTTGAGCATCGATCAATAAAGCGCCGCGACCTCGAAGATCAACAAATGTTTACATAAATTTACAAGATCATCTATCACTTTTAACGTGCACGGTCGATTGCTGAGTGTGACAAAACAAGATCAAAAACTACTGTAAGTAAGCTTCTTTGCGGATAGTTGATGAGACAAGCATTCCGGCGTACCGTGGTGGCAGTTAGTTGAAGTTTCAACGGAGGTCGCCGTGCGGATGCCCACCCTGTTCCTGAGTCACGGAGCGCCACCACTGGTGGACGACCCCACCTGGGTCGCCCAGTTGCAGGAGCTGGCGGCCGGCCTCCCCCGGCCGAAGGCGATCCTGATGGCCTCGGCCCACTGGGAGTCCGCGCCGTTGATGCTCGGTGCCACCGAGACCGTGCCGCTGGTCTACGACTTCGGCGGCTTCGCCCAGCGCTTCTACCAGGTGCAGTACCGCGCGCCCGGCGCACCGGTCCTCGCCGACCAGGTCGCCGCGCTGATGCCGGACGGCGAGACGGTCGCCCGCACCACCCGCGGGCTCGACCACGGCGCGTACGTCCCGCTGACGGTGATGTACCCGGACGCCGACATCCCGGTGCTGCAGATGTCGCTGCCCACCCTGGAACCGGACCGGCTGCTCGAGCTCGGCGCCCGGCTCGCCCCGCTGCGCGACGAGGGTGTGCTGATCGTCGGGTCCGGCTTCACCACGCACGGCCTGCCGTTCCTGCGCGACTGGCGGCCCGAGGCGGCCGCGCCGGGCTGGTCCCGCGAGTTCGACGCGTGGACCGCCGAGACGCTGGCCCGCGGGGCGGTAGACGAGCTGGCCGACTTCCGGTCGGTGGCGCCCGGGATGCCGTATGCGCACCCGACCATCGAGCACTTCGCCCCGATGTTCCTGACGCTGGGCGCGTCCGGCACCCCCGAGCAGTCCCCCGACCAGCCGATCGACGGCTTCTGGATGGGCCTCTCCAAGCGCTCCTTCCTCACCACCTGACCCCGGCCGGCCCCGAGGGGTGCCTCAACCCGCCGGACACACCCCTCAACACCAGCCACCACCACTCGGCTGGCACTCAGGGGTGCCTCAACCCACCCGACACACCCCTCAACACCAGCCACCACCACTCGGCTGGCACTCAGGGGTGCCTCAACCCACCCGACACACCCCTGAGCACCAGCCGGCGGAGTTCCCCATTTCGATCATGGCTGCGTTCCGTTGCTGCAGGCGCCCCTGCCCCGCTGACGCCCGTTCACCGACAGGCGCATAACGGTCGCCACGACCAGCTCGTCGTGCCCGGCTGGTGCTGGTGGTGGTATCAGCGGCGGGGATACCACCACCAGCACCAGCTGGGCCGCGTTGCGTGCCGCTACCGCCCCAGGAACGCGGGACATCGCGTGGCCGGGGACGCACACCACTCCCGGCGACCCGGAGTGGACCGACGGCATCCCGGCGCGGTCGCGCCCAGCTGCGGGCGATGAGTGGCGTCGCGGATCGTGACCAGCCGGCGGCCCCGCCTGGCTACCAACCCCGGCCACCTGACAACCGCGAGCGTCGCAGCCACTCCAGCAATCCATGAGCCGCGGGCCGCACAGACCCAGCAAGATCAACTCGAGCTGAGTGGCATTCAACTGGCGCCTGCGGCTGTCTCGGGACGCTTGAGCCAGCCGCAGGCGCCAGCCGGCCGGGGACGATCGGCCAGGGACGACCAGCCGGGGACGACCGGGGTTCACCGGCTCCCATGGGGTGAGGTGGGCGGACCCCGCCGGTCAGCGGCCGAGCGCCGCGGCGGCCGTGGGGCGCGGCCGCGGCCGGGAGTCGGGGATCCTCGCGGGCGCATGACGGCTGAGGGGGCTGTCACTTCGTACCGGAAAATGTCGGACCGAATGGGGAGCGGACCTCGGCGATTTACAGGGATCTTGTAGGGAGTTCTTGGTGTTCTTTGCCCTGGCTCTGGGGATTCTTTGAGGATGCTTGAGGTCACCGCGCTCGGATGGACCCTGACGATCGGCGTCATCGTCGCACTGCTCGCCCTCGATCTGACTCTGGGGGTGTTACGGCCGCACGTCGTCGGATTCCGGGAGGCCGCCGGTTGGTCGATCTTCTATATCGGCGTGGCGATCGCTTTCGGTCTGGTCTTCGCGAGCGTCGCCGGGTGGGGTTTCGGCGCCGAGTATTTCGCCGGGTACATCGTCGAGAAGAGTCTGTCGGTCGACAATCTCTTCGTCTTCGTCATCATCATGAGCAGTTTCGCGGTGCCGGAGCGGTACCAGCAGGAAGTGCTCACATTCGGGATCATCATCGCGCTGGTGCTGCGGGTGATCTTCATTGTGCTCGGCGCGACGCTGCTGAACCTGTTCTCGTTCATGTTCCTGATCTTCGGGTTGATCCTGATCTTCACGGCGGTGCAGCTCTACCGGCATCGCGACGAGGACCCCAGCATCGATGACAATGCCCTGGTCAAGGCGGGCCGGCGGTTCCTGCCGGTGACCGAGGACTACGTCGACGGCAAGATGATCACCCGGGTGGACGGGCGGCGGATGGTCACGCCGTTGTTCCTGGTGCTGCTGGCGATCGGCAGCACCGACATCCTGTTCGCGCTCGACTCGATCCCCGCGGTGTTCGGGGTGACCGAAGAGGCCTACATCGTCTTCGTCGCGAACGCGTTCGCGCTGCTCGGCCTGCGCGCGCTGTTCTTCCTGGTGAAGGGGCTGCTGGACCGGCTCGTCTACCTGTCCACCGGCCTCGCCGTGATCCTCGCGTTCATCGGGGTGAAGCTGATACTGCACTGGGCGCACAAGGCGCTGAGCACGTCGGTGCCGGAGGTCGGCACGCCGGTCTCGCTCGCGGTGATCGTCGGCATCCTGGTGATCACCACGGTGGCCAGCCTGATCAAATCCAGCCGCGATCCGTCCAAGAAAGCGCACGCCGGGAGCCTGCGGGCCCAGCGCGAGGATGACCAGAAGCGGTAGAACGTGAACCGCCCCCGGCGCGGGGAGCACCGGGGGCGAGGGTGGGTCAGCAGTCACGGCCTGGGGACGGTCCGGGCCGGACGCGGTAACCCGCCGGGCCGGCCCTACGACCCGGGGTTCTCGGTGTTCACATGTGGTGCGTGCCGGCGGCGGCGTGGTACCGGCGCCCGGCGTCCTGGTGGTTCAGGATGGCGTGGATCTCGCGGGTCTCCTCGGCGGTGTGCCGGCCCAGCATCAGGTCCAGCTCGGTGCGTTCGGCAGCGGTGCGGAACGCGGCGAGCTCCTGGCTCAACTGGCGGTGCGCGCGGCGCGCGGCGAGACGACCAGTGATCGACGTACGGATTTCACGGATGAACGGCATCGGGCACTCCTTGACGGATAGTGACGGAGAAAGCCTCGTCGCTTCCGGGTACAACAGTGCCGCGCCTGTTCGACATCCCCAAATCCACCAGGTAAAACCTGGAAGATGAAAGTGATCGCCGCCACCGGATAGCGGTAATCCACGTCACTCTGCGTTGCCGACGTGCTGGTCAGGACCGCGGGGTGATCTCAAGCACCGGTCGATGTGTCGGAGGCCGGCGGGACGCCCTCGACGGCCAGCAGCCGGGACGAGAGCTGGGTGCGGGAGCGGACGCCGAGCTTGCGGTAGACCCGGGTCAGGGTGGCCTCGACGGTCTTCACGCTCAGGTAGAGCCGGGTGGCGATCTCGCGGTTGCTGGAACCGTCCCGGACCATCGCGGCGATCCGCAGCTCGGTCGAGGTGAGGCCCTGCTCCGGGGCGAGGCTGCCCTCGGTGCGGGCCAGGGCGCGCTCGGTCTCCTCGGCCCAGGGCCGGGCGTCGGCGGACAGGAAGATCGCCAGCGCGGCGCCGATCAGCAGGCGGGCCGCGGCGTACCGGCGGCGGCGGCGTTCCGCTCCCCCGGCCACCAGCAGCGCGTGCCCCTGTTCGACCGGTTGCCGCAGCTGCTCGAACAGGTGCGCGGCGGCGGTGGACAGCTCGACCGCGGAGTCCGCCTGGCCGCTCTCCGAGTGCACTATCGCGGTCGCCCGGTCCAGGTAGCCGGCCAGCGCCGGGGTGCTGCCCAGCTGCTCGGCGGCCTTGCGGGCGCGGGCCAGGGTCTCGGCGGCCTCGACGTGCTCGCCGAGCGCGGCCAGCCCGGCGGCCAGGTCGGCGTGCCAGCGGACGATCATCGGGTCCGAGCCGCCGGCCTCGGCCTCCAGGTCACGCAGCCGGCGCAGCGCGGCCACCCCGGCCCGGGAGTCGCCGGAGCGCAGACCGGCCTGGCCCAGGGCGTGCAGGTTGCGGCGCAGGTAGAGGTTGTCACCCTCCTGTTCGGAGGCCCGGATGCCGCGCTGGGCGAAACCGGCTGCCGCGGTCAGGCTGCCACCGGCCAGCTCGGCGACGGCCGCCGTGTACCACGTCGGGCCGGGACTGAGCCCGGCCTCCTGAGCGGCCTGGACGGCGCGGTGGGCGTACCGGAGAGCCTCCCGGCAGCGACCCGCCCGCGTCGCCACCTCGGAGAGGCTGCGGAGCACCTCGACCCGGGCCTCGCCGATCCGGTCGTGTTCGGCGACCGCGAGCAGCCGCAGCAGCTCGGCGCGCGCCTCGTCGAGGCGGTCGTCGATCAGCGCGAAGCGGGCCGCCATGTAGTGCGGGCCGTAGTGCAGCCAGTCCGGTGCCGGCGAGGCGGGCAGGGCCAGCGCCCGGGTGAGCGAGTCGCGCCACTGCGGTTCGCCGCGCATCCGCTGGATCTGGGCGAGGCTGCTGAGCGCCATCGCCTCGCTGGTCGCGTCGCCGGCCCGATGCGCGATGTCGGCGGTGCTGCGCGCCTCGGCGAAGGCCCGGTCCGGATCCCCGGTGATCATGGCTTGCCAGGTGAGCCGCAGCCGGACCGGGGCGAGCAGCGCGGGATCGTCGCCGGCCTCGGCCAGCGCGGCCGCGAACATCTCGCCCATCTCGCCGAGCGCCTGCCCGGCCAGGTCGATCAGCACGACCCGGGCCCGGACCCGGTGCCCGGCGGGCGCGTCGGCCGCGATCACCGCCTCGGCGGCCCGGCCGGCCAGTGCCGGTGAGCCGCCGGTGAGCGCGGTACGGGCCGCCGCGACCAGCCAGTCGAGGCGTTCGGCGGCCAGGTGATGCGGGCAGCGGTCCGCCGCGAGCAGGTAGAACTCGGCCGCGGTGCGTTCCGCACCCCGGGCGGCGCACTGATCGGCGACCGCGGCCAGGCGCCGGGCCACCGCCGCCTCCGGACGGGCGCTGCGCAGCGCGCGGTGCCGCAGCGCCTCGACGTCGTCCAGCGCGGCCGCGGCGAGCGCGGCGTGCGCCCGGCTGCGGTCGCCGGCCGGCGTCTCCTCGACGAGCACCTGCGCGATCATCGGCGGGGTGAACCGGATCGCCTCACCGGCCACCTCGACCACCCCGGCGGAGACGGCCTGGTGCAACTCCCGGTCGGCGTCGTCCCGGCCGGCCCGCAGCAGCAGCGTGACCGTCGGCTCGGTGGCCAGCGCGGCGGTCAGCAGGGTCGCGTTCACCTCGTCGGAGAGGCAGGTCAGGCGTTCCCGGGCCAGGTCCCGGACGATCTCCGGCAGCGGCGCCGGACGCCAGGCCGGGCCGTCGGCGCCGGTGCTGCCCAGGGCCAGGGCCAGGAACGGGTTGCCGGCACTGGCCCGATGCAACCGGCTGGCCATCCGGCACGGCAGGCCCCGGGCCTCGAGCATGGCGGTCAGGTCGTCCGGCGCGAGCGGCGGCACGGCGATCTCGGTGGCCGGTGGCGGGCAGAGCCGGGCGGCGCGGCGGTGACCGGCGTGGTCAGGGCGGCGCTCACCGGCGACCGTCCGGACCCGGGGGCCGGGGCGGCGGCGCATCGCGAACGCGATCAGGGCGGCCGACTCCGGGTCCAGCCACTGCACGTCGTCCAGGACCAGCAGCACCGGCACGCTCCGGGCGCAGTGCGCGAGCAGGGCCGGCAGCACCAGGCGGCGGGCCAGGGCGGGCACGCCGGTGCGGGGCGGGTGGCCCTGCCGCAGGCCGGCGAGCACGTTGCGGAAGGCGGGCGCGAGGGCCGCCACCGCTTCCGGCGGGACCTGCCGGACCAGGTCGGCGACCCCGGCGTACGCCAGGGTCCGCTCCCCCAGCGCCGGGCGCAGGCGCAGCACCAGCTCACCGCGGGTCGTGGCCTGCTCGGCTACGGCGTCGAGCAGCGCGGTCTTCCCGATGCCGGGTGGCCCGTAGAGAGCCACTCCGCCACCGGCTGCGAGCCTGCCGTCGATCTCCGCGAGTAACGCGGCCCGGCCGTGCAGTATGGGCGCGTCGCGTGGCACCGCGGCCCACCCCCTAGGTCTGAGCTGGAGTCAGCCTAGGGAGCGGAGGCCGTGGTCATCAATGGGTAGCTTCGTCACACCTGAACGGTCATTTGCCCTTGGCGGTGACCGAGGTGGCGGTGACCGTGCCATCCGTGCCGGTCGCGCCCTCGACGGTGACCGCGTCGCCGGCCTTGACGTCGCTGAGCTTGCCCTTCTTCGCGGTCGAGACCGAGGTGCTGCCGTCGGTCTTCACGGTGACCACCGAGCCGTCCGCGGTCTGTACGTAGATGGTCTTGCCGTTGACCAGCTTGACCGTGCCGGTGGTGCCGGCCGCCGCGGCTGCGGCGGTCCCGGTTCCGCCCTGCGCCGCGGCCCCGCCCGGGGCAGCGCTGGCGTTCGCACCGGGGAAGCCGGCGCCGCCGGCGAAGTTGCCACGGCCACCGGTGCCGCCACCGGGGAAGCCGGACGTCGTGGTGCTCGACGCGCCCCACTGCTTCTGCGAGTACACCCCGCCGAGGAAGCCGCCCATCAGCAGCAGGCCGACACCCAGCACGACCGTGCCCTTGTTCCACCACTTCTTCGGCGCGACCTTGGCGAGTTCCTCGGCCAGACCGTCGTGGTCGGCGTCGTCGGGCTCGGGCTGGGGTGACACGGCCGGCAACAGGGCGGTCTCGTCGTTCATCCGGTTCACAGTTGAGTCCTCACTCGTAGCGCAGCGCGTCGATCGGACGCAGGCGGGCGGCGCGGGCGGCGGGCAGGCCGCCGAAGAACAGCCCGATCGCGACGGACACCCCGAAGGCGAGCCCGACCGAGCTGGGCACGATCACCGGTTTCACGCCGACGATCTCGAATTGACTGCCGATCAGGGCGGCGGCGACACCGAGGCCGCCGCCGAGCACGCTCAACAGCGTCGCCTCGATCAGGAACTGGTTGAGGATCACCCGGCGGGGCGCGCCGAGTGCCTTGCGGATGCCGATCTCCCGGGTCCGCTCGGTCACCGTGACCAGCATGATGTTGGTGATGCCGATCCCGCCGACCAGCAGACTGATCGCCGCCACCGCCCCGAGCAGGGTGGTGAACGTGTCCGCCGTCTCGGTCTGCGTCTCCAGCAGCGACGACGCGTTCTGGATCCGGTACGGCGTGGTCGACGAGGACGACGGGTCCACCTTCAGCTGCTGATTGAGGATCGTCGACACCTCGCTCTGCACGGCGTCCACCTTGTCGGGGTCGTTGGCCTCGACGATGATCGAGGTCAGCGAGCCGTACCCGGCGAGGACCTGCTGCACCGCGGTGAGCGGGGCGATCGCGGTGTCGTTCGGGTCCTGGAATCCGGTGGAGCTCTTCTCCTTCAGCACCCCGACCACGGTGAACAGCGCGCCGCTCACGGTGACCTGCTTGTCGATCGGGTCGACGCCGGGGAACAGCTCCTCGGCCACGGTCTGGCCGATCACCACCACCCGGCGGCCCTGGGTCACGTCGTCAGCGGTGAACGACGCGCCCTTCTCCACCGGGGTGCTGGACGCGCCGAACCAGTCCGGCGTGGTGCCGACGAACGTGCTGACCGCGTGGTCGGTGCCCTCGTACGTCATGGTCGCCGACGACGCGCTGACCACCGGCGACACCGACTTGATGTCCGGCGCCAGCTCGGGGTCGATCAGCGCGTCGGCCATCTTCTTGGTCAGGGCGGTACTGCTCGACCCGCCCCGGCCGGTGCTCATCACGGTGATGGTGTTGGTGCCCAGCGCCTCGATCCGGTCGCTGATCGCCTTGGCCGAGCCGTTGCCGACCGCGACCAGCAGGATCACCGCGGCGACACCGATCAGGATGCCGAGCATGGTGAGCGCCGAGCGCAGTTTGTTCGCGGAGAGCCCGCGCAGCGAGAACCGCACCACTTCGAAGAAGCTCATGCGGTGTGCCGCCCGCCCGCGGCGTAGACGGAACCACGGGCGACGGTGCCGTGCCCGGCCGCGAGGTGCCCGGCGGCCACCGACTGCACCTTGGCGTGCGCGGCGGCCGCACCGACCGGCGCCAGCTCGATCGGGGACTGCCGCACGTCGGTGACGATCGAGCCGTCGACCAGGCGGATCAGCCGCTTGGCGCGGGCGCCCACCTCGTCCTCGTGCGTGATGATCACGATGTTCTTGCCGGCCGCGCTGAGGTCGTCGAAGACCTGCAGCACGTCGTCGGTGGACTTGCTGTCCAGGTTGCCGGTGGGCTCGTCGGCGAGCAGCAGGGCCGGCTCGGTGACCAGCGCCCGCGCCACCGCGACGCGCTGCTGCTGGCCGCCGGAGAGCTGGTTCGGCTCGTGTCCGGCCCGGTCGGCCAGGCCGACGACGTCCAGGGCCGCCAGCGCCCGGCGACGCCGTTCCTTCGGTTTCACCCCGGCGTACGCCAGCGGCAGCTCCACATTGGCCACCGCCGTGGTCCGCGGGATCAGGTTGAACGACTGGAAGATGAACCCGATCAGGCGGTTCCGGGCCAGGGCCAGCTGGGCGTCGGAGAGGCCGCCGACGTCCACCCCGTCCAGCAGGTACGTGCCGGTGGTCGGGATGTCCAGCGCGCCCAGGATGTTCATCAGGGTCGACTTGCCGGAGCCGGACGAGCCCATGATCGCCACGTAGTCGCCGCGGTGCACCGTCATCGAGACACCGCGCAGGGCGTGCACGGTGGCCTCACCCTCGCCGTAGCTCTTCTTGAGGTCGCGGACCTCGAGGACCGGCCGGGTCATCGTCCGCCCCCGCCCGGCGCGCCGCCGCCGCCGAGGTTGCCCCCGCCGCCGAAGTTGCCGCCGCCCGCGCCGAAGCCCGCGCCGCCCTGCTGACCGGTGGTGCCGGAGCTGGTCGAGGTGGTCTTGACCACGACCTGCTCGCCGGCGGTGAGCCCGGAGGTGATCTCGGTGGTCGAGTCGCCGGCCAGGCCGATCTCCACCGACCGGGTCTCCTGGGTGCCGTTGGCGACCACGGTCACGGTGTGCCGCTTGCCGACCGTGGTGATCGCCGCGGAGTTGACCGCGATGACGTTCTCCTTGCTGCCGGTGGTGACCACGACCGAGACGGTCTGGCCGACCTTGGCGCCGGTCGGCACCTTGTCCAGGGTCAGCGTCACGCCGTAGGTGACCACGCTGTTCGAGGTGGCGCCGGACGGGTCGATCGCGGTGACCTTGGCGCTCTGCTCGGTTCCGCTGAGCGCGTTCCAGGTCACCGTGGCGACCTGCTTCTCCTTGAGCTGGGTGGCGTCCGCCTCGGCGAAGTCCGCGGCGACCTGCATCTTGGTCAGGTCGGCGATCTCCACGAAGCCGGTGGACGTCGAGGACGTCGAGGTGGAGCTGCTGCCACCGCCCTGCGAGCCGCCGCCGGAGGAGGAGCTGGACGAGCCGGTGCCGGAGGCCGAGCTGCCGATCGTGCCGCTGACCGCGGTGACGGTGCCGGCCATCGGTGCCTTGAGCACCGTGCCGTCCACCCCCGCGTCCGCGTCGTCGACCGCGAGCTGGGCCGTCTCGACCTGGTTCTCCGCGTCGGTGGTGTCCGTGCCGGCGTCCTGCACCCGGTCCAGGGCGTCGTTGGCGGCGTCCAGGTCGGCCTCCGCGGCGGCCAGGGTCCGCTTCGCGGCGGCCGGGTCGACCTTCGCCAGGACCTGGCCCTTCTTGACCTTGTCACCGACCTTGACGCTGATCGCGGTGACCGTGCCGCTGGTCTCGAAGCTGGCACTGGCGGTGCTGGCGCTCTCCACCGTGCCGTCCGCGGTCACGGACTTGGTGACCGTGCCCGTTTGGGCCGACACCGTTCGTTGGGAGGCCACGGCAGCCGTTCCCCCGTCATCGGAACCGGCAAATGTCTCGTACACCGTGATGGCACCGGCGACGAGCACGACGCCGATCACGGCGTTGACCACCAGGGACGGGTGGCGGCTCAGGCGTACCTTCATGCCGCACACTCTCGGGGCGCGGCCTTGGAGGAGATTCGGCGGAACCTCGGAGCCAGCTTAGAATCTCACGGCGCGTCACCGACGGCCGGCAGCAGCACGCGGAACGTGGCGCCGCCGCCGGGTGTCTCGTGCAGCTCGATCCAGCCGCCGTGCACGTGCACGATGGCCGCCACGATCGCCAGGCCCAGCCCGGATCCGCCGCCCTTGGCCCGGGTACGGCTGGCATCCGCCCGGTACAGCCGCTCGAAGATCCGCGGAGCGTGCTCCGGCGGCACCCCCGGCCCGTCGTCCTCGACCTCGAGCACCGCCACCGGCAGCCCGTCACGTACGGTGATGGACCCGGAGCGGATCGCAGCGTCGTCCGGTGACGTGGCCACCGTCTGCCCCACCCGGACCGTGACCCGGGTGCCGGCCGGGGTGTGGTTCAGCGCGTTGGCGACCAGGTTGGTGGCCACCTGACGCAGCCCGTGGTCGTCGCCGAGCACGGTGCCGGGCGCGAAGGTGTCCTCGTCGTCGCTGAGCCCGGAGAGCAGCACGGCCCGGCCGGGCACGCGGGCGTGCGCGTCCCGGATGGTGTCCGCGGCGATCTCCAGCAGGTCCACCCGGCGCAGGTCCAGGGTGCGCTGCTGATCCATCCGGGCCAGCCGGAGCAGGTCCTCGACCAGCACGCCCATCCGGGCGGCCTCGGCCTCGATCCGGCTCATCGTCTCGTCCAGCAGCGGACCGGCCGGCGCGCCGCCGCGCCGGTACAGCTCGGCGAAGCCGCGGATCGAGGTGAGCGGGGTGCGCAGCTCGTGCGAGGCGTCCGCGACGAACTGACGCAGCTTCTGCTCGGAGGCGGTCCGCGCGTCCACCTCGGTCTCGATCCGGGTGAGCATCGAGTTGAGCGCCAGGCCGAGCCGGCCGGGTTCGGTGTGCGCGTCGCCGGGCACCCGCTGGGAGAGGTCGCCGCCGGAGATCTGCGCGGCCGCCGTCTCCATCTCGGTGAGCGGGCGCAGGCCGAGCCGGACCACGTAGGCCGCGCCGAGCCCGAGCAGGGCCAGGATCAGCAGCATCACGCCGGCGTCGATGAGCAGCAGCTGGTCGGTGGTCTGCTGCATCTCGTCGAGGGACGAGCCGAACAGGGCGTACCCGCCGGTGTTCCCGATCGGGAGGGCGACCACGCGCCAGTCGGTGCCGTCGGCGCTGGAGACGGTGTAGGGCGTCGCGGCGGCCGCTTTTTCGGCGAGCTCGCGGAAAGACGGAATCGCCGGACGGCCCTCGTCCGCCGGATAGCTGCGGTCGGCGTCCAGCGTGCCGTCCGCCCGGTACAGGTAGGTGACCTGGTCCGGGCCAACCCGGAAGAAACGACCACGGGGTACGAAGTTCGGGTCCGGTTGCGCGTTCGTCATCGGCCGCGCCATGCCGGTGAGCTGCTTGTCGATCCGGTCCTGCAGGTAGAAGCGGATCAGCAGGACACCCGTCACGTTCGCCGCGACCAGCGCGATCGCGGCGAGGATGCCGACCACCAGGACGAGACGGGACCGTAGCGTCCAGTGCCGCCAGGGCAGCCAGCGCGGCATCAGCCCCTTCACTCGTCGCGGGGCACTCGCAGGGCGTATCCCACGCCCCGCACCGTGTGGATCAACGGCGGATCGGTCTTGTCGATCTTGCGACGGAGGTAGTAGACGTACGACTCGACGATGCGGCCATCGCCACCGAAGTCGTACTTCCACACCCGGTCCAGGATCTGCGCCTTGCTGACCACTCGACCGGCGTTGATCATCAGGTATCGGAGCAGGTTGAACTCGGTCGGCGACAGCTCGATCAGACGGCCCGCCCGGCGCACCTCGTGAGCGTCCTCGTCCAATTCCAGGTCGGCGTACCGGAGCACCCCGGTGTCCGGTGTCGGTTCCTCCGGCTGACTGCGCCGCAGGATGGCGCGGATCCGTAGCACGACCTCCTCGAGACTGAACGGCTTGGTGACGTAGTCGTCGGCACCGGCCGAGAGCCCCAGGATCCGGTCCTCGACCGCGTCACGCGCGGTGAGGAACAGCACCGGGGTCCGGGTCCCGCCGGCGCGCAGCCGCCGGGCCACCTCGAACCCGTCCAGGTCCGGCAGCATCACGTCGAGCACGATCAGGTCCGGCTCGAAGTCGCTCACCGCCACCAGGGCCGAGTGCCCGGTCTCGGCGACCCGCACGTCGAAGGCGACGAGCCGCAGGGTGGCGCTGAGCAGCGCGGAGATGTTCGGCTCGTCGTCAACGACGAGGACGCGGGTGGCCCGCGCCGACGTCTCGCCGACGGTCACTGGGTAACGGGTTTCGGAAAGCACCGCAAAGAAGTATCAACGTTTTCTTTGAATCAGCTATGAGACCGCTGTTATTTACCAGGAGCGGGAGACCACGTCACCCTCGGTGAGGCCTGAGGCGATCTCAGTGTACTGGTCGCCGCGGAGGCCGATCACCACCTTCGTCGCGCCGCCGTCCTTCTGCACGGTGCCGCTGGTGCCGGAGACGTCGTGCACCGCGGTGGTGGGCACCCGCAGCACGCCGGTCTTGCTGCCGGTGGTCACCTTGACCTGGGCGCTCTGCCCGACCAGCAGGTCCTCCGGCGCGTCGACGAAGGAGAGCACCACGCCGAACGTGGTCAGCGTGCCGTCGCTGGTGCCGACCGGGTCGACCACCACCAGGGTGGCCTGGAAGTCCTCGCCCGGCTTGTCGGCCAGGGTGATCACCGCCTTCTGCTTGACCGCCAGGTGGTCCGCGTCGGCCTCCGGGAAGGCGGCGCTGATCTGCATGTCGTAGACGTCGGCCAGGGTGACGAACGTCGAGCCGGAGCTGACCTGACTGCCCACCTTGCCGCTGACCGAGAGGATCCGGCCGGCGATCGGCGCGGTGATGGTGGCGCCCTCGAGGGCCTCCTCGGCCTCCTCCAGGGTCACCTCGGCCTGGTTGACCCGCTGCTGCGCGCTGAGGATGGCGTCGCCGCTGCTGCTCTGCCCGCCTTGCTGGCCGCCACCGGAGCTTCCGGAGCCGGCGCTGGAACAGGTCCCGCCCGTGCCTCCGCCGCCAGGAGTGGTGCCCCGGGTTTTCGTCGCGGTCGGCTTCGCCGTCGCGGTCTTGGTCGCGGTGGGCTTGGCCGTCGCGGTCTTCGTCGCGGACGGCGAGGGCGAGGCGGTGGCCGAGGCCGAGGGCGATGGCGAGACCGTTGTGCTTGCGGAGGTCTGCAATCGGTACGCCGCGGCCACGTCGCAGGAACTACTGCTCGTGCTGGTAGTGGTGCTTGCCGCCTTCGCGTCGGCGAGTGTGTCCTCCGCTGAGTCCAGCGCGTCCTGCGCCGCGTCGACCGCATCCTGCGCGTCGTCGTCGTTCACCGTCGCGAGCGCCTCGCCCGCGGTGACCGTCGTCCCGGCTCGGACCTTGACGCTCTCCACCGTGCCGTCCACCGCGAACGACAGGCTGCGCGTCTGCGCCGGCGCCAGGGTTCCGGTGGTGGCCACCTCGGTGGTCACCGCACCCTTGTCCACGGTGGCGGTCTCGGCTGCCTTCGTCGTCTCGGCGCCGTCCGCGGTCAGCGCTCGTATCACGCCGTAAGCGAGCAGCGCGAGCACGACGACCGCCACGCCGAACCAAATCAATCGCCGGCGACCGGCCAGTGCAACACCCATGGTCGAGGAGTCTGACCAGTGGTCCTCGCCGCGGGCTCGGTCCTGCCTCGGAGTTCCCTCGGAGCCGCCGGAGCCGCTCAAAGGTAATTCCTAGCCTGGTCCGATCTTCCGCATAGGAAGCCCTAGTTCGCTATGCCCTCGTACCCGCCCGACTAATGAGGAGACGCTTGTGCCGGTAGTCAAGTCGAAGATGGCCCGCCGGGTCGCGGCGTGCGCGGCGGTGGCTTTCGTGTCGGTGGCCTTCACCGCGGCGTGCGGCGACAAGGACGACACGAGCAGCGCCACGAGCGGCTCGGACGGACAGAACGGCGGCGGCAACACCGCGTTCGCCGCGTACACGGAATGTCTGGCGAAGAACGGCGTGACCGTGACGATGCCGTCCGGCGGTCCCGGCGGCGGTGGCAACGGCGGCACCCGCCCGTCCGGCGCGCCGAACGGCGGCGAGGCCCGGCCCTCCGGCCAGCCCCGGCCCTCGGGCAGCTTCGGCGGCCAGCGCGGTGGCGGCGGCTTCGGTGGCGGCTTCCAGAAGCCGGAGGGCGTCGACGACGCGACCTGGACCAAGGCCCAGGAGGCCTGCGCCTCGGTGCGGCCGAGCATGGGCGCCGGTCGCGGCAACGGCGGTGGCAACGGCGCGAACGCGGCGTTCACGAACTGCCTGAAGGACAACGGCGTCACCGACACCACCAAGATCGACGCCACCGACGCCGTCACCAAGAAGGCGATCGAGACCTGCAAGGTGCTGCAGCCGAGCGCGGCCGCCAGCTCCTGACCCGCCCCTCCCCACAGGCCACCGTGCCGGCATCGTTCGTCCCCCCGTCGTGGCGATGCCGGCACGGTCGTGTCATCTCCCCGCAACACCCCGGAAATGTCACCACGTGCACGACATCGACGTTCCTCTTTCGGTTCGGTGCGCGGGGCGCAACACTCTCGACATGTTTCATGCACCTTTAGTGCAAGAAGTTGCCCGGCTGCTGGAGGCGGCCGCCGCCGGCCGGGGCGGAGCGCTCCTGCTCTGCGGCGGGCCGGGTTCCGGCCGCAGCACCCTGCTCGCCGCCGCGTCCCCCGCATCCCCCGCGGACCGCACCACCCTCGCCGTTCCCGGACACGCCGCCGAACGCACGTTCCGGTTCGCCGCCCTCCGCCGCCTGTCCGATCAGGCCCACCCGTCCGGCGACGTGGTCACCGCAGGCGATTCGCTCCTGCTCTTCTTGCGTACGATCGCCGCCCACCGCCCGCTACTCTGCGTGTTCGACGACGCTCACCTGCTGGACGCACCGTCCCTCGCAGTGATCACCTACGCGGCGCGCCGCCTGGCCGGCACCCGGATCGCGTTCCTGGCCGCCGGTCCACCGAGCCTCACCGGGTGTGGCCTGCCCACTCTCCGCATCCCGCCCCTGCCGCCGGACGCCGCCCGCGCCCTGATCACCGCGCACGCCCCGGACGTCACCGCCGACGTGGCCACCGCCGTCACCGCGCTGGCGGGCGGGAATCCGGCCGCCCTGACCGATCTGGCCAGGTCGCTCACTGCGCAACAGCGCCGGGGTTATGCCCCGCTCCCGGTGACGCTGCCGCCGGAGAGTCCGCTGCTCAGCCGCCTGCGCACGGAGCTGGAGGCGCTGCCCGCCGCCACCCGCCACCTGCTCCTGCTGGCCGCCGCCGATCCCCCGGCGCCCCTCCCCGACCTGCTCACCGCCGCCGCGGCGCGGGCTCCCGAGGCGTCCCGCACGTCGTCTCCCGCCACTCCCCCTGCCCCGGACCCCGGAGCTCTCCCCGCGCCGAATCCCGGAGCTCTCCCCGCGCCAGACCCTGGAGCTCTCCCCGCGGCGGATCCCGGGGCTCTCCCTGCGCCGGCCTCCGACGGGGCCGGGCTGGGTGGGCTGCTGCCCGCCGAGCGGGCCGGGCTGATCACCGTTGACGGTGTCACTGTCCGCTTCGGATCAGCGTTGGCGCGCGCTGCCGCGTACCGGGAAATGTCCGCGGACGCACGCCGGACCGCCCACCTCGCGCTCGCCCGGGTCTCGGCCGCCCGCGGCCGCGAACTCGACGCCCTCCTGCACCGCGCGGCGGCCGCGACCACAGCGGACCCCGCGCTCGCCGCCGCACTCACCCGAGCTGCCGCGCCATCCGCGCCGTCCGACGCGGCAGAGGCTTTCCGGTACGCGGCGGAGCTCTCCCCCGCCCCCGCCGACCGCAACGCCGCCCTGCTCGACGCGGCCCGCTGCGCCTGGCTGGCCGGCCGCCCGCACGAGGCCGGCCAGCTGCTCCGCCGAGCCGAACAACACGCCGCCGAAGCCGGCCCGCAGACACCGGCGCAGAATGCCCGGACCACCGATCAGCAGGCCCGGAAGCTCGACCGGACCGACACCGACCGGGCCACCGACCGGACCGACGCCGAGCGGACCGCGGACCGGCCGGCGCGGACAGCGGCCCGGGCCGGTGAGGCGGGGGCGCGGACCCGGTTGCGGGCGCGCGGGCTCGCCGCGGAGATGCGGCCGGACGAGCCCGCGTCGCGGGAGATCCTGATGGACGTCGCCGCGGAGCTCGGGGACGCCGACCCGCCGGCCGCCCTCGACGCGCTGTCGCTCGCCGGGGAGGCTGCCAGCCTGGCCGGGGAGCGGGACCGGTATGCGGCGCTGGCCCGACGGGTCACGGCCGGGCAGCACGGCGACGAGGCGCCCGCGGTGACGATGGCCTATCACCACGTCGCCGGGCTGGCCGAGATCGCCGCCGGGGACGAGGGTGCCGCGTTCACCCGGTTCCGGCAGGAGCTCGACCTGGCCGGGCGGGTCGCCGAGCCGATGCCGCTGATCCGGGCCGCGACCGCCGGGATCCTGGTCGGCGACGCCCAGCGGGCCACCGCGTCGGCCGGCCGGGCCGCGCTGCTGGCAAGATCAGAAGGGGCACACAGCCTGGTACCGCGCGCCCTGGAACTGGCCGCGCTCGCCGGCATGGCCGCCGGCGACTACGACGCGGCGACGACCGCGGCGCTGGACGGGGCCGCGGTGGCCCGGGGCACCGGGCAACACGCCCTCGCCGGCACCCATCTGGGACTGCTCGCCGTGCTCGCCGCGATGGTCGGCGACCGGGAGAACGGGCAGGCCCGGATCCACACGGCCAGCACCGTCGACCAGGCGCGGCCGCTGTGCGAATGGGCCCTCGCCCTGCTGGACCTGGTCGACGGGCGACGCCGCGAGGCAGCGGAACGGCTGGGCACGATCGTCGCCGGCCCGCCCGGGCGGGGTTCCGTGCTGCTGCGGGTCGCGGTCGTGCCGCACCTGCTGGAGGCGGCCGGCCTGGAAACAGCCGGGCGGGAGTCGCTGATGCTGACCGCGTCCACGTTCGACGAGTGGGCCGGGCGCACCGGGCAGGCCGGTTGGCTGGCGTTGCGCGACCGGTGCCGGGCGCTGCGAACCCGGGACGGCGAGGCGGCCGAGGCCCACTTCCACGCGGCGTTGCACCGGGTCGGCGAGGGCGGCTTCCCGCGGGCACACACCGAGTTGCTCTACGGCCGGTTGCTGCGCCGCCGGCGCCGGCACGTGGCGGCGCGGGAGCATCTGCGGCGGGCGGCGGAGACGTTCCGGCTGCTCGGCGCGGATCCGTGGGCGGCACAGAGCGTACGAGAACTGCGTGCCGCCGGCGAGCGGCCCGGACCGGAGACGACCATCCGCGGCACCGGCGCTCTGACCGCGCAGCAACAGCGGATCGCGACCCTGGTCGCCGAAGGCGCCACCAACCGGGAGGTGGCCCAGGAGCTGCACCTCAGCCCCCGCACGGTCGACCATCACCTCCGCAACGTCTTCGCCCGCCTGGGCGTCCGCTCGCGCACCGAGATGGCCCACCTCCTGACCACCCGCTGACGCATGAGTTCCCGCCCCGTGCGAGCCCGGCTGGTCCTGGCGGCCGTCAAGAGGGACTCCCAACGGCCTTCACCACCAGCCGCACTCCCCGGAATGCCGCTCAGCCGGCCGGTGCTGGGTACAGCCGTCGCCACCCCACCGCAGGTGTGAACGACGCCGGTCGCGGCCTGCTCATCGGCCTCGGTGCGCATTCCGGTTCCCGGCTGGTGCTCAGGGGTGCCTCAAGGACCGAGAGGCACCCCTGAGCACCAGCCGACAACGCCGAACACGCGGGCGGCTCGGGGCGGTGCGGGCGGCAGTTCGGGCGGTGGTGGTGCGGGTGGCGCGCGGGTGGTGCGGGTGGCGCGCGGGTGGTGCGGGTGGCGCGCGGGTGGTGCGGGTGGTGCGGGTGGTGCGGGTGGCGGCGAGTGCACGGTCCTGCGCTCCGGGCGGAGGGTGCAACCGAGCCCGGCGGGGTGCACACGGTGTCTGCCTGATGTGAGTGC
>NZ_LLZH01000298.1:0-66430 GCF_001509495.1 Actinoplanes awajinensis subsp. mycoplanecinus | reverse complement strand
ACTTCATCGCCGGGCTCCTCGCCCCGCTACCGACCAAGAACTGCTGGACGATCGCCGAGCACGCCGGTGACGACGGTCCGGGCGGTATGCAGGACCTGACCAGCTGGGCGAGCTGGCACGACGCCGAGATCCGCGCCGACGTGCGGGACTTCGTGACGGCCCGGCTCGGCCACCCGGACGGGATCCTGCTGGTCGACGAGACCGGCGATCTGAAGAAAGGCACCTAACCTCGGCCCTTCATTAAGGGGTGTCCAAGGACTGGGCCGAAAATGGCGAAGTGCCCTCTGATCAGGGAAAATAGGGCTTGTCGAGAGTCCTGTTAACCCGTCACGGAAGGCACTTGCTGGGTGAAGACTACCCGAACACGTCCGAAGATCATCGTGTCCGGGGACGGGCGGGGCGTGGTCGGTCATGCCGGCACCCGACTCCTCGCTGATCTCACCGACGCAACTGTTCTGAGCAGCGCTTTCAGTGAGGCTCTGGCCGTGCTGCGTCAGCGGCGGGGCGGCCATGACCCGGGTAGGATCGCCGTGGATCTGGCGGTGCTGCTCGCCGACGGCGGCGAGGCCATCGCCGACCTGGCCGTGCTGCGAGATCAGCCCGGCCTGTTCGGGCCGGTCGCGTCCGACCCGACCGCGTGGCGGCTGTTTTCGCAGCTCGACGCCACGGTGCTGGCCGAGCTGCGGGCCGCCCGAGCCCGGGCGCGTGAGGTCGCCTGGGCCCAGCACGCCGAGGTCCGTGGGGACCTGCCACAACCCATGGTCGCCGGCCGGCGTGTCGACGGCCTGGTTCTCGACATCGACGCGACCATCGTGATCTGCCACTCCGAAAAGGAGTCGGCGACCCGCACCTGGAAGAAGACCTTCGGCTTCCACCCCCTGCTCTGCTTCCTGGACAACACCGGCGAAGCCCTCGCCGGCCTGCTGCGCGAAGGCCGGGCCGGCTCCAACACCACCGCCGACCACATCACCGTGCTCGACCAGGCTCTCGAGCAGGTCCCCGACGCTGTCCGGCACGGCACCCCGATCCTGCTGCGCAGTGACTCCGCCGGTTCCAGCCACGGCTTCCTCGCCCACATCCGGGCCTTACGTGACCGCCACCTCGACATCAGGTTCAGTGTCGGCGCGGCCATCACCGAACCGGTCCGGCAAGCCATCCAGGCCGTGACCGACTGGGCCCCCGCAGTCGACGCCGATGGTGACCTGCGTGAACACGCCGAGGTCTGTGAGATCACCGGCATGTTCCAGGCGGCCGGCTGGCCGGAAGGCACCCGGTTCGTGGTCCGCCGGGAACGCCCGCACCCCGGTGCGCAGCTGTCACTGTTCGACACCATCGAAGGATGGCGGCATCAGGTCGTCGCCACCGACACCCCTGCCGGCCACGGCGGCATCCAGTACCTGGAAGCCCGCCACCGGGCTCACGCCAGGGTCGAAGACAAGATCCGAACCGGCAAGAACACCGGCTTCGGGCGGTTCCCATCCCGCGTCTTCGCGATCAATCAGGCCTGGTTACAGGTCGCTTTGACCGGCATCGATCTGCTCGCCTGGACCCAGGCCCTGCTCCTGGACGGCGACCTGGCAACCGCCGAACCCAAGAAACTGCGCTACCGGCTGCTGCACGTCGCCGCCCGGATCACCCGCACCGCCCGGCGGACCCGCCTCGCCATCGCCACCAACTGGCCCTGGACCGGCGCCCTGACCAGCGCATTCACCAATCTCGCCGCGTTACCCCAGCCCACCGGCTGACCCTACGACTCACGCACCGACCACGATCACGGAGGAACCCGGCCACGCGCCGGGCCTTTACCGTGCCCACAAAACAGATGAAATCCCGCGCATCAAATCAATCGACCAGCAGCTATGAACTCGTAGCCAAACGAAAGACCGAGGCTAGATGAAGGTGACGGAGCAGCCGGCCTTTTTTAGTTGCCGAAGATGCGCTCGATGACGGCGGCCTGTTCGGTGGTGCCGGCTCGGAAGTACAGTCCGGTGGTTTCGACCGAGGCGTGCCCGAGCAGGGCCTGGATCTGGGCGGGGTCGGCGCCGCCCTGGCGGAGCCGGGTGGCGTAGGTGTGGGCGTAGCCGGTGCGGGCGCAGGTCGGTGATCTCGGCGCCGGCGGCGAGGACCACCTGGGTGATGCCGGAGATGGTCAGCGGGCCGCGCTGGCCGAGCCACAGCGGTCCGGTTCGCGGCCGCGTTCCTCGATCCAGATGCGCAGCGCTTTGCGGGCGCGCTGGGGCACGGGGACCTCGCGGACGCCGTGAGCAACGACATCGGGTTGCAGAATTAGGGGATCATCACCGGCGGGCGGTTCGTAGGGTGTCCCGCAGGGCGGCGACAGCGGGCTTCGGGTGTAGTCGCTGGTCCCACGGCAGTTCGTCGCCGGTTTCGAGTGGGTAGCTGTCGTGTTCGGCGGTGGAGCCGTAGCGATCGGTGATGCCCCAGATGCTGAACGAGGTGCAGGTCGGCTCGGACAGGCAGGTGCCGAGCACGCCGGCGAACTGGGTGGCCTGGACGCGTGGCGATTCGCCGTACACGTCGATCTCCGAGATGCGCGCGGACAGGCCGAGTTCGGCCAGCGCGGCGATGTGGGACCGGAGCACTGCGGGGTCGATGTGGTCACCGGCTTCGTGGATATGGCTTTGGAAGCCGACCCCGTCGATGGGCACTCCACGCCCCTTGAGGCGGACGACCAGGGCGTACAAGGCGTCCCAGCGGGGGCCGTCGGCCTCGGCGCCGAACTCGTTGAGGTACAGCTTCGCCTCGGGGTCGACGGCGTGGGCGGCGGTGAACGCCTTGTCGATGTACGACTCGCCCATCGCTTCCTGCCACAGGTGCTCGCGCAGACCGGGACCGCCGTCGGGTCCGTCATCGTCCGGTGACAGTGGTTCGTTGACGACGTCCCACTCCGCGACCCGGCCACGGTAGTGACCGACGACGGTCCTGACATGTTCGGTCATCACGCGTTCCCGGTCGGCGAGGGCGACCTGCTGCATCCAGCGCGGGTTGGCCTCCCCGAAGACCAGGGTGTGCGCGTGCACCTTCATGTCGTTGGCAGCCGCGAAGTCGACCAGCAGGTCACCCTCCGCGAAATCGTAAGTGTCCGGCCCTGGGTGTACGAACTGGGGCTTGAGGGCGTTCTCGGTGGTGAGCATCGAAAACTGGGTGGCGGCGAGGGCGCGGTAGCCGTCGTCGCTGACCAGTGGTTCGGCCGCCATCGCGGCCCCGATCGGTAGCCTGCGGCCGGTGGCCTCAGCCAGGCCACGCAGGGAGTCCGAGGGCTGGGTCGACTGCCCCGTCATCGGAGTGTCACGGACCGCGACGCCGCCGTCGCGCGCCGTCGCCTCCAGCGCTGCCAGGGTCCAATCCGGCGCGCCGGGCACCGCGTCGACCCCGAACATGACGGAACCGGCGTCGAATATCCCCGGATCCGGGACGGCCACGCGGGTGTCGCCGGCGGACAGCGCCAGGTCGCCGCCGTGCCGTTCAAACGTGACGGTGACCGTGGCGGGTGACGTGACCGACGCGGTTCGGTCCGCGACCGGCGCGGCGGAACGGCCATCCCAGACGGTCAGGCTCAGCTCGCGTTCCGAGACCGCGACTCGCAGGCCCCGCCGGTTCTGTCGCCACTCGTCGTAGACGATCGGCACCTCGCCGTACAAGTACAGCGACGCGGTCTGGCCGGCCGGACGGTGCACCGTCGCACTGACCTGGAAGTCGCCGCGAACCTTGAGCTGCGGGCCGCGCAGGTTCACCGGCGGATGGGGTTGCCCGCCCGTGCCGTCCTGAAGCACGATCTGCCGTCCCAGGCCATGGATACGCACGCCACCGGACCCGACGGTCCCTCCCGGCAAGTGACTCCAGTCCCCGGCAAGAAGGTCCACCCGGCCAGACGCCGGGGCGGCGCCGGATGCGCTCGGCCGGACATCCCGGCCATCGGACGGATCGCAGCCGGCGGCACCGCCGGCGAGCAGACACAGCACGGGTACGAACAGGGTCAGGCGGGCGCGGAAGACGTTCGGCACGGGTCCTCTTGGAGTCGGCGATGAAGGAACGCCCGACAGTACAGACAGCAAGCGCCCAGGCGCTCGTCGACGCCACCCTGACCGGGTGAGGCTGTGGGAGGGTCGCAAGAGTCGCCGACCGAGCCCATGGACGGCCGGATTCCGTTGTCCTGCAGGCGTTGTGAGAAGCGCGAACTCGTATAGTTCGAGCCGCGATCGCTGTGATGGATGAGCTGGCCGTCGCGGACGGCGGCCAACCAGAACACCCGCTCACCACACGGGCTGTGGGTGGTTGACTTTGTTCGTGAGTTCTGGGTTCCGGCCCACTTTTCGTGAATCCTCCCGACCGCGAGCGGGCCGTCGGGGACAAGCACGGCGGGACCGGCGGCGATGCCGCAGGCAACCAGGGCGGCGGTGTCGTTTACTTCGGTCCATCACGAAAGTGGGCCAGAGCCGACTTTCGGCACCACTTTGCGAGCACCACTCGCGGATCTTGACCACCCAGTGGCGCCGACAGTCCTTCAAGCGGACGTGTCGTTATCGGCATGAACGCGCCGAACGGTTCGCCGGATCGGACCTGCAAATCTCAGCGTTGACCAGGCACTCGAGCGCCCGGTGTCCATGACCACCGAGCGGCCGGCTGATCAGGGGCGTAGGAGTTCGCGGGACAGCACCGCGGTGAGCCAGGCTTCAGATTTCTCGAGTGGCCAGCCGAGGTCGTCGGTCCGGACGAAATAGGCGGCGTTGCACAGATAGAGCCAGAGGATGTCGGCGGCCTGAGCCGCGTCCAGGCCGTCGCGGAGGGCGCCCAGCGCGGCCAGGCGGCCGGCTGTATGCCGCAGTCCGCCACGCAGCCCCCCGTGGGCGATCTCCATGCTCTCGCGGACCGCCGGCTCCTGGGGCGCTGCGGCGACAACCTGGCGCATCAGCGGTGCCCACTGTCCGAACTTCGCCCCGGACGTGGCGACGATCAGTGCTATCAGGCCCTGTGGATCGGTGGCGGACTCGATCTCCGCGAGGATCCGGGCATTCTCCGGCGAATTCACGGCGGACTCGATCAGTGTGCGCAGCAGGCCACTCTTGCCGCCGCCGACGGCGTACACCGTGGCTGGAGCGACGCGGGCGGCGCCGGCGATCTGCTCGACCCTGGAGGCGAAATAGCCCTGAGTCGTGAACAGGGACAAAGCCGCTTCGAGGATCGCCTGTCGGGTCTGGGCGGCGTATTCGGCGCGGCGAGTGGGCGGCATGACCTTGATCATAACTGTGTAGTGGCCTCCACTCGCTAGAGTGCGCTCTGATCAATTGGAGGTCTGATGCACTACGTCTTCATCCCAGGCGCTTGGCACGGTGGCTGGTCCTGGCACCCGGTCGGACACCTGATCCGCGAGGCCGGCCACGGCGCCACCGCACTCACCATGCCCGGCCTGAGCCTGGGCGACGACCCGGCCGGACTACGGCTGAGCGACGCAGTCGACCACATCGTCGCCGAGGTCGAACGCCGGGACCTGCGGGAGGTAGTCCTGGTCGGACACAGCTGGGGCGGAATCCCGATCACCGGCGCCGCCCACAGACTGGGCGACCGGCTCGCCGGCCTCGCCTACTTCAGCGCTTTCATCCCGCGGCCGGGAGAATCGATGGCCGCAGCGATGGGACCGATGGAGGGCTTTATCACCGACATCATCGCCGCCTCACCCGACAGCACCATCGGACTCGACTTCGCCGCGTTCCAGCAGGGCCTGATGCCCGGCGAGCCCGAGGCGCTGCAGCGGCTCGTCTTCGACCAGCTCATGCCGCAACCCGGCGGCTACATGCTGGACGCGCTGGACCTTCCGGGAGTGCACACCCTCGGCCTGCCGGTCACCTATGTGCTGGCCGAGGACGACAAAGCGCTGGCCGCCCCCGGCACCGAACTCGCAGCCCGGGTCGGTGTGCAACCGGTCCTCGTGCCCGGCGGCCACGAGGCCTTGCTGACCAGCCCGAATTCCGTAGCCGAAGCAATCCTGTCGACATGATCGGCGCCGCCGGCACGAGGCCACAACGAACTGCGGATAACCCAAAAGCCTCGTCGACCCCCGCCCACCGGCGGATCAAGATCCACGAGTGGTGCTGATTCTCGCGACCGAAGCCAGGCGGTAAAGGTGCGATTGACCGGGTCCGGGTCGGCGTGTGCGCATGCCATGGAAGGCTCCGTTCACGGGATCGGGATGCTGGTGTCTGCGGTGCCAGTTCGCACGGCGGCGCGAAGTCCATCTCCGATGCGCTCCGCGCCGGGGACTGAGTTCGCCAGCGGCTTGGCGCAGGCCCGCGGATAGCGGGCGATGGCTCGAACGTCTTCGGACTTCTGGGTCAGGACCCGGTGTGCGGCCTGGTTCACCCGGGCGGTGGTGAGCAAGCCCTGGCCGACGGCGGCGACGACGTGGGCGGGCACGTCGGAGCCACCGATCTGGTCGACGCCGGCGTTGATGGACAGGGCGAAACGCTGGATCACGGTCAGGTCCTCGGCGCCCCAGGGCATGCCGACGCCCCACGGGCCGACGAACGATGCCGGCGGACGGGTGTCGCGGCACTGCTGCGGGCAGTCGCCGGTGATGCCGCAGTCGGAGACGATCACCCGTCGAAGCCGTACCGGCCCCTCAGCAATTCTTTGAGCAGGTACGAGTTGAAGCCGGCGCCGACCTGCGGGACGGTCGTGCCCTGGTATACGAGGTCCTTGAGGATGGAGTAGGTCGGCATGATTCCGGCGGTGTCCGCGTCGAACGCGCCGAGGTAGGGGACGATGTGGGTGGCGAAGGCGCCGCCCGGGAATGTCGCGTACCGGCCGTAGTAGTAGTGGCTGTCGTAGCCGTTCTCCTGGGCGCCGTAACCGACCCAGTGCTTGGTGACCGTCGCGACCGAGCGGCTCCCGAGTCCGTCGGAGCCGTTCTGCATTCCTTCGACGTACGCCTGGACCTGCCGTCCCACGTTCTGCGGGTCGGAGCCGAACGTGCCGTTGATGCGGGTCCAGCGTGGTTCGGTGGCCAGGTCGGCCTGCGGTGACAGGCCCTCGGTGATGCCGACGGCCCGGTGTTCCTGCCGGACGATGTCGGCGAGTCGCCGCGTGAGCGCGGGGTCGCCGGCGGCGCCCTGACCGATCGCGTCCGGCACGCTGTTGTTGGCCGCGGCCAGCTGTGCGGGTTCGGCGGTGAGCCGGGTGATGAAGGTGGTGATGTGCCGGTCGGCAGAACGGTCCGCTACTCCGAGACCTTCATCTTCCGCTTCGCCGACGGCCAGATCGTCGACCTGTGGGGTGTCGTGGACGTGCTCTCCCAGCTGCGCCAGCTCGGGCACGTGACGTAGCCCCCGGCGCCGGAGCGCGGCGCCGGAGCGTTGATCGCGAACGGGTGCCGCAGCCGCTGCATGGTCTCGGCGTTGCGGCCCTCGGCCTGGCTCTCGACGGACTGGTCGTCGAAGGCCGGAGCGCGGAAGAGTTCGCTGGTCACGTGCTGCGGAGCGGGGATCATCGCGGTCATGGTCATGGTGTAGCCGAGGAGCTCAGTGTCGTGATCGGCGGTGATGACCCCCTGGGTCGGACGGCCGTGATCGATGATCTGCGTCCGCCGGTGCTCACCGAGCAGGTAGACACCCCCGGCCGCCAGCCCGAGGGTGACAGCGATGCGGCGGCCCGAGCCGCTCCCGTCACATGCCAGTGACGCCGTCTGCCATCTCTCGGAGGATGTCGAGGTGGCCGTTGTGGCGGGCTGTCTCCTCGATGAGGTGCAAGAGCACAAAGCGCAAGGTCACGGTCTGCCCATTACTCATCGTCTTCTGCGAGCGGCTGTCGAGATCCAGGCCGGCAACGAGGTCGCGGTAGCGCTCGGACTGGGCTTCGTAGTCGTCGAGAAGTTGACCCAGCGGGATGTCGAGCGAGATCCGCATCTCCCGGTCGGGATCCTCGTCAGTCCATGGCCCCTGGTCGTCATGGCCGAGAAACACCACCTCGAACCACGAGTACTCGACCCAACGGACGTGACTCACCAGGCCGGACATGGTCATGAGCGGGGACGTCGGCAGCGGCGCCTGCCGTGCCTTATCGGTGGATACGCCTTCGCATTTAGCTCGGACAGTGCCCCGGGCGTAGTCGAGCATCGCCACCAGGGTGCTTCGCTCATCCCAGGTCGCCGGCATGTCTGTTCGGTTCATCCGGCGATCCTGCCGGACTCCGCCCGAGCTGTCGCCTGATTTGATGATCGGCTCGACGGCCACTCGATAGCGCAGTGTGACCGCGCGGCGAGCTCGGCAGGCCTGGGCCGAGGCCATCCAGGATCGGACGGACTCCGGCGGTCGTCGCGTCGTCAGTGTGCCGGCCGAGCAGGGCGGCGTTGAGGGTGGCCAGGTTGGTGCTCGGGGTGGCGCAGCGGGCCGCGCGCAGGGTGTAGCGGTCCAGGGCGGTGAACTTGGCCGCTTCCGGGCCCTTGCCAATTACGTCGCCGACGACGGCCGTGACCGGTGCGGCCGATTCGTTGCCGTACCGCACGTATCCCGGCCCGGATCAGCCGTCGATGCAGCGGGACAGGCCGGAGATGCTGACCACCAGGGCGGTGATGTACGCGTCGACCCGCCACGCGGTGACCACCACGGCGGCCAGCCGGGCGGTCAGCACCGGCAGCGGGACCACCACCGGGTCGGCGACCCAGACGAGCACCCGGGCGACCAGGTCACCGATCAGCCCGCGGACGATGTCCCGGGCCAGCAGGATCAGGTCACCGGCCGCTCTGGTCACCACGGTCATGCCGTTCGCCGCCGCGGCCAGGCCCCGCAGGGCGACCACGTTGTTCGCCATGATGGCCAGGTAGGCCCGCACGTCCGGCCGGTCCCGCGTGGCGAAGTCCCGGTCCAGGTAGCCCTGCAGGTCGGCGGCGATCCGGCCCAGTTCGGTGGCCATCGCGTCCCAGTGCCCGGCCTGTTCGGCGACCACGGCGGGCGCCCCGGTCAGGTCGTCGAGCATCTGCCGCAGCGGCGGGATGCCGGTCATCGCGCCGTCCAGCCCGCCGGCCCGCAGCACGCCGATCCCCTCGCCGACCGGCACCGCGAACTCGGCCACCGGCGCCGCCTCGGCCAGCATCGGCGCCACCCAGTCCCGGCGCGCCACCATGTGCAGCACGTCGTCGATGGCTTCGGCCGCGGCACCTTCGGAGGAGGGATGGTCGACGGCGGAGGACGACGCGGGCATCCCGATCATGTCGGAGAGCAGCTCGCGGCCGTCGGCCACCCGGGCGAAGCCCTGCACGAACAGGACCAGGGTCTCCTCGATGTAGGCGATCAGCTCGCCCTGCCGGACCGTACGGTCGCCCAGCCCGGTCAGGATCCACCCGCAGCGCACCCCGAACGCGGCCTGGTCCTGCTCGAAGCGCTGCACGCTCGTCCCGAGCCGGCCGAGCCGGGCCCGGAGCAGGTCGAGATGGCCGGCGTGCACGCGGACCAGCTTCGCGTCGATCGGGACCATAGCCCGGCAGGTTAGCGCCCGGTGCCATCCGAACTTCCGTGCGCATCATCCCGTACGGAATCTGTGATGTTGACATTCGTCGATCGACCCGATGGGGTGAAGTTACGTCCTTCAATACCTCAGGAGGCTGGATGTCATCCCGAGCCCGCTGGGCGGCCACCGCCGCCGCCCTCACCCTGGGTGCCGCGCTCGCCGCACCCCCGGCGAACGCGGAACCCGCCGCCACCGCGGCACCCGCGATCTCGCTCAGCGCCGGCGAGCACGCGCTGATCCGGTTCCGGTTACCCGATCAGGCCACCCTGGACCGCCTGGTCGCCTCCGGCGCAGACCTGGCCGCCCGGCCCCGGACCGACTCCGGCGCCGTGCTGGCCGACCTGGTCGTCGACGACGCGCAGCTTCGCACGCTGACCGCGAGCGGGGCCGTGCCGGTCCAGCTGATCGAGCGCGAGTCCGACGCGGCCGCCCGGAAACCGGCCGGGATCACCCGGCTGCAGGCCGACACGCTGCAGTTCCTTCAGGCGTACTGGTGGACCACCAACGGGAAGACGTTCCTGCAGACGCAGGTCGCGACGACCGCGACCGACGATCCGGACGTCGAGATCACCGTGACCTGGAAGACCGCCGACGGTACGACCGGCACGTACCCGCTGGTGCGGTTCGAGGACTCCGGCGAGTACCAGTACCACTACGCGCTGCCGCAGCCGCTGCCCGGCAAGCCGGTGACGGTCACCGCGTCGTCGAGCCTCGGCGGGACGTCCCGCGCGGTCACCCCGGCGACCTGGCCCGGTGCGACGCCGCCGCCCACGCCGGCCGGGTACCAGAAGGACTTCATCGCGGCGTACATGACGCCGGCCGACATCGCCGCGCGGATCAAGCGGCTGGCCCGGCAGTACCCGAAGCTCGTCGACGTGATCAACCTGCCGAACAAGACCCAGGGCTACCGGCGGAACGCTGTCGCCTATCTGGGTGACCCCGCCGTGGCCGCGGTGGTGGTGGAGTCGGTCAAGTTCGGTGACCAGAGCATGAACGGTGTGCAGGTGCGCACCGTCGATCCCGGCGCGCCGAATCGGGCGCTCTCCGCGTCGTACGCTGATCGGGTCCTGACGGTCCGGCTCGCCACCGACGGTGCCGGCAAGACGATCAGCACCACCGATGACGTCGCGGCCTTCATCTCCGCGAAATACCCGCAGCGGTTCCGCGCGGTCGTGGAAACCGGCTCGGCCGGACTGCCGATGCCGGTGGTCGCGCCGGTCCGCCTCGACGACGGGCTCAAGGGCACCGAGGTGTCGCAGAAGCCCTGGACCGTGCAGGCGCTGCGGATCGGGAAGGTCCGTGACGGTTCCAAGATCGGTGTGCTGGCCTACTCGCAGGAGCACGCGCGGGAGTGGGCGACGCCGCTGGTGACCTTGGAGCTGGCCGAGCGGCTGCTGGCCAACTACGCGACCGATCCGGCCACCCGGGAACTGGTCGACAACGTGGACGTCTTCGTGGTTCCGACGGTCAACCCGGACGGCGCGAACTACTCGTTCAACGACTTCAACTTCCAGCGGAAGAACCTGGTCAACCACTGCACCGGGGCGAACCGCGATCCGCGGTACCGCGACTCGTGGGGCGTCGACCTGAACCGCAACTACACGGTCGGTTCGTATTTCGACGGATATGTCGGTGGCAACGCGAACTGCCTGTCCGGGACGTATGCCGGCACCGCGGAACTTTCCGAGGCGGAGAGCAGCAACGTGATCGCGCTGGCGTCCGCGCATCCGAACATCCGGTTCGCGATGAACGTGCACTCCTACGGCGGCTACTTCATGTGGCCGCCCGGGTCGTACAAGGCCGAGGGCCGGGTCACGCTGCCCCGCCCGACCATCGACGAGTCCAAGTTCTTCCTGGACAGTGCCCGGCGGATCGTCGGTGCGATCGCCGCCGAGCGCGGGACGGTGACCTGGCCGGCGTACACCGGGCCGGTCGCCGACGTGCTCTACTCGGCCGCCGGGAACTCCGCTGACCAGCTCTATTATGAGCTGGGCATCGACGCGTGGGACTTCGAGGTGGGCAACGACCGCTGGAACGAAGCGACGCAGGAGTGGGAGGGCGTCGGCTTCCAGCCGCCGTTCGACGAGGCGCACGCCGAGGCCCAGGAGTACGCGGGTGGCCTGGTGGAGCTGGTCCGGGTCGCGAAGAACGCGCAGGACCAAGCCGGGTCCTGACCGATAGCGTGTGAAGTAATGGTGCGCTCCGCACCATTACTTCACACGCGCCTCGCCTCGCCTCAGGCCGGGCGGGGTGGGAACGCCAGGCGACTGCCGAACACGACGACGGCCAGCGCGGCGGCGGCCAGCAGCGCGCCCACCACCGCCAGGCCCGGCACCCCGCCCACCCCTATCGTGGCCGAGCCCAGCAGCGCTCCCCCGCCGATGCCGACGTTGAACGCCGCCGCGGTCAGCCCGGACGCCGCGTCCGGTGCGGCGGGGGCCACTCGCAGCGCGGCGGCCTGCAGGAACACCGGCATGGTGCCGCCCGCGAGCCCGCACACGGCCAGCGCCAGCAGGGCCGGCACGCTGCTGCCCGCGACGCTCGCCAGGACCAGCGCGGCGATCAGCAGGCTCACCGAGGTGACGATGCCGGAGCGCGGACGGCGGTCGACGATGACGCCGGCCAGGAACAGGCCGACGCCGTTGGCCACGCCGTACACCAGAAGGGCCGGACCGATCGCGGTCTCGGACACGCCCGCCTGCCGCAGGAACGGCGCGACATACGTGTAGAACGTGTAGAAACCCAGGTTGATCACGACGGTGGTGGCCACCACGGTGGCGATGCCGGGCAGCCGCAGCACCGTGCGCAGCCGCACCACCGAGCCGGCCTCCGCGCCCGGCAGCGCCGGCAGCAGCCACCGGACCGCGACCGCGAGCAGCGCGAACAGCCCGGCGAACAGCCCGAACGTGGTGCGCCAGCCGACCAGCTCGCCGAGCGAGGTGCCGGCCGGGACACCGGCGACGAACGCGACCGTGCCACCGGCGAAGACGAACGTGGCCGCCCGGCCGATCCGGTCCGGCGGGACCAGCCGCGCCGCGTAACCGGCCGCGATCGCCCAGAACAGTCCGTGCACGATGCCACCGGCCACCCGGGCGGCGAGCGCGACACCGAAGCTGCCCGCGATCGCGGTGGCCCCGTTGGTGATCGCATAGCCCACCAGCGCGAGGGTGAGCAGCCGGCGCCGCGGAATCCTTACGGTCGCGGCTCCGATCGAGGCCGCGAAAACAGCGACCATCAACGCGTACGCGGTGACCAGCAACCCCACCCGGGAGACCGGCACGTCGAAGCTCTCACCGATCGCGGGCAGCAGCCCGGTCGGCAACATCTCGGTGGTCACCGACAGGAACGCGGCAGCGGTCAGGGTCAGCAACCCGACGCGCGGCCGGCGCACGTGTCCGGGAGTGGTCAGACCTGTCGCGGTCGTCATGTCACGCCTCCTCTGGTCAGGAGGCGCCCTTGGATCGGGAACCGGATGAGCGTGGCGGACCATCGCCCGTCGCAGCGCCTCTCACCCGGCACCCCGACGGTAAACACCGGCCGTCTCCGCTGGCAAGCCGGATCCGGCCGGTGTCACCCACGACTCAGGTGTGGTCGACCGCCGCCTGCTGCACCGGCAGCGCGGCCACGTAGCGCTGCATGAACGCGTCGAAACCGGCCACGTCGACGGCGTCCGGAGCCGCCGTGTCCAGCCGCGCGCCGGCGAAGACCGTGCCGGTCAGGAAGTCGTCGAGGCTCTGGCCCGGCTGCCGGTCGGTGAGGAACGCGGCCAGGATCGCGATGCCCCACGCCCCACCCTCGGCGGCCAGGTCACCGACCGAGACCGGCGTGTTGATCGCCGCGGCGAGCAGCTTCTGCGCCACGCCCTCGGTCTTGAACAGCCCGCCGTGCGCGAACATCCGGTCCAGCTGGACCGACTCGGCCTTCTGCAGCACGTCCATGCCGATCCGCAGGGTGGCCAGCGCGGCGTACAGCTGGGTGCGCATGAACGTGGCCAGGTCGAGCGAGCTGCCCGGCACCCGCAGGAACAGCGGCCGGCCCTCGTGCAGCTTGGTGATCGGCTCACCGGACAGGTTGTTGAACGCCATCAGGCCGCCGCCGTCCGGTGCCCCGTCCAGCGCGGCCCGGAAGAGCGTCTCGAAGACCGTGTTGGTGTCCGCCTTGGCACCGAGCGCGGTGGCGAACTCGGCGAACAGCCCGGCCCACGCGTTGAGCTCGCTGGCGCCGTTGTTGCAGTGCACCATCGCGACCAGGTCGCCGGCCGGGGTGGTGACCAGGTCGACCTCGGGGTGCATCCGGCTCAGCGGCCCGTCCAGCACGATCATCGCGAAGATGCTGGTGCCGGCGCTGACGTTGCCGGTGCGCCGGGCCACCGAGTTGGTGGCCACCATGCCGGTGCCGGCGTCGCCCTCCGGCGGGCACAGCGCGGCGCCCGGCTGCAGGGTGCCGCTCGGGTCGAGCAGGCGCGCGCCGTCCGCGGTGAGCGTGCCGGCCGCCTCGCCGGCGGGCAGCACCGCGGGCAGCAGCTCGGCCAGCGGCGAGGACAGGCCGCGACCGGCCACCAGCTGGTCGAACTGGGCGAGCATGCCGGCGTCGTAGCCACCGGTGGCGGTGTCGATCGGGAACACGCCGCTGGCGTCGCCGACACCCAGGACCTGCTGGCCGGTGAGCTTCCAGTGCACGTACCCGGCCAGGGTGGTCAGGTGGGCGAGCCGGCCGACGTGCTCCTCGCGATTGAGCACCGCCTGGTAGAGGTGCGCGATGCTCCAGCGGTGCGGGATGTTGTACCCGAACAGCTCGCTGAGCTGCTCGGACGCGTCGCCGGTGTTGGTGTTGCGCCAGGTGCGGAACGGGGTCAGCAGCTCACCCTCGGCGTCGAAGGCCAGGTAGCCGTGCATCATCGCGGAGACGCCGAGCGCGCCGGTGCCGCGCAGCTCGACGCCGTACTGCTCGCGCACGTCGGCGGCGAGCGCGGCGAAGCACGCCTGCAGGCCGGACCAGACCGCGTCGAGCGAGTACGTCCAGGTGCGGTCGACGAACTGGTTCTCCCAGTCGTGACTGCCGACCGCGATCGCCTCGTGACCGGGCCCGATCAGCACCGCCTTGATCCGGGTGGAGCCCAGTTCGATCCCGAGCGCGGTACGGCCCTGTTCGATCGCCTCGCGCGTGTCGGCCACTGGCCGTTCAACCGTCTCCGTCATGGTCATGTTCTACCGCAGTCGTGAAAACCTTTACCGCGCGGACCCTGTCACGTGTCCGTCACACCGAGGCGAACCGGGCGGCGAACGCGACAGCGCCCATGTCACCCTCGCGCAGCCGGGCCGCGATCTCGATCTCGCCGATGGTCTCCAGGGTCCGTGCCGCGTTGTTGATCGCCTCAGGTTCCTGGCGCAGCAGCTGGCGGGCCAGGCGCGCCTGGGTGGAGCGCAGCGTGGCGAACGCGCACAGGTCGAGCGCGGCCACGAACTCGTCGGTCAGGGTGCCGGCCATGGCGTGCTCGACGACCAGGTTGTGCAGCCAGTCCGGCCAGTAGCCGTACTTCCCGAGGATCTTTCCGGCGTAGATGGACTCGGCCGGGGTGCGTCCGCCGTTCAGCAGTTGCGCGGTGACGTTGACGTCCAGGTGCGCGACGCGCAGCGCGGCGACGAAGACGCGCAGCAGCACGACCGTGCCGACCCGGGCCTCGATCTCGGCGGCCGCGTGCGCGAAGTCGCCGTCGATGACCCAGGAGACCGCCTCGGCCTCGAGCAGGGTGGTCCGGTCGATGTCCCGGTCGGCGAGCCGGCCGATCGTCTCGCGGAGCCGGTGCGCGGCGGCGTCGTAGCGGTCGCGCAGCCCCTCGCTGTTCGGCTTGTTCCGGTACATGATCGCGATGTCGGCCGCGATGATCGCCTCCCGCTGCAGCAGCTGCGAGGTGATCTTCGGGAGCAGCAGCTCGGTCAGCCCGGTGGTGAGGATCGCCGCGTCGAACCGGCCGGACGCGCTCTCGAACTGCTCCCACCAGCCGACGTCGTGGGTGCCGGGGTGCGCCTCGGGTGGCTGGGCGGACATCCGACCTCCCTCTGCTCGGCCGTCGGCTGACACCGCTGGACACCTGCTGATCGACCAGCGGGCGCGAGTGCTGCGGCTTCTCACCGATATTCTTCCGCCGCCGGGCGAGCCGGTGTCTAGAATCCTTGATCTTGTACGGAACGAGAGCCGGGAGACCGCTGATGCCCACCGTGACCGACCTGCTGACCGCGAACCTGATCGACGTGTTCGGCAACCGGGACGCCGTGACCCGCCGCGCGGCGATCGAGCGGATCTACACCGAGGACGTGGTGTTCACCGACCCCGAGGGCGCGGTGCACGGCTGGGACGCGCTGGAGGCGAAGGCGGGCGGGCTGCTCGCCGAGGTGCCGCCGACGTTCGTGTTCGCCGAGGACGGCAAGCGCTACGCCAGCGCGGAGACCGGCGCGCTCGGCTGGACGTTCGGCCCGGCCGACGGCGAGCCGGCCGCCCGGGGCATCGACATCATCACCGTCCGGGACGGACGCATCGCCGCGCTGCACACCATCTTCGCGGCCTGACCCCGCCGCCGCGCATCCTCAGCGCCACTGATCGGCGGCGCCGAGGAGCCGGATCGCCTCCTCGCGCATCTCGACCTTGCGGACCTTGCCGGTGACGGTGAGCGGGAACTCCGCGACGACGTGGACGTACCGCGGGATCTTGTAGTGGGCCAGGCGACCGGCGCAGAACTCGCGCAGCGCCTCGGCGGTCAGCGGTGTGGCGCCGTCGCGCAGCCGGACCCAGGCCATCAGCTCCTCGCCGTACTTCTCGTCGGGGACTCCGATCACCTGGGCGTCCAGGATGTCCGGATGGGCGTGCAGGAACTCCTCGACCTCGCGGGGGTAGATGTTCTCGCCGCCGCGGATGACCAGGTCCTTGATCCGGCCGACGATGGCCAGGTAACCCTCGTCGTCCATGGTGGCCAGGTCACCGGTGTGCATCCAGCCGTCGCGGATCACCTCGGCGGTCCGGTCCGGCTGCTCCCAGTACCCGAGCATCACCGAGTACCCGCGGGTGCACAGCTCCCCCGGCGTGCCGACCGGCACCGGGCGGCCGGTCTTGGGGTCGGCGACCTTCACCTCCAGGTGCGGATGCACCCGGCCGACCGTGCCGGTACGCCGGTCCAGCGTGTCGTCGCTGCGGGTCTGGGTAGAGACCGGTGACGTCTCGGTCATGCCGTACGCGATGGTCACGTCGCGCATGTTCATCTCGCCGATCACCCGCTTCATCACCTCGACCGGGCAGGGCGAGCCGGCCATGCACCCGGTACGCAGCGACGACAGGTCGTAGGTGCGGAACTCGGGCAGCCCGAGCTCGGCGATGAACATCGTCGGTACGCCGTACAACGACGTGCATCTCTCCTCCTGGACGGCCCGCAGCGTCGCCGCCGGGTCGAAACCGGGCGCCGGGATGACGACGCAGGCGCCGTGCGAGGTGGCGGCGAGGTTGCCCATCACCATCCCGAAGCAGTGGTAGAACGGCACCGGCACGCAGACCCGGTCCTGCTCCGTGTAGCTCATCGCCTCGCCGACGAAGAAGCCGTTGTTGAGGATGTTGTGGTGGCTCAGCGTGGCGCCCTTGGGGAAGCCGGTGGTGCCCGACGTGTACTGGATGTTGATCGGGTCGTCGAAGGACAGGTCCGCGCAGACCTGTGCACGGCCCGCGCCGGCGATCAGGTCCGCCCACGACTCGTCGCCGATCAGCACGACCCGGCGCAGGGCCGCCAGCCCCGGCCGGGCCTCGTGGATCATCGCGCGGTAGTCGCTGCCCTTGTGCTCGACCGCCGCGATCAGCGTGCTGATCGACGCCTGCTCCAGCACATAGCGCAGCTCGTGGGTGCGGTAGGCGGGGTTGATGGTGACCAGGACGGCGCCGATCCGCGCGGTCGCGTACTGCACGAGGAACCACTCGGCGCAGTTCGGCGCCCAGATGCCGACCCGGTCGCCGGTGGTGACACCGGCCGCGAGCAGGCCACGGGCGAGTTCGTCGACGGCGGTGTCCAGTTGTGTGTAGGTGAGGCGCCGGCCGGTGGGCAGGTCGACCAGGGCTTCCCGGTCGCCGTGCCGGGCCACCGTGCGGCGCAGGTTGGCATCGATGGTCTCGCCGAGCAGCGGTGTGCCGGCCAGACCGTTGGCGTAGGACGAGGGTCGCATCCGTCGATGGAACTACACCGCGCCGGGGATGGCAGTCGCCATTGCGCCACGATCGTGGATTTTCCTCACATAGTCTCATCTCCGGCCGAATCTGAAGATGTCGGGCGGTACTGCGCACACCGAGGGGGAACAACCGATGAGCATGGGTGTGCGACCGACGATGGAACAGGTCACCGCGGAACGGAACGCGCTGGCGGGGCGGCTCGCCGACTTCCGAGTGGGTACGAAGATCTTCGCCTCCGTGCTGGCCGTGGCGGCCGCGGCGCTCGCGATCGGCGTCCTGGGCATCAACCGGATGAACGGCCTCAGCGACGACGTCAAACAGATGAAGGACGGGCACGTCGACGCACTGGTCCAGCTCAGCACGCTGCGGGGCGCGTCGAGCGACGCCTGGCAGGCCACGTTCGGCTGGATGGCCGTCCCGGCGGCACAGAAGCCCACGTCCCGCGGGATGGTCAAGGACGCGGACGACGCGTTCGCCGCGGCGCTCACGTCGTACCAGACACTGGCGGCCGGATCGACCGACCGCCTGGCGGCGGCGCAGCAAGTCGAGGAGTCGTTCACCTACTTCCAGAACCTGCGTGATGTGGTGCTGTTCCGGGAGGCCCCGGCCAGCGGCTTCGAGACACCGGCCGCCGATCAGATCACGGCCGCCTGGACCGAGACCCAGACGAAGCTGACGGACGCGATCACCAAACTCCAGGAGACCGAGGCCGCCGAGGCCGGCACGGCGACCACGGAAGCCGAGGACTCGGCGGGCGGCGCCCGCAACCAGATGCTGCTCTTCATGGGGATCGCGCTGGCCCTCGCGGTCGGGCTCGGCGCGTTCGTCTGCCGGGTCATCGTCCGGCAGCTCGGCAGCGTCTCGGACTCGCTCGCCGCGGTGTCGCACGGCGACCTCACCGTGCCGGCCGAGGTCCAGGTCCGCGACGAGCTCGGCGCGATGGCCGTCGCGGTCAACGTGGCCCGGGACGCGCTGCGGGAGATGGTCGGGCGGCTGACCGCCAGCTCGCGGGTCCTCGGGCAGAGCACGCAGCGGCTGACCAGCGCCACCGACCGGATCGGCGAGTCGGCCCGGGACGCCGCGACCCAGGCGGACACCGTCGCGACCGCCGCCGGAACGGTGTCGATGAACGTGCAGACGGTCGCGGCCGGCAGCGAGGAGATGGGCGTCTCGATCCGGGAGATCGCCGAGAGCGCCAACCAGGCCGCCCGGGTCGCCGCCGAGGCGGTGACCGTCGCCGCGACCACCAACACCACCGTCTCCAAGCTCGGCGACTCCAGCGCCGAGATCGGCAACGTGGTCAAGACGATCACCGCGATCGCCGAACAGACGAACCTGCTCGCGCTGAACGCCACCATCGAGGCGGCCCGGGCCGGCGAGATGGGCAAGGGCTTCGCGGTCGTCGCCAGCGAGGTCAAGGATCTCGCCCAGGAGACCGCGCGGGCCACCGACGACATCTCCAAGCGGGTCGCCGCGATCCAGTCCGACACCGTCGACGCGGTCGCCGCGATCGGGGAGATCTCGCAGATCATCGCCCGGATCAACGACTACCAGTTGACCATCGCGTCGGCCGTCGAGGAGCAGACCGCGACCACCGGTGAGATGAGCCGCAGCGTCAGCGACGCGGCACATGGCAGCACCGAGATCGCCGGCACGATCACCGGGGTGGCCAGCGCGGCGCAGACGACCACGGCGTCGCTGGGCGAGGCGACCGCGACGGTGCAGGAGCTGACCGGGATCAGTGCGGAGCTGCAGCAGGTGATCAGCGGCTTCCGCATCTGACCGGGAGCGATCAGCTGGCGTAGACCTCCAGCGCGGAGAGTTGCCCGGCCGGCCAGCCGGTGTTCGCGGTCGCGGTGACCCGCAGGTAGCGGGCCGTCGCCGCCGGGAACACCACGGTCACGGTGTTGCCGGCGGCCGGGTCGAACACCCGCCCGGCCGCTGCCGCCAGCGTCCCGAACGAGGAACCGTCGGTGCTGCCCGTCACCGCCAGGGTCTGGCTGCGCGCACCCCACGACGGCGGGAGCCTGAGCACCACCCGGGCGACCGGGATCGCGGCGCCCAGGTCGACCTGGATCCACTGCGGGAAGACGCCGTTGGCGCTCTCCCAGTAACTGCCGGCGTCGCCGTCGACCGCGTTGGCCGCGACATACTGGTCCTTGGTACTGCTTGCGGACATCGGTTTCCGGGCCGCGAGATCGCCGCCCGGTTGCGGCGGCGGCGTGGTCAGGGTGGGCGCAGTCGGGCGTACGGCGGTAAGCGCGATCTGGCCCTTCAGCATCCGGCCGGCATCCGTGGTGATCCGCAGGTAGTAGTCGGCGGAGCAGTACGTGCCGTCCTCGTCGAGCGCGCGGACGCCGGTCCCGGCGGGCACCGAGGCGGCCGTCTCCGCGGTCTTGGCGATCTGGTTGCCCTCGTTGAACTCGTCGAACATCGACACGTAGAGACCCTGTGCCCCGAGCCGGACCATGTTGTACACGCTGCGCCAGTAGAAGTCGCCGTGCCGCCGATGCCCGGCCGACAGGTCACCGGGCAGCACACACGGCTGGTAGTCGATGCCGTGCGCGGTGCAGTCGGCCTGGTCGGCGGTGTTCACGTTGGCGTAGAACCAGTCCAGCCCGGCCAGGTCACCGGTGCGGCCGACCATCCACGGCGAGAGCATGTGGAACGCGCGGTAGACGTCGAGGAACCCGGTGCGGCTGTCGTTCTTGCCCTCCCGCCAGTAGGTGGGCACCCCGCCGATCACGTAACAGCCCTGCGCCTTGAACCAGGTGATCACGTCCAGGCAGGCGGCCGGGGTGAACGCGTGGTTCTCGTCGTTGAAGCCGAAACCCCAGATGCAGACGACCGGTTTGCCGTTCTGCCGGGCGTAGGCGCTGGACGCGGCGTGCGCCGACATCTTCGCCGTCCAGTCGGCCTTGATCTCGGACTGCATGCTCGACCAGCCGCTCACGTCGTACATCACATAGAACTTGCGGCCGGAACGCTCGGCCGCGCCGCGGACCTTGAGTGCCATGGCGTCGCGTGTCGGCCCCTCGTCGCCGACCGGGTTGAACCGTTGCAGGGCCGCGGTGTCGATGCCGTAGGTGCGCATCCAGTCGAAGTGCGTGTCGACGGTCTGCTGGTCGTAGGAGGAGAACAGGACGGCCGGCTGGCCGCTGCCGAGATTCGGGTACGCGGTCGGGTAGGTGTGCGCGTAGTCGCGGACGTCGGGCCAGGACACGATCGTGGTGTTGGCCGGCGACGGCGGCTGGAAACGGTCACGGCTCCAGTGCCACCAGCCGCCGATCGGCGCGCCGTCACCGGGGGCCGCGAACCAGCCCTGGTAGCCGACGGTGACCTTGCCGACGACGTCACCGGCGGGGGACGCGGCGGCGGCCCGCTCGGTGCCGCTCAGCAGCGCGGCGGCGGGGGCGAGGGCGGCGGAGGACAGCAGGGTACGCCGGGATACAGCCATGGGAACTCCTGTCGAGCCGAGACGGGGACGGCGACGGATATCGATGGCCATCGTGGCAGTGCCGGTCACACGTACGCAATAGTTAGACGATTCTTTGCAATATCGTGGACTCGTGACGGAAATTCCGGAGCTCAAGGATTGCGGTCACCCGATGTCCGGAATTCCGGACAGGCTGCGGTGATGAAACCAGACCGCTCGGGATCCCGGATCGATCACCTCAACGTCGCCGTGCCCGACCTCGCCGCCGCCGTGGCCTTCTACGAACCCGTGCTGGCCGCCATCGGGATCACGAAAATGCTCGAGATCCCGCCGCACGCGACACCGAACCAGCCGACCGCGATGACCGGTTTCGGTCTGGCCGGCGTCAAGCCGTACTTCTGGCTCATCGACGGCGGCATCGTCGGCACGAACATGCACCTGGCCTTCACCGTCGACACCCGCGACGCGGTGGCCACGTTTCACGACGCCGCGCTCCGGGCGGGCGCCGTCGCGATGCTGCCGCCCGCGGTCCACCCGGAATACCACGAGGACTACTACGGCGCCTTCGTCCTGGACCCGCACGGCATCAACCTCGAAGCGGTCTGCCACCACGCCCCGCCCGGCTGACCCGGTTCAGTCCACCGCGCGCGGGCACGGGCCCGAGCGGGACTCGACCACGAACACGACGCCACGCTGACCGCGGCCCGTTGCGACCGCGGTTGCCGGCCGGTTGAGAGCACCGTGACCACCCGGGCCCCCGGACCGTTGAACCGCCATGAGACGGCGATTGATGGCGGTGGCGTCGTGGGTCGCGGTGCTCGCCGTGGTGAGCTCCCCCGCGGTGCCACCGGCCGAGGCGCGGCCTCGGTTCGACCTGGCCAGGACCGTCGCGCGGTGGGACGCGCTCGCCCGCAGCATCACCGGAGTACGGGAACGGCCGCGCGACGATCGTCGACTCGCTGACGGCCGGGACCAGCCGCGTCGAACTCAACGACACTGAGACGCTGCCGCGATAGCGCCTGATCTTGATCGGCTATCGTGCCCGGGTGGAGATCCAGGTGGTGGAGGGTGCGCTGGTCGAGGTGCCCACAGCGGACGTGACCGGGATGGATCGGCGAGCGTTCGGGGAGTTCGTCTCGCCGCGCGGGGAGATGGCCTCGTACGCGTTCGGCTGGACCACCGGCGCCGACCCGCACGTCGGCCACCTGACGGTCGGGATCGGCGCCGGTAACCCCGGTGGCGGCTCGTTCCACGCGGTCATCTTCGTCAACGACGACGGCATCGCGTACGCGCTCACCGACGAGCCGTTCGAGCGGGTCCCCGAGGGCGGCCCTGATCTGACCGCGGACCAGGCACGCGCCCACGACACCCTGCCGTTCATCTGGTGGGTCACCGACCTGGTGATGGAACGCGACCGGCGGGCCCACTGGATGCGCCACTGGCTGCTGGGCACCCTCGCCGTGCAGTCCACCGAGGTCTTCGAGCAGCGCGAGCCGGCCCTGCGGGTCAGCCACCACGCCGAGGACGGCGTGTGGCACCTGGTCGGCGCGTCCGGCGCGGACGGTGACACCGGCCGGATCGGACACCTGCACCACGCCGTCGACGAGGACCAGAGCCTGATCGGTGTCCTGAACCTGCAGCCGGGGCACACCCTGGTACGCGATGATGGAGGACGGCCCTGGCACGAAGAACGGTGACGCACCATCCCATCGACATACTTGACTGCGGCGATGAGTCCCGGCAACGTTCCGCGGGTGACGATCTCCCGCCGTACCCTCATCGCAGCGACAGCCGCGGGCGCCGCCGCTGCCGCGACCGGAACACCCGCACAGGCAGGAGCACGAGCCGTGATCCGCGCCCCCGCACTGTGCCCCGGTGACCGGGTCCGGGTGGTCGCACCGGCCGGCATCCCGGACACCCGGGTGGCCCGCGGCATCCAGATCTTGGAGAGTTTCGGTCTGGTGGTCGAGACCGGGACCCATCTGTACGACCGGTACGGCTACCTGGCCGGCACCGACGAGGACCGGCTCGCCGACCTGAACGCGGCGTTCCGCGACCCCGGCGTCCGAGGCGTCTTCGCCGCCCGGGGCGGGTACGGCACCCAGCGCATCATCGACCGGCTCGACCTCGCCGCGATCAAGCGGGACCCGCGCGTCTTCGTCGGGTTCAGCGACCTGACCGTGCTCAGCGGCCGGCTGTGGACCGCGGCGCGACTGGTCAGCTTCTACGGCCCGATGATCAACTGGACCGACTCCCGTACCGGCCCCACCGAGATCGAGTCGCTGCGCCGGGCGGTGATGACCACCGACCCGATCGTGCTGACCCGCGACCCGGCCGAGCCCAGCGCCGCGGTGATCGTCCCCGGCACGGCCACCGGCACCCTGCTCGGCGGCAACCTGACCATGGTGCAGACCAGTGTGAACACCCGGGACCTGCCCGACCTGCGCGGGGCGATCCTGCTGCTCGAGGACACCGATGAGTCCGCGTACAGCTACGACCGGATGCTGACCCACCTGATCCGGGCGGGTGCGCTGCGGCGGCTGGCCGGGGTGGCGCTGGGCCAGTTCACCAACGCGCCGGTGACCGGTGGGCAGTGGACGGCGGCTGAGGCCGTACAAGATCGGTTGGGAAGTTTGGGGGTTCCGGTGCTCGGCGGGTTGCGTGTCGGTCATGGCACCGGCCAGCTGACCGTGCCGCTCGGCAGCCGCGCCACCATCGACACCGCCGCCGGCACGCTCACCGTGGAAGCCGGCGTGCAGGCCGCTTACTGACCAGTTCCGGACGGCTCGGCAGCGGCCGGCAGCGCGGTGGTGTCCACGTCGGCCAGCACCGCGCGGTGATCGCTGCCCGGCACCCGCAGCACCCACGAACGGCGGGTGGCCAAGCCGCGCACCAGGATGTGGTCCGGGCGGACCACCGGCAACACCGCCGGCCAGGTGAACCCGAAGCCCGCACCGGCCTCCTGCTGGCTGTCCCGCAGCGGGGTGAACGCGGCGAACTGCCGGTCGGTGGTCGCGGTGTTCAGGTCGCCGGCCAGGACCAGGCGCGGGCTCGGGTCGGCGTGCGCGGCGGCGGCCAGGGCGGCGAGCGTACGGTCCCGGTCCGCGGTCATGTCGGCCCGGATCGAGGCCAGGTGAGCAGCGTAAACGCGAACCGGGCCACCGGCCGTGGCCACCGTGGTCGCGATCGCCCGGGTCCAGCCGATCCGGATGTCGACCGGCTCGGTCGCCGACAGCGGGAACCGGCTGAGGATCGCCACCGTCCCGGTCTCGGTGCGGTACGGGAACACCGCCGCCACCGTCGCCGTCACGGCATCCCGGTTGTCCAGAGTGATCTCCTGGAGCACCAGCACGTCGGGTTGCGCGGCCAGCAGCGGCGGCAGCGCCTCACCCGGCGTGGCCTTGCCGAGGTTGAGCGACGCGACCCGCAGATCCCGCTCCCCGGACTGGGCGTGATCGGTCAGCGTCGGGGCGAACAGCACCGCCCAGATCACCGTCGGCACCAGCGACGCCGCGAGCACACCGGCCCGCCGCGCCGGGATCGTGACCAGCAGCAGGAACACGCTCGGCGCGGCCAGCCAGGGCAGCGCACTGTCCAGCAGGGAACCCGCCGAGCCGGGCAGCGCCCGATGCCCGAGCAGCAGCAGGCTCAGCGCCGCGGCGAGGACGCCGGCCAGGATCGGTACGACCGCTCTCGATCCACGACGACTGTCGTCGAACTCGCCCATGGTGACCTCCTCCAACGACGGTGCTGGTCAACCGTAGGGAAGCTGCGTTGATCATGAATGCGCTATGCCCACCGGTTCCCCCGGTCGTAGGGTCACTTCCATGAGGGCGATCGTGTTCAGCCGCGACAGTTCCGAGCTCCGCCTCGCCGAGCGGGACGTTCCCGAGCCGGGTGACGGCCAGATCCGGGTCCGGGTGATGCGCTCCGGCGTCAACCCGACCGACTGGAAGCGCCGCTCGGCCGGTGATCCGGGCTTCCCCGAGGCCACGCCGAACATGGACGGCGCCGGCCTGGTCGACGCGGTAGGTCCCGGCGTGCTGTCCCACCGGGTCGGCGATCGGGTCTGGGTCATGCTCGCCGCGCACGGCAGCGCCTTCGGCACCGCCGCCGACTACACGATCATCGCCGCCGGGCACGCTTTTCCCCTGCCCGACACCATTTCGTACGACCTGGGAGCCGCCCTGGGCGTCCCCGCCGTCACCGCCCACCGCGCGCTGACCGTCGCCGAGGGCGGCCCGGACCGCCTCCACCCGGGCGCCCTGCTCGGCCGCACCGTGCTGGTCGCGGGCGGCGCCGGCGCGGTCGGGCACGCCGCGATCCAGCTCGCCCGCTGGGCCGGCGCCACCGTGGTGACCACGGTCAGCAGCCCGGAGAAGGCCGCCCTGGCCACCGCGGCCGGTGCCCACCACGTCGTCGACTACCGGCACACCGAGGCGGCCAAGGAGATCCGCGCGGTCGCACCCGACGGCGTGAACCTGGTCGTCGAGGTCTCCCCCGGCCCGAACGCCCCGCTCAACCAGGCCGTCATCGCCAACCACGCCACCATCGCGATCTACGCCAACAACGGCGGCGACACGGCGGCGTTCGACATCCGCCCGCTGATGATGCTCAACACCCGCATCCAGTTCCTGATCCTCTACTCGGTCGGCGAGCGTGCCCTGCAGGCCGCCGCCGAGGACATCGGGGCGGCCCTGCGCGACGGTGCCCTCCCGATCGGCGAAGCCCACGGCCTGCCGGTGCACCACTTCCCGCTCGACCAGACAGCCGAAGCCCACAACGCCGTCGAACACAACGCCGTCGGCAAGGTCCTGATCGCCGTCGCTTAGTACGCCCACAGCCCCCGGCTGGCCGCTAGGGGTGTGTCCGAAGCGTCGAGACACCCCCAACAACCAGCCCACGCCGCCCGGCTGGCCGTGAGGGGTCCCTCAAGAGCCCGGACACACCCCTGCAAGCCAGCCGGCACCAGAACCCCGGGCGCGACCCCGGCTGGCACTCACGGCTGCCTCCGGCACCGGGAGGCGGCCGCCACCACCAGCCGCCGCCGCCGAGCACGAGCTGGTGCTGACGGTTGCCTCGACGCCGGGGAAGCAACCGCCAGCACCAGCCGCCCGACGGCGAGCCCACACCGGCTGGCTGCCAGGAGCCCCTCAGCAACCCGGACACACCCCCACGAGCCAGCCAGCAACCGGAACCCCGGGCACGACCCCGGCTGGCGATCACCTAGCGCCCCGCAGACCAAGCCCACGCCGATCAGCGAGCACGCCGCGGAAAAGCGGCACGAGCGGTCAGCGAGCGCGCCGGGTCAGCAACGACGTGAACGCGTAGCGCAACAGCGGCCGATAGATCCGGATCGAGTCGGCCAGGCCGCCGAAGTGTGAGGCGGCGTTGCCGTTGAGGTAGCGGGCCGGGATCGCCACCTCCTCCATCGGCCGGGACGCCGCGGCCGCGTCCAGCAGGACGTTCATCTCGTACTCGAAGCGCTCCCCCTCGATGGCCTCGAACCGCTCGAGCAGGTCGGCGGGGTAGGCGCGCAGGCCGGTCTGGGTGTCCGACACGTCGCGGCCGGTCGCGGCGCGGAACAGCAGGTGGGTGACGGTGTTGCCGAAGCGGCTGCGCAACGGCATCGGCGCGAACGGGCGGGTGCCGAGCACGATCAGGCCCCGGCCGGTGCGCTCGGCGATCCGGCGTACGTCCTGCGGGTGGTGCTGGCCGTCCGCGTCGGCGCTGATCACGTCGAGGCCGGGCAGGGTGGTCCGGACGTACCGGAAACCGGTTTTGAGGGCGACGCCCTTGCCCTGGTTGGTCGGGTGGATCAGGACCGGGCAGCCGAGGGATCGGATCGCCGACAGCTCGGGTTCGGCGGACGGGCCGCTGCCGTCGTCGACGACCACGATCCGGGTGGGATCGAGGCCGTCGGCGATCGTGCCGGTGATCAGGTCTTTCAGGTGCGGTCCGGGATTGTGGACCGCGAGCAGCAGGGCGACGTCCGGGTACGAGGTGTTCACCGGCCGGTTCCTACCCTGCGGGCCACCGGCCGAATCCCTACCGTCCGGTAGGAGACAGACCGGGCCGGATCACGCCGGGAGCGGACGGGGCGCCGGACGTCTCCGGGGCGAAGGCCAGCGCGACCAGTGTGAGCAGCAGCGCGGCCGTCACGTAGACCGACACCGCGAACGCGCTGCCGGTCGCCGCCACCAGCTTGATCGCGATGATCGGGGCGAGCGCGCCGCCGAAGATGCCGGCGATCTGGTAGCCCATCGAGGCGCCCGAGTAGCGCAGCCGGGTGGAGAACATCTCGGCGACGAACGCGGCCTGCGGGCCGTACATCGCGGCGTGGGTGGCCAGCGCGACCACCACGGTGAGCACGATGACCAGGGTGTTGCCGGTGTCCAGCAGCGGGAAGAAGGCGAAGCTCCAGACCGCGGCCGCGATCGCACCGGCCGCGTAGACGGGACGCCGGCCGACCCGGTCGGAGAGCCCGCCGAAGAACGGGATGAGCAGCAGTTGCAGGCCGGAGGCGACCAGCACCCCGGTGAGCGCGACGGTGCGCGGCAGGCCGACGGTTCCGGTCACGTACGTCAGGACGTACAAGGAGAAGGTGTAAAAAGCGACGTCGGTGCCGATGCGTGCGGCCATCGCGACCAGCAGCCCGCGCGGGTGTTCGCGGAGCACCTCGAGCAGCGGCAGCTTGGCCTTCACGCCCTGGGCCGCAACCTCCGCAAACGCCGGCGACTCCGTGACCGCGACCCGAATCCAGAGGCCCACCAGCACAAGCACGCCAGACAGCAGGAACGGTAGGCGCCATCCCCAGCTGAGAAAGGAACTCTCCGAGAGGGTCGCGGAGAGCACCCAGAGCACCCCGGACGCGAGCAGGTTGCCGGCCGGGACGCCGACCTGCGGCCACGAGGCGGACAGTCCGCGCCGCTGCGGGTCGCCGTGCTCGAGCGACATCACCACCGCCCCGCCCCACTCGCCGCCGAGGCCGAGGCCCTGCACGAAGCGCAGCGTGACCAGCAGGATCGGTGCGGCCGCGCCGATCGTCGCATAGGTGGGCAGCACGCCGATCAGGAACGTGGCGCCGCCCATCAGCAGCAGCGTCACGACGAGCACGCCCTTGCGGCCGACCCGGTCGCCGAAGTGACCGAAAATGATGCCGCCGAGCGGGCGGGCCACGAACCCCACGGCGTAGGTGGTGAACGCCAGCAGCGTGCCGGTGACCGGCTCGAAGCTCGGGAAGAACAGCTTGCCGAAGACCAGGGCGGCGGCCGAGGCGTAGAGGAAGAAGTCGTACCACTCGAGGGAGGTGCCGACCAGGCTGGCGATGATCACGCGGCGTCTCGAGCTCTGACTGGGGACAGCTGTCATGGCTTGCTCCTACGGGGGTGATCGTGGGATCCGTGGTGTCGTATGCCACACTCTAGAAATCGTTCAACAATCCGGCAATACCTCAATATGAAGCTTGTGTTACCCGTCGGAAGCGGAGAGTCATGCGCGCACACCGGGCCGGCCCCTCGGCCGTCCTCGTCGAACTGGACGACACCGAGGCCGTCTTCGCCGCCTACGACCTGCTCACGGCGGCGCGGGCGGAGGGCACGCTGACCGCGACGGAGATCGTCCCGGCGGCGCGCACCGTGCTGGTCGACGGCATCACCGACCCCGCCCGGATCACCACACTGCTGAAAACCACGCGTCCCGCCAGACCGCGATCCGCCGCCGGCTCCGCGCCGACGATCACAATCCCGGTTTGGTACGACGGGGAAGACCTCGATGACGTCGCCCGGCTGTGGCACACCGACCGGGCCGGCGTGGTGGCCGTGCACACCGGCACCGAGTTCCGGGTGGCGTTCTGCGGGTTCGCGCCCGGGTTCGCGTACCTGACCGGGCTGGACGAGCGCCACCACGTGCCCCGGCGGGCATCGCCGCGGACCCGGGTGCCGGTGGGAACGGTGGCACTGGCCGGGCCGTACAGCGGGGTGTACCCGACCGCGTCACCGGGTGGGTGGCAGTGCATCGGCCGTACCGAAGCGGTGCTTTTTGATCTTGAACGTGATCCGCCGACGCTGCTCACGCCCGGGACCGCCGTGCGGTTCGTGGACGCCGGATGAGCGCGGCGTTGGAGGTGGTCCGCGCCGGGGTGCGCACCACCGTGCAGGATCTCGGCCGGCCCGGTTTCGCCCACCTCGGCGTGCCCCGCTCCGGTGCGGCCGACGCCGGGGCGCTGCGGCTGGCGAACCGCCTGGTCGGCAACCCACCGGAGGCCGCCGGGCTGGAGATCCTGCTCGGCGGCGCGCGGCTGCGGGCCACCCGGTCGGTCACGCTCGCGGTCACCGGCGCGCCGTGCACGGTGACCGTCGACGGCCGCCCAGCGGACCCGGGCTTCCCGCTCGCGGTGCCGGCCGGCGCGCTGATCGTTCTCGGCCGGGCGACCGCGGGGCTACGGGTCTACCTGGCGGCCGCCGGCGGGATCGCGGTGCCGCCGGTGCTGGGCAGCCGGGCCACCGACACGCTCTCCGGGCTCGGCCCCGGCCAGGTCCGCGACGGCGACATGCTCCCGCTCGGCCCGGTGACCGGACCGCCGCCCGCGGTCGACCTCGCGCCCTACCCGCGGCCCGCCGGCGCCCTGCGGCTGCGGGTGTGGCCCGGGCCACGCGACGACTGGTTCACCCCGGCCGCGCTGGTCACCCTGTTCACCGCGGAATACCGGGTGTCCGCCGCGACCGACCGGGTCGGCGCCCGGCTGACCGGGCCGGAGCTGACCCGCGCCGTCGGCGGCGAGCTGCCCAGCGAAGGCCTCGTGCTGGGCGCGATCCAGGTGCCGGCGAACGGCCAGCCATTGATCTTCCTGGCCGACCACCCCACCACCGGCGGCTACCCGGTGATCGGCGTGGTCGACCCGGCCGACGTCGACCTTCTCGGCCAGGCCCGTCCGGGGACCGAGATCCGCTTCTCACCGACGGACGGATACACGTAACATTCTCGGGTCTCGCCAAAATCAATCGACGCGGCAGGCAACTTTTCGGGCCTCAGCACCGTCTTGACCTATGCGGCCATGATGGGCAACGGCCGGGACCCCCCTCGATTGCGAGAGCCATGATTCAGCGACGTAAGGTCATTATCGGTTCACTGGGCGTGGCTGCCGCCGCCGCGACCGCTGGCACCGCCGCCGGTTGCTCGTCGACCAAGGCAAGCGCGGACACCAACCCGGTGTTCACCACGCCCGAGGCCGAGACGGAGGCCCTGGCGACCACGCCGGTGGCCGCGCCGGCCAAGGTCACCGTGACTCCGGCGCACGGCGCCAAGGAGTGGTCGCCGGCGAAGCCGATCGTGGTCACCGTAGCGGACGGATCGCTGAAATCGGTCACCGTGACCTCCGGCAAGACGAAGATCGACGGCGAGATGCAGTCCGACGGCACCTGGCAGTCGACCGAGGATCTCGACTACAGCAAGAAATACAAGGTTGTCGCGACGGCCGCCGACAGCCTCGGCGCGTCCACCACCACGACCGCCACGTTCGCCACGCTGAAGCCGGACAACATCGCCCGGGTCACGTTTCAGGCGAACGGGCTGGCCTCGCTGAAGACCGGCAAGAACTACGGCGCCGGCCAGCCGGTGATCGTCGCGTTCAGCCACTCGGTCAACAAGGCCGCTGCCGAGAAGGCCATCGAGATCACCACGTCGCCGCAGGTCGAGGGCAAGTTCTACTGGTCGAGCGACTCGACGGTGCACTGGCGGCCGGCGAAGTACTGGGCGCGCGGCACCACCGTCAAGGTCAAGGTCAACGCGTTCGGCACCAAGCTCGGCAAGACCACGTACGGCGGCAAGAACGCCTCGACGCACTTCACCGTCAACCGCCAGTTGATCGCGATCAGCGACAACCGGACGCACATGACGAAGGTCTACATCGACGGCAAGCTGGTCCGCACCATGAAGAGCAGCCTCGGCCGCGGCGGTGGCACCACCGGCAAGAACGGCGAGTCGATCAGCTTCTGGACGGCCGGCGGCCCGCACGTGGTGCTCTCCAAGGAGCGGTACCACACCATGACCTCGGCCAGCTATGGCGTCCAGGACAAGAATGACCCTAACTATTACGTCAGTGAGAACGTCGAGTACTGCACCCGGATCACCTATTCGGGTGAGTTCCTGCACGCCGCCCCGTGGAACGGTCAGCTCGGCGAGGCCAACAAGTCGCACGGCTGCATCAACCTGAGCATGAAAGACGCCAAGTGGGTCTACGAGAACTTCATCCTCGGTGACGTCGTCGACGTGACGCACAGCCCCCGCAAGCTCCCGATCTACAACGGCCTGGGCGACTGGACCGTCTCGTTCGACAAGTACGGCCGGGACTAGTCACCATCCGGGCGGTGCCAGCCTCGCCGATCATGGGGGCATGACGGCGAGGCGGGTACATCGTGCCGCCTTTCAGTGCTCCTGGCGCTCGCCGCGGCGCGCCAGGACGTAGAACTCCCGCGACACCTCAGCCGGATCGGCGTGCGGGTCGGTGCGCTGCACCACGATCAGATTCTTCCCGATCGGCAGCTCCACCGGCACGGTCACCGAATCGCTCAGTCGTCCGTTACGGTCGGCCTGCAGTTGAACGGTGCCCTCCCGCGCGCTCGCCGGTACGTTCTCCGCCGCCTGGAATGCGGTGAAGAACAGGATCACCACCTCGAAACGGTGGAAACCGGCGGCGGTGAACGGGATGCTCTCGCCGCATCGGGCGTTGTCCAGCGGCATCGTGATCTTCGGCGTCCGCCGGCGGTGCGACCTGCGGGCCTGCTGGACGGAGAGCAGCGTCGCCAGAACCCCGGCCATCGCGAGCACCATCATGATCAGGTTGTAGTCCGAGCCTTCGAACGGGCCCTTGGCGAATTCCATGGCGATTGCCGAACCGTGCTCCTTCATTCCGGTCTCCTCGGATTTTCATATGCGTGGTGAGGCCGTCTCCCAGGAACTGAGCGGCCGATCGTGAAGTGCAGGGTTCGTCCGATAGAGCCCTTTCGCATCCCGGGAGCCGTTCGGGCGCCACGGCGTGCAAACCATTCTTTTCTGCGACCTCGCTGACTGCCTGGTTGCCAACAGCGAGGTCGCCGAACGTAGTTCTTGTCCTATCAGAACGAGGGATGCCAGGCCGGGTTCGCACCCCTAGGGGGGAGATCGTTCCTATGGCTTACCTGGCCGCTACGTCCGACTGAGATAGCCGGGAATTCCCACCGGCGAAGGCGACAACGCCTATAATCGGCGCCGGTTTCCGAATGGCAGAATCGCCGCGGTCAGGCCGCCGCGGCGTAGGCGGCCAGCAGCTGCGCCTCCGCGTCGTCGAAGTAGCGCTGCAGCGCCTCCTCCGCCGCCTGCGGGTCACCCGCGGCCAGCAGCTCGTAGAGGGCCCGGTTCCCGGCCAGATACGGCTCGTGCAGCTGCCGTGGGTCGGCCACCACCAGGAACACCAGACGGAGTTCGGCCAGCAGCGCCCGGACCGCCTCGGCGACCCGGCGGCTGCCGGCCATGTCGGCGATCGTCTGGTGGAACCGCATGTTCGCCGTGCCGACCGCGCTCCAGTCGCCGCGCGCCGCCGCCTGCTCGGCCACCTCGATCGCGGCGCCGGCCAGCGACACCGCCTCCGCCGGAACGGTCGTCAGGTTGCGCAGCGCGCCGCACTCCAGGATGCGCCGGATCGCGTAGAGGTCACGGATGTCCGCGGTGCTCAGCAGCCGGACGAAGACGCCCCGGTTCAGCTGGTGTTCCAGCAGGCCCTCGTGCGACAGCAGCCGGAACGCCTCGCGCAGCGTGTTGCGGGAGATGCCGAGCGCCTCGCGCAGGCTCTCCTCGCTCAGCCGGGTGCCGGGCAGGAACACCCCCTCGGTGATCCGCTGCCGCAGGATGTCCGCCACCCGCTCCGCGGTGCTGCCCCGGTCGAGCAGCGCCCGATCTCCGGCCAGCCGGGTCCCCCACTCGTCGGTCACATGCAGATCGTAGAACAATCCCGCTTCACGGATGCGGGAGGCGCCGGGCACCCGCCCCCTCCCGGCCGAGGACGTCGCGCGGGTTCGTCAGGTGACATGACCGCAGCGACAGGCAGCCGCAGCCGATGCAGTCGGTGAGCTGGTCCCGCAACGCCTGCAGCTGGGCGATCCGATCGTCCAGCTCGGTGCGCCAGGTCGCGGACAGCTGCGCCCAGTCGTCCGGGGTCGGCGTCCGCTCGCTCGGCAGCTGGTCCAGGGCGTCACGGATCGCGGCGAGCGAGATCCCGACGTGCTGCGACGCCCGGATGAACGCGACCCGGCGCAGCGTCTCCCGGCTGAACCGGCGCTGGTTCGTCGCCGTCCGGACGCTGCGGATCAGGCCTTTGCGCTCGTAGAAGTGCAGGGCGGAGATCGCCACGCCGCTGCGGTCGGCGACCTGGCCGACGGTGAGCTCGTGGAACGGGGTGTGCGGCCGGGGCATGCGACCGAATCTAGTGCTTGCCCTCAACCACGGTTGAGCCCAGAGGATCTGTCCCATGACCAACGTTCTCGTCATCGGCGCCACCGGCAAGCAGGGCGGTGCCGTCGCCCGGCTGCTGCTCGACCACGGCCACGACGTCACCGCCTACGTGCGGTCCCCCGAGGCACCGGCCGCGCGGGCCCTGTCCACCGCCGGGGCACGGCTCGCCGCCGGCGACCTGTCCGATCCGGAGGCGCTCGGTCGCGCGATCACGGGTGCCGACGCGGTCTTCGGGCTGTCCGTACCCTTCGGAGAAGGCGGTCAGGACCAGGAGGTAGCGCAAGGCAGGCTGCTGGTCGAGGCCGCGGAGCGGGCCGAGGCCCATCTCGTTTTTTCCTCGGTACGCGGCGCCGGCCGGATCGCCGCGACCGACATCGGTCACGCCGACAGCAAGCAACTGATCGAGGCGCACCTGCGCGAGCGGGAGGTCCGCGCGACCGTCCTCGGTCCGGTGTACTTCATGGAGAACGTGCTCAACGTCGGGTTCAGCCGGCTCACCGACGGTGTGCTGGCCAACCCGCTCTCCCCCGGCAAGCCGCTCGACCAGGTGACCGTCCGGGACATCGCCGCCCTCGCCGTGCTCGCCGTGGAGAACCCGGACCGGTTCGCCGGCGAGCGGATCGACGTGATCTCCGACCGGGTCACCGGCGAGGAGGCGGCCCGGGCGCTCGGCGAGGTGCTGGGCCGGGAGATCCCGTACCGGCAGCTGCCGCTCGCCCAGGTGCGGCAATGGGCCGGTGACGAGATCGCCGACATGTTCCAACGGTTCGAGGAGAACACCGAGTTCGCCGACCTGGACACGCTGCACGCCAGGTATCCGGAGGTCGGCTGGCACAGCTACGCGGACTGGGCGCGCTCGGTCGACTGGGACCGGGTCATCGGCGCCACAGCCAGTTCTCCCGTTCGTAGAGCGGGGTGAGACCGGCCTTGAGCATGTTGGCCAGTGACGGGTTGTGCCCGTGCGGTGCGGGCTTGCCGGTCTCGGCGTAGACCCGGGTGGAGCCGGCGGCGGCGGCGGCCGCGGCCCGGGCCGCGATCAGCGCACCCTGCGCGCCCCGGCGGCGATACTCGGCGCGGGTGGCGGCCGCGTTCAGCCCGGCGCCGCCGTCGTGCAGGTAGACGTTGCCGCCCGCGACGATCAGGTCGCCGTCCCAGGCCGCGTAGGGCTGCCAGCCGGGCCGGCCGACGGTGGACGCGAGCATCGTGGTCAGGTCACCGGCCGGCATCCCGAACGTGTCCAGCACGGTGCCGGCGAACGCCCCGGCCTGCTCGACCGGCACCGGGCCGATCCGCAGGTCGGTCGGGGTCGCGGCGACATGGGCCGGGTCGCCGCCGAGCTTGATCCAGGTGGTGCCGCGCTCGACGCCCCGGGCGGCGGCCGCCGCGGCGAACCCGGCCGGCAGCACCGCCGGGATCAGCTGGATCACCGCCTGCTTCACCCCGGAGCCCCGGTAGAAGTCGAGGATCTCGTCGAACAGGGCCAGGGTGAACGGCTCGGTCAGGCCGAAGCCGAGCGCCTTGCTCCAGTACGTCGTCGGGTCGGCGGCCATCGCGAGGGCCACGCCACCGCCGATCCGGGCGGCCGAGACGCCCAGCCGGGTGCGGGCCGCCTCCGGCATGCCGAGTTCGTAGTCGTACATGAAGGCGGCCTCGACCTGCTCCGCGCCGATGTCGTAGGTCATTGCCGTGCTCCGCTCGCGAAAGCCGCCCGCGGTTCCACCTGAAGTCCCCGGTCGTAGTGCTGGGCGAAAGCGTCCGGGCCGAGGGCCTGCAACGCGGCGGCGCGGACCGCGGCCAGGTCGGCCGCATCGTCCGGGTCCGGCACCTGACCGAGCGCGGCGAACGCGGCGTCGGTCACCCCGGCCATCAGCGCCGCGCGGGCATGATCACTTTCGGCTGCGGCGAGCGCGGCGCCGGCCAGGCAGACGTACGGCACGAAGTCCGCCCACCCGTGCCGGAACACCCGCTCGCGGCCCTCGGCGAACAGCTGCCGGGCCACGTCCAGGTGACCGAGGCCGAGCTCGCAGAACGCCAGGTTGTGGTATTCCGAGTTGACCGTCGCCGGGCGGCCCAGGGCTTCGTTGAGCGCGATGCTCATCTGATAGAGCTCCCGGGCCCGGGCCAGGTCACCGGACATCCGGGCGACCGCGGCGAGAACGTGCCGGGGCCGCTCCTCGAGGGCCCGGTCGCCGGAGCGCTCCGCCACGTCGAGGGCCTCCCGCGCGCGGGCCTCGCCACCGGCCAGGTCACCGCCGCGGATGGCCACCCGCGCCAGGCTGTAGCGGGCCTCGACCTCGCCGGCCGGGTCACCGGCCGCGCGAGCCCGGACGATCTCGGCTTCGCTCATCCGTACCACGGCGTCGGTCTCACCGCGCCGGAACGCGGACCGCACCCGTTCACTGAAATCCATGAGGCCGAAGTATGCCGTCCGGCCGCCAGGTCGACGGCCTGGGCGCGCCTCGCCCCAGGACGAGGGCAGTCCCCGGAGCGAGGCGGCTGCCAAGGAGACGGGCCGCGGTCCGCCCCACTAACCGAAAGTCGCCGTGACACACGTCTCAGCGCGCTCCTGGCATGCTGCACAGCATGACCGGATTCGACCCCAAAGCAGATCTGCACCGCTACCTGCGCAGTGCCCGCGAAGCCCTGCTGTGGAAGCTCGACGGGCTCTCCGAGTACGACCTGCGCCGCCCGCTGACCCCGACCGGCACCAACCTGCTCGGCCTGGTGAAACACGTCGCCCTGGTGGAGGCCGGGTATTTCGGCGCGACGTTCGGACGCCCGCTCGACGACATGCTGCCCGGGCTCGATGACGACGCCGAGCCGGACACCGACATGTGGGCCGCCGCCGACGAGTCGCCGGACCTGATCGTCGCGTTCTACCGCCGGGTCTGGGCGCACTCGGACACCACGATCGAGACGCTCGAGCTGGACGCACCGGGCGCGGTGCCGTGGTGGCCGGACAACAGCGGGGTGACGCTGCACCGGATCCTGGTGCACATGATCGCCGAGACGAACCGGCACGCCGGGCACGCGGACATCACCCGGGAGTCCGTCGACGGGGCGGTGGGCATGCGGCCGGACATCAGCAACCTGGCGCTGACCGATCCGGCCCAGCGGCAGGCCTACCACGACCGGCTGCAGAAGCTCGCCGAGAGCACCCGCAAGGACTGATGATCATGGTGGTGCCGGGTGGATCGCTACACTGCCCCGGTCCGTCCGGTACCACGATCCTCGGGGTGGCTTCACATGTCCCTGTACAGCACCCAGCGCCTGCAGTCGCTCCGCATGATCGTCACCGGTGGCGGCACCGGCGGGCACACCTACCCGGCGCTGACCACGGTCACCACCCTGCAGGCCCGGCTGGCGGCGACCGGCGTCACACCGGAGCTGCTCTGGGTCGGTGTCGCCGACGGCCTGGAAGCCACCATCGCGGTGCGGCACGGCATCCCGTTCAAGGCGGTCACCACCGGCAAGCTGCGCCGCTCGACCAGCCCGAAGGACATCGCCCGCAACGTCGTCGACGCGTTCCGGATCCCGCTGGGCATCGTGCAGGCCGCATACACCGTGGCCCGGACCCGGCCGGCCGTGGTGCTCAGCACCGGCGGGTTCGTGTCGGTGCCGATCGGGCTGGCCGCGGCGCTGTTCCGGGTGCCGTACCTGCTGCACGAGCAGACGCTCAGCCTGGGCCTGGCCAACCGGATCCTGGCCCGGGTGGCCACCCGGATCCTGCTCAGCCACGAGGCGTCGCTCGAGCACCTGCCGCCGAAGGCCCGCCAGCGCGCGGTGGTCACCGGCAACCCGATCCGGCCCGCCGTGCTGCAGGGCGATCCGGCGAAGGGCCTCGCCGCGTACGGGCTGGACCCGGCCGTCCCGCTGGTGCTGGTCACCGGCGGGGCCTCCGGCGCGCAGCAGGTCAACCGGATGCTCGCCGAGGCGCTGCCCGGCCTGCTGCAGCACTGCCAGGTCGTGCACCAGTGCGGCAGCCTCAACCACGCCGAGATGCAGCAGGTCGCCGCGAACCTGCCGGCACACCTGGCGCACCGCTACCGGGTGGTCGACTTCATCCACGAGGAGCTGCCCGACCTGCTCGCCGCGGCCGCCATCGTGGTCGCCCGCAGCGGGGCCGGCACGGTCGCCGAGCTGACCGCGCTCGGCAAGGCGTGTGTGCTGATCCCGTACCCGTACTCGGCCGGTGGCGAGCAGCGGATCACCGCCCGGCACCTCACCCAGCAGGGCGCGGCGGTCATGCTGGACGGCGACGAGGCCACGGCGGACCGGCTGCGCGACACCATCAACGGCCTGCTGGCCGACCCCGGTCACCGGATCGCGCTGGGCCGGGCCGCCGCCACCCACGGCCGGCCGGACGCCGCCGACCACGTGGTGACCGAGATCCTCACCGCGGCCGCGGGCTGACCGACTGATCAGGAGCGGTTCGGGGTACTGAGGGACGGTCACACCCCCCGAAGCGCGAGGACTCCCCATGGACACACCGTTGCGGTCCGCCGTAGTCGTCAACCCGGTGAAGGTCGCCGACCTCGACGAGCTGCGCCGGACCATCACCGAGGCGTTGGCCACCGCGGGCTGGCCGGCGCCGATGTGGCTGGAGACCACCGTCGACGATCCCGGCGCGGGCCAGGCCGCCCAGGCCGTGCGGGACGGCGCCGAAGTGGTCTTCGCCTGCGGCGGTGACGGCACCGTGATGGCCTGCGTGACCGCGCTGGCCGGCACCGAGGTGGCGCTCGCCGTGCTGCCGGCCGGCACCGGCAACCTGCTGGCCGCGAACCTCGGGCTCAGCAACGACCTGGCCACCGGCCTCGAGGTGGTGCTGCAGGGTGGCCGGCGGCGCATCGACGTCGGCTGTGTCGGCGAGCAGAGCTTCGCGGTGATGGCCGGGATGGGCTTCGACGCGCACATGCTGGACGCCACGAACGACACCGCGAAGAAGCACATCGGCTGGCTGGCCTACGTCGCCGGCGCGGTCAAGCACCTGCGGGACCGTCCGATGCGGCTGACCATCACCCTCGACGACCGGCCGGCCCTGCGGCGACGCCCGCGCACGGTGATCGTCGGCAACGTCGGGCGGCTGCAGGGCGGCATGCGCCTGCTCCAGGACGCCCAGCCCGACGACGGCCTGCTCGACGTGGCCATTCTCAGCCCGCGCAACCTGCGGCACTGGGCCGCGCTGGGCTGGGGCGTGCTGCGTCGCAAGCAGTCCGTGGCGCGGATGGAGACTTACACCGCGACCAAGGTGCGGATCGTCAGCAACCGTTCCCAGCCCCGCCAGCTCGACGGCGACCTGATCGAGCCGGGCCGGGAGCTGCTGGTCACGGTCCGTCCGCAGGCGCTGATCCTCTGCGTCCCCCAGCCGGAGACCGACCCGGATCTGGCCCACGACGCCGACGCGGTGTCCCGCGACGCCGAAGAACTCCGCCGCGCCACGACCGCTTGATCTTCAGGTTCCCCCTTTTCCGGTACGACCGGACGCGCGTCCCGGCGTACCGGAAAAGGGTCGAACAGTGATCGAAAGCGGCCGTAAGGCAAGCGCGGGGTTTGTCAGGCGGCCGCCGGTGCGGTCATCGCCGCGCCGGTCAGCTCGATCGAGCGGACCCGGTCGGCCACCGACTGGGCGTGGTGCGCCGTGATCAGCTCGTCGGCCTCGCACGACGCGGCGAACTCGGCCAGGTAGTCGCGCACCTCGTCCGGGGTGCCGACCGCGGTGTAGCGGGTCATCGACGCCAGGTTCTGCCCGCCCGGCGAGGCCAGGAACGCGTCGATCTCGGCGTCGGTGAAGTTCTGCCCGATCGCGCCGCGCGAGATGAACGCCCGGGTCCGCGCCCGGTACGACGACGTCATCTGCCGCACCGCCTCGTCGTGGGTCTCCGCGGCGATCACGTTGACTCCGGCGATCACATACGGCTCCGCCAGCTGCGCCGACGGGGTGAACGTCCGGCGGTAGACCTGCACCGCCTGGTGCAGCGCGTCCGGCGCGAAGTGCGAGGCGAACGCGTAGGGCAGGCCGAGCTTCGCGGCGAGTTGCGCGCCGAACAGCGACGAGCCGAGGATGTAGAGCGGCACCGGCTGCTCGGCGCGCGGCACCGCCTGCACCCCGGGGATCACCGACTTGCCGGCCAGATAGCCCTGCAGCTCGACGACGTCCTGCGGGAACGAGTCGGCGGACAGGTGATCGCGGCGCAGGGCGCGGGCGGTGACCTGGTCGCTGCCCGGCGCCCGGCCGAGCCCGAGGTCGATCCGGCCCGGGAAGAGCGACTCTAGGGTGCCGAACTGCTCCGCGATAACCAGCGGCGAGTGGTTCGGCAGCATCACACCACCAGCGCCCAGCTTGATCGACTCGGTGTGTGCGGCGACGTAGCCGATCAGGACGCTCGTCGCCGAGGACGCGATCGAGGCCATGTTGTGGTGCTCGGCATACCAGACCCGGGCGTAACCGGCCTGCTCGGCGGCCCGGGCGAGCGCCACGCTGGCCTCGAAGCTGTCGCGGGCGGTCTGCCCGGCGGAGATCGGCGCCAGGTCGAGCAGGGAGAGGGTGGTGGGCATGAGGGTGCCGCCTTCCAGGGTCACAGATCGTGGTGCACGCGTGCGGCGAAGGCGCGGATGCGCTCCTCGTCCCGGCGGTAGTAGGTCCACTGACCGCGCCGGGTCGCCTGCAGGAAACCGGCGCGTTGCAGGGTCGCCAGATGCGCCGAGACGGTCGAGGCCGAGCAGCCGACCCGGCGCTGGATCAGGCCGACGCAGACCCCGTCGGCACCGTCCCCGATCCCGGGGAAGTGGGTGGCGGGATCCTTCAGCCACTCCAGGATCGCCAGGCGCGTCTCGTTCGAGAGCGCCTTGCACTCCTCCAGCATCTCGGCACACCATCCTTCGGCATTTCGCTTATTGCCGAAATTACGTCACCCAGCGTGCCACCCGCCACCCACCATGACGCGGCTCACCGGCCGCGGGCCCGGCTAAGCAACGGCCCGCTCCTGCCGTTCAGACGGAGAAGAACGCCGGGAATTCCGACGGAACGCACCGAAAGTGCACACACAGCAGCTCATACCCCGCAGCGTGGGGACCTTCGGCGCGCTCCGCACCACAACTTCACACGCAACCGCTCGCAGGCCGCAGCGTGGGGACTTTCGGCGCGCTCCGCACCACAACTTCACACACAACCGCTCGCAGGCCGCAGCGTGGGGACTTTCGGCGCGCTCCGCACCACAACTTCACACGCAACCGCGGGCAGGCCGCAATGTGGGGAGTTTTGGTGCGGTCCGCACCGAAAGTTCACACGCGATCGCTGGGTGACGGGAACATCTGGGTGAGCATATGGACGGAGTTGTCGACGGTGGTGAAGCCGCGCGGGAGCATGACCCGCTCGTAGGCGGTGACCGCTTCCAGCAGGGACCGGGTGCCACGCGCCGCGGCGAGCAGCTCGGCGGAGAGCGTCGCGGCGTCCTGCAGGGCGGTGTTCGCGCCGACGCCGCCGGCCGGGGGCATGGTGTGCACCGCGTCGCCGAGCAGGGTCACCGGACCCGAGGGCCAGGCCGGGACCCGCTGCGCCGCCCGGATCGTGACGGGGAAGAAAGAGCTTTCCTCGGCGTACGAGAAGAGGGTTTTGATCGTGGGGTGCCAGTCGGCGGTGGACTCGAGTGCGATCTGGCGCAGGTCCGGGCGCCCGGGGCCGAGGAGCGCCGGCGGGCCGACCAGCACGGTCATCAGGTAGCCGGCCGGGCGGTGGCGGAAACGGACCGGGGCGAAGCCGGCGCCGAGACCGTTGTCGCCGGCGACCCAGCAGAAGCCGCGGTGGAAGTCGGCGGGGATCAGCGGTTCGGTGACCTCGGTGATCGGCATGCGCCCGTAGAGGCACCGCAGCCCCAGGTCACGGGTGCCCGCCTGCGGCAGCAACTGCCGGCGGACGGCGGAGCCGACCCCGTCCGCCCCGACCAGCAGGTCACCCTCGTCGCCGCCCCCGCCGGCGAACCCGACCCGCACCCGGCCGGTGCCGGTGGTCTCGTAGCCGGTGACCGTGCGACCGAAGACGACCACGTCGTCGAGCCCGGTGAGCAGGCCCTGGCGGAACGTGTCCCGGTCCACGTTGGAGATCAGGTCGGGGCCGAGGCCGGGGAACTCCTGGGCGCTGACCCGCTCCAGCCGCTGGGTGAACGCAGCGACCAGGTCACCGTTGACGCCGCTGGTGTCCCGCACCAGGTCGAGCACCGGCGGCGGCAGGCAGGCCCGCAGCGCGGTGTTGCCGTCCTGGTCGATGTGCAGGCGATAGCCCTGGTCACGGGTCTGCGGGGTGGGGTCGCGCTCGTAGACGGCGACGTCGAGGCCGCCGTGGCGGAGGGCTTGGGCGAGCGCCAGGCCACCGAGGCCCGCGCCGCTGATCAGGATTCGTGTCATGAGCCGACGGTATCAATCGCCCGCACGACTTTGTCAATCAGATGATTAATTGACTGTCTCAAGCGGGTGTATATGATCGCGGCGTGCCAGCGCGCAGATCACCCGAGCCGCACGAGCGGCAGCGCGACCCCGAGCGCACCCGACAGCGCATCCTCGAGGCGGCCGTCGCCGAGTTCGGCGAGCACGGGTACGCCGGCGCCCGCACCCGGGCGATCGCCGAGCGGGCCGGGGTCAACCAGCAGCTGGTGTCGTACTACTTCGGCGGCAAGGAAGGCCTCTACCGGGCGATGTCCCAGCAGTGGGAGCAGCGCCGCGAGGAGCTGGCCCCGCCCGGCACGCCGCTGCCCGACCAGCTGCGCAACTTCGCCCTGGAAGCGCTGCGCAGCCCGGCCGGTGTGCGGATGTTCGCGTGGAGCGGCCTGCAGTGGACCGGGCCGGACGACGACCCCGACCGCGCCGAGCGCAGCCGGATGCTCGGCGGCGGTGTCGACCAACTGCGCGCGCTGCAGGCCGCCGGGCGGCTGCCGGCCGAGGTCGATCCGGCCTGCCTGCAGGTGATGCTGATGGCCGCGTGCATGGCGACCACCACGCTGCCACACGTGATCGAGGGCCTGACCGGCGCCGACCCCCGGTCCCCCGCGTTCGTCGCACACTTCGCCGACCAGGTGGCCGTGCTGGCCCGGCTGATCGGCCTGGACTCCCCGGAGCCGCAAACCTCATGACCAAAATCGGCCACCTGCCCGGCGGCGTCCTGCTGCGGCTGCTCACCGCCGCCGACGTGCCCGCGCTGCACGACGCGCTGGTCCGCAACCGCGACCATCTGGCGCCGTACGATCCGCCCCGGCCGCCGTCGTTCTGGACCCTCGAGGGGCAGCGGGAACGGGTCGACGGCCTGCTCCAGCAGCAGCGCGACGGCCGGTTCTACTCCTTCGTGATGGAGCGCGACGCGACGATCGTCGGCTTCTCCACCCTGCACAACATCACCTACGGGCCGATGTGCGGCGCGATCCTCGGCTACTGGGTCGGCGCGGCCGAGACCGGCAAGGGTCTGGCCGGCGCGGCCGTCGCGGCGATCTGCGAATTCGCCGACCAGTCCCTCGACCTGCACCGGATCGAGGCGAGCACCAACATCACCAACGTGGCGTCGCAGCGGGTGCTGCTCAGGAACGGCTTCGAGCACTTCGGCACCGCCCGCGCCTACCTGCACATCAACGGCGTCTGGCAGGACAGCGTGATGTACCAGCGCATCCTGAACGACCGGCCGCCCGGCCGCCCCTGACCCGGCCGGATGCGGCAGGCTGGGCCGATGACCGACGATGCGCCCACCGACGATCGCCGCGGCCCGCGCGTGGCCGGTCTGGACCTGCGCGCCGCCGACATCCGCGATGTGGACCTCTCCGGCGCCCGGTTGCGGGCGCTCACCCTGAACGGCGCACGGATCAGCGGCGCCGAGATGTTCCAGGTCGAGATCACCGGCGAGATCGACGGCCTGGTGATCAACGGCGTCGACGTGGCGCCGCTGGTCGAGGCCGAGCTGGACCGCCGGGATCCGGAGCGCGCCGCGATGCGGCCCACCGACCCCGGCGGTCACCGCGCGGCCTGGGAGATCATGGATCGGCTCTGGGTCGGGACGGTCGCCCGCGCCCGGCTGCTGGACCCGGCGCTGCTGCACGAACGCGTCGACGGCGAATGGTCGTTCATCGAGACCCTGCGGCACCTGGTGTTCGCCCACGACGCCTGGATCGGCCGGGTGATCCTCGGCGACCCGTACCCGTGGCACCCACTCGGCCTGCCCTTCGACCAGCTGCCGAGCACGCCCGGCATCACGAGCGACCCGGCGGCGCGGCCCGGCCTGGACGAGATGCTCGTGCTGCGCCGCGACCGCCGCGCCCTGGTCCAGCGGGTCCTCGACACGCTCACCGACGAGCGGCTCGACGCCACCACCGCGCCGGTAACCGAGCCCGGCTGGCCGGAACCGATCGGTTACCCGCTGCGCGACGTGCTGCGGTGGCTGCTCAACGAGGAGTGGGAGCACCGCCGTTACGCCGAACGCGACCTGACCGTGCTGGCGAGCCGCGGCAGCTGAGCCCGGCTACCGGGCGGCGTGGACGCGGGCCGCCTCGCGGACCGCGGTGGTGTTCTTCAGCCCGGCCCGGGAGCCGTTGAGCTTGGCGAGGATGTGCTCCTTGACCGTCACCGGGTCGTAGAGCGGCTCCTCGCCGACCGGGACGAACTGCGGCAGGGTGCGGATCGTGGCGTCGGCGTTGCCGTCGTGGAAGAACGCGACCGAGCGACGCCGCTCGATGGTGCCGTCCACCACCGGCGGCTTGACCCGGTGCAACGTCGACATCCACACGTCGTTGGTCAGGCGGGCGGTGATGTCGCCCAGGTTGACCAGCAGGGCGCCGTCGGCGGGCTGCACGTCGTGCCACGTGTTGTCGGCGCCGAGGATCTGCAGGCCGGCGACCTGGTCGGCCCAGAGCACCGTGACGATGCCGAAGTCGGTGTGCTCACCCATCCCGGTCAGGTCGGCGCCGAGCTCGATCTCGCCCGGCGGCAGCGCGTAGTTGTTCATCCGCAGCACGTCGAGGGAGTGGTCGGTGAACGTGTCGAACCAGCCGGGTTCGACACCGAGGGCCGCGGCGAAGATGCGGGTCAGGGTGTGCGCGACGCGGCGGGCGTGCGCGAAATAGGACTCCGCCCGCGTACGGAAATCGAGGTTTTCCGCAGGCCAGGTATTCGCGGCGTAATCGTCGGCCGCGACCACCGCATGGGGGTAATCGGCGGCGGAGGCGCCGACGTTGAACGCCTCGAAGAAGTCGTTCATGCGGGTGACCGGGTCGACGCCGAGGCTGTAGCTCAGCGACTCGCTCTTCGGCGGGCTGTACCCGCGGTTCTCGGCGGCCGGGCGCAGGTAGCGCTTCTTCACGTCGAGCGGCCGGGTGAAGAAGTCGTCGACCGCGGCGGCGAGCCCGTCGGTGACCGACGCGGGCACGCCGTGGCCGACGATCTGGATGAAGCCGACGGTGCGGCAGGCGTGGTCGAGGTCCCGGGCGACCCGCGATCTCTCCTCCGGGCTGCCGTCACCGGCCCAGGAGCTGATGTCCACCGTCGGGACCAGGAACTCTGTCATGCCGACGAGTCTGCCCGCCGATTGTTACCCGGACATGGCGGACCGGGGTACCGCGGTTGCGGTAGGCGCGAGCACCGCCACGGGTGGACGACCGGGAACGATCATTTTGCGACACTGGACGGGTGCTGATCCGGTCCGTGACGCGAAGCCGGCCGATCTGGCTGCCACCACTACTGGTGATCATGGTGATGATGGCGGCGGTGTCCTACGTCGGCGGCCACGTCAGCCGGAGACCCGGTGGCCTCGGGCTGATCCTGGTCCTCACCGGCGCCATCGCCCTGCTGTTCCGGCTGCGCCACCCGGTGCCGGTGACGGTGGTGACCGTCCTGACCGGCGCCGCGCTGCCGCTCACCGCGCCCCACCTGGTCCTGGTCGACGTGGCCACGATCGTCGCGCTCTACACGCTGGCGACCGTGCGGGAACGCCGGGTGGCCCGGACCGCCGGGGTGTTCGCGGCGGTGGCGCTGACCGCCGCGATCATCCCGTGGCAGCGGGGCGGCCTGCTCGACCTGGCCAACCTGGTGCCGGCCAACTACGTGGCCCTCGCGGTGGCGGCCGGCGAGGCCACCCGGAACCGGCGCGCGCTGCTCGCCGAGGTGCGGGTCAGCGCGGTGCGCGAGGAACGCGTCCGGATCGCCCGGGACCTGCACGACGTCGTGGCCCATCACATCGCGCTGGTCAACGCGCAGGCCGGGGTGGCGCACCACCTGATGGCGGCGCACCCGGACCGGGCCCGGGAGGCGCTCGCCGGGATCCGCGACACCAGCCGCACCGCGCTCGACGAACTGCGGGCCACGGTCGGGCTGCTGCGCCAGGAGGGCGATCCGCCGCAGGGTCTGCGGCCGGCGCCGGCCTTCGCCGCTCTCGACGATCTGATCGAGGGCTTCCGCAAGGCGGATTTCACCGTACGACTGAGCCGCACCGGTGTCCCGGCCCCGCTGGCCGGAGCCGCCGACCTGGCGGCGTACCGGATCGTCCAGGAGTCGCTGACCAACGCGAACAAGCACGGCATCGGCCGGCGAGCCGACGTCACGCTGGAGTACACCGCGGCCGGACTGCGGATCACCGTGACCAACCCGGCGCATCCCGCGCGCCGGGGTGCCGGCACCGGGCACGGCCTGATCGGCATGCGGGAACGGGCCGAGGCGGCCGGCGGCACCCTCGCGGCCGGGATGGACGCCGGCGTGCACACCGTCCGCGCCGACCTTCCCCTGCTCCCCCGTTAGAGACGGTTGCTGGACTGTTGCTTGGCCGGGGCGGCCGGGCCGACGAGGATGACGCCATGCCCGCGACCATCGTGGTGGGAGTCGACGGATCCGGCCGTACGCACCGGCTGGCCGAGATCGCCGCGGCCTTCCCGGGGCCGGTCCTGGAACTTCCCGGGTGGACCGAGCCTGCCCAGGCCTGGGCCGATCGGCTCGCCGCCGCCACCACCGGGACGCTGATCGTCGTCGACGACGCGCATCGGCTCCCCGGCGCCGTCCTGCGTGAGCTGGCCGCGGCCGCCCGGCGTGGCGTGCCGATGCTGGTGGCCCGCCGGCCCACCATCGACCGGCCCGAGCTCGCCGAGCTGGACGAGGCGCTCGCCGGCGGCGGCACGGTGGTGCTCGAACCGCTCGACCTCGCCGCCGTGGCCCGGCTGACCGGCCGGCTCACCGGGCGGCGGGTCACCGCGTCGGAGGCCGCGCGGGTGCACGCCGCCTCCGACGGCCGCCCGGCGATCGTCGCCGCGCTGGCCGGCGCCGGGCACGGCACGACGCCGGCGCTGGTGGCGCGCGTGCAGCGGCACCTCGCCCGGCGCCCGCCCGCGGTGACCGCGCTGGCCCGGGTGCTGGCGCTGCGGCATGGCGTTCCGGAGCCTCCTGAGGGTGTTCCCGGCTCCCCCGGGCGCGGTGACTCCCGGGAACTGCCGGACGCGACGCTGGCCGCCGCGGCCGGCATCGCGCTGCCCGACCTGGCCGCCCTGATGCGGGACCTGCGCGACAGCGGCTGGTTCGCCGGCACCGGCGAGACCCTGGTCCCGGCGATCGCCGCGGCGATCCGGCAGGAGGCGTCCCCGGCCGAGCGCCGCCGGGTGCACGACGCGGTCGCCTCCGCGCTGATGGCCACCGGGACGTCCGCGGTGCCGGCCGCCGAGCACCTGCGGGCCGCTCAGGCGCGCGGCGGCGCGGCCGCCGTGATCTACCAGCGGGCCGGTGAGCAACTGCGCTTCAGCCGCCCTGCGGACGCGCTGGCCTGGTTCGACGACGCGGCGGCCTGCGGTGTGCCGCTGCCCGGGCTGGCCGCCGGCCGGGCCGAGGCGGCCGCCCTGCTGGGACACCCGCACTCGCCCGACGTGCCGCCGGGCGCCGACCCGGAGGGCCGGCTGACGCTGGTGGCCGGCGCGGTGGCCGCCCACGACGGGCGGGCCGGGCGGGCCGCGGAGACCCTGCTGGCCGCGACCGCGCCGGGGCCGGTGCTGGCAGTGCCGGCCCTGATGGTGGTGGGCCGGCTCGACCCGGCGCGAACCGCGGCCCGCACCCAGGCACCGGCCAGCCTGCTGCGCCTGGCCGAGGCCGCGCTGGCCACCGGCCGCCCGGCCCGCGCGCTGCCGCTGCTGATCGAGGCGGCCGAGGCGGTCGAACGGGCCGAGCCCGCGGTGGTGCTGCCGGACACCCCGCACGCGCTCGGCGCCCTGGTCGCGGTGACCGCGGGCGACCAGGCCACCGCGGAGGCCCTGCTCCGGCGGGCGCTGGCCAGCACGGTGGGCGGTCCGGTGGCCGCGCAACGGCACCGGCTGCTGCTGGCCTGGGTCCGGTTGCGCGCCGGCCGCTACGACACCGCCGCCGAGGAGCTGGAGCGGCCGGCCGGCGCCCCGTTGCCGGGCCGGGAGGCGCTGCTGTGGGCGGCGCTCGGCGCCGGGCTGGCCCGCCGGCGCGGCGACCTGGCCCGGATGCGGCAGAGCTGGACCGGGGCCGAGCCGATCCTGGCCCGCGGCGCGGTCGACCTGCTGCAGATCGAGGCGGTCGAGGAGCTGGTGGTCACCGCGGCCCGGCTGCGCGGGCACCGGCGGATCGAACCGGTGCTCGGCCGCCTGGAGCAGATCGTGGCCGACCTGGGCGCCCCGCCGGCCTGGCTGGTCAGCGCCCACTGGATCCGCCTGCAGGTGGCGGTGGCCCTGGAGGAACCGGCGGTGGCCGAACAGGGCGCGGCTGCCCTGCGCGCGGTGGCCCGGGAGGCCGGAGCCGAGCTGGGCGACCGCCAGCAGGCGCAGTGCGCGGCCGCCGGGATGTGGGCGGCGGTGCTGCGCGACGAGGTCGACGCGCCGGCCGTGCTGGCCGCCGCGGAACGGCTGGCCGAGGTGGAGCTGCCCTGGGAGGGGTCCCGGCTGGCCGGGCAGGCGGCGCTGCGGGTGAGAGATCCGGCGGTGGCTCGCTGGTTGCTGGAGCGCGCCCGGGGCCTGGTCTTCGTGAAAGAAGGCGTGGCGCCGGTCGAGCCCCGGCCTACCGGCGGAGTGCTGTCCGATCGGGAACAGGCCGTGGCCCGGCTGGTGCTGGCCGGGCGGACCCACCGCGAGATCGGCGCGCAGCTCTACATCTCGGCGAAGACGGTGGAGCACCACGTGGCCCGGATCCGGACCAAGCTCGGCGCCACCAGCAGGGCGGAGTTGGTGACAGCTCTACACGAGACGCTGGGCGAGACGCAACCAGCGATTCGCGTATCAACCACGGGCGGGCGATCCCCTAACCCGGGGGCATGAGAAGGGGGATCGCCCCGATGACCGGACCCGGTCCCGCTCGACAAGCTGTATGCATGCCCGTCGACACCGGGTGACAGCACGAGAGGAAGGAACGGACATGACGATCGACGTCTCAGGTGCTATCAAGGACCTCATCTCGGACATCTTCACCGACCGTGAGGTCGCTCAGGAGTACGCCTCCGACCCGTCCGGCGTTCTGGCGGCCCGCGGGCTGACCGACGCGGATCTCTCCGAGGTGGACGTTCCGGAGGCCGCCGCCTCGGTCGCCGCGCAGCACGGGCAGAAGGACCCGTACGCGGCCGGCCCGGACTACGACGCGACCCCCGTGACCCCGCCGACCTACGACGGCGAGCAGGGCGTTGGCGAGATCATCCAGCACCTGAACTACGTCACCTACGTGACCTACTCCGACGACCGGGACATCACCCAGAACATCGACATCGACGCCTCCACCGACAACTCGGTGGACAACTCGGTGGACGTGGCGGTGGACGGCGACGTGGACGGTTACCTCGACGTCGACAGTGCCCCGACGACCGTGGGGCGCGACGTGAACGTCGAGCAGCACAAGTACGACGACAACTACGGCGGCGGCGCCAAGCCGGACCACGAGCAGCCCTACGACTACGACGCGGACTACCCGAAGCCTGCCGACTACGTCCCGCACCAGCCGACCGGGGACGCACCGACCTACGACACGCCCGACCAGCCCTACCAGCAGCCCGGCTACCCGGAGCACGCGGAGCCGCCGGCCTACCCGGGCCACGACGACGAGCCGGGGCACGAGCACCACGCCGGTGACCACTCCGAGGACGGTTCGGTCGGGGTCTCCTGACCCGTCCGCCCGTTGTCCCAGGTGCCCGCCACCGCTCACCCGGTGGCGGGCCACACCTAGTCCGCTGGGGGAACTCATGACCACCGCACCGACCGTGACGGCCACCGCGCCCGGTGAGCTGCTGACGCTGGGCCTGCGCGCCTGTACCGCGTACGGGCGTGCGGACCTGACCCGGCGGCTGACCGCCGCACAGCGCGCACTCGACGACCCGAGCATCCACGTGGTGGTCGCCGGCGAGTTCAAACAGGGCAAGAGCTCGCTGGTCAACGCGCTGGTCGGGGCGACCGTCTGCCCGGTGGACGACGACGTCGCCACGGCCACGCCGACCTACGTGCGGCACGGCGAGAAGCACCGCGCCGCGCTGATCATCAACGACGACCCGCCCCGCCGCGAGGACGTGCCGGTCGACCAGGTGCGCCGGCACATCACCGAGCACCGCGACACCGGCGACGAGGCCGGTACGGCGGTCGGCGTGGAGATCCGGCTCCCCCGCAAGATCCTGGAGCGGGGCATGGTGCTGGTGGACACCCCGGGCGTGGGCGGGCTCGGCTCCACACACGCCGCGGCGAGCCTGGCCGCGATCTCGATGGCCGACGCGGTGATCTTCGTGACCAGCGCGGCACAGGAGCTGACCGAGAGCGAGGTGCGGTTCCTGCGCCGGGCGCGCGCCGCGTGCGACACGGTGATCTGCCTGATCAGCAAGACCGACTTCTACCCGGCGTGGCGGCGCATCCGCGACCTGAACGAGGCGCACCTGCGCCGGGCCGGGCTGGCGCTGCCGGTGCTGACCGCCTCGTCGGTGCTGCGGATGCACGCGGTCAAGGCCGGCGCCCGCGACCTCAACGTCGAATCGGGCTTCGCCGACGTGGTCGGGTTCGTCTCCGGGCGGGTCGGCGGCGGCGCCGAACAGCGGCTCGCCGAACACGTCCGCGACGAGGTCCTCGCGGTCTGCGACCAGCTGGTCGCCACGTTCACCGCCGAGCGCGCGGCCCTGCTCGACCCGGCCGCCGGGCAGCGGATCGTGGCCGAGCTCGGCGAGACCAAGCAGCGCGTCGAAGCGCTCAAGACCTCGATGGCCCGGTGGCAGCAGACCCTGAGCGACGGGATCGCCGACCTCACCTCGGATGTGGACCACGACCTGCGCGCGCGGATGCGCGAGGTCACCCGGGAGGCCGACGACAGCATCGACGAGAGCGACCCGGCCGACACCTGGCCGGAGATGCAGACCTGGCTGCGCGCCCGGATCGCGCACGAGCTGGTCGCCAACTACGAGCTGCTCCGGGTCCGCGCCGGTGAGATCGGCGAGAGCGTCGGTGAGCACTTCCGGGCCGCGTCCGACGGCTTGCTGGGCGCGATCGGCGTGCACAGCCCGGAACCGGTGCTGGACCGGACCACCCTCGACCACAAGGTAGATCTGGAGAAGATGAAGCTGCGCAAGCAGGCGATGGTCGCGTTGAAGAGCGCGTACGGCGGCACCCTGATGTTCACCATGCTCGCCTCGATGGCCGGGATCGTGCTCGGCCCGATCGGCCTGGGCATCGGGCTGGTGATGGGCCGCAAGGGCCTGCGCGAGGAGAAGAAACGTGAGGAGAAGGCCCGCCAGCAGCAGGCCCGCAACGCGATGCGCCGGTACTGCGACGAGGTCACGTTCGTGGTCGGCAAGGACTCGCGCGACACGCTGCGCCAGATCCACCGGCGGCTGCGGGACCACTACACCGGGCTGGCCGAGGAACTGGGCCGGTCGAACGCCGCCGCTCTCGCCGGCGCCGAGGAGGCCGCCCGGCGCAGCCGTACCGACCGGGAGGCCCGGGTGCGTGACCTGGACGCCGAGCTGAAACGGCTGGCCACCCTGCAGAGCCGGGCGCGGCCGTCATGACCGCCAACGGCGCGCGCACCGCGGGGCTGCTCGACCGCACCCGGGTGGTGCTCGAGGAGGCCCTGTTCGCCTACCGCGGCGGCCCGTACGAGAGCCGGCTGCGCACCGTCCGCGAGCGGCTGGACGCCCCGCTGCGGGTGGCCATCGCCGGCCGGGTCAAGGCGGGCAAGTCCACGCTGCTCAACGCGCTGATCGGGGAACGGCTGGCGCCCACCGACGCGGGTGAGTGCACCCGCATCGTGACCTGGTATCAGGACGGGCACTCGTACCGGGTGACGCTGCGTCCCCGCGAGGGCGCACCCCGGCAGGCCCGGTTCACCCGGGAGGACAACGCCCTGGAGATCGACCTGGGCGGACTGTCCCACGAGGAGGTCGCCGAGCTGGAGGTCCAGTGGCCGTCGCAGACGCTGCGGACGGCCACGCTCGTCGACACCCCCGGGGTCGGCTCGCTGCGGGCCGAGATCTCCCGGCGGACCTGGGAACTGCTCGCGCCGGACGACGAGGACACCCCGGCCGACGCGGTGATCTACCTGATGCGGCACGCGCACCGCGACGACCTGAACTTCCTGCGCGCCTTCCACGACCGTCAGGTGGCGGCACCCAACCCGGTCAACGCGATCGGGGTGCTCTCCCGCGCCGACGAGATCGGCGGCGGACGCCTGGACACCCTCGCCTCCGCCACCAGGATCGCTGCCCGGATGGCGGGCGACATCAACGTACGCCGGCTGGTGCAGACCGTGGTGCCGATCGCCGGGCTGCTCGCCGAGACCGCGGTGACGCTGACCGAGGCCGAGGTGGCGCACCTGCGCCGGGTCGCCGACCTGCCGGTGAAGACCGCCGACGACCTGCTGCTCTCCGCCGACCGGTTCCGCGAACGACTGCCGGAGCTGGGTCTCACCTCGATCGAGCGCGACGCGCTGTTGGATCGCTTCGGGCTTTTCGGCGTACGGCTGGGAGCCACGTTGTTGCGCCGCAAGGTGGCCGGCACCGCCACCGAGTTGTCCGAGCAGCTCACCGAGCGCAGCGGACTGCGGGCGTTGCAGCGCACCCTGGACTCGCTCTTCTTCGAGCGCCGCGAGATCCTCAAGAGCCGTTCGGCGCTGCTGGCGGTCGACTCGGTGATCCGCGCCGCCCCGGGCCCGGCCACCCCGCGCGTCGCCGGGCTGGTCGAGGAGATCATCGCCTCCGCGCACCCGTTCAACGAGCTGCGCGTGCTGGCGTCGCTGCGGGCCGGCTGGGTCACCGGGAAACCGGCCGTGGTGGCCGAGCTGGAACGGGTGATCGGCGGCGAGGGCACCGCCGCGCACCTGCGCCTGCAACTGCCGGCCGAGGCCGGTGAGGCCGAGCTGATGGCCGCCGCGGCCGAGTCGCTCGCCCGGTGGCAGCGGCGGGCGGAGAACCCGTTGACCCGCTACGAGCTCTCGATCGCAGCGCGGGTGGCGATCCGTTCCTGCGAGGGTGTGCTGGCCGAGCTGCACCGGGGGCGGTCATGAGCCGGTCAGTCGAAGAGGTCTTCCGGGTCGGCGTCGACGTCGGTGTCGGCATCGGCATCGTCGGTTTCCGGCGCCTCGAGCCAGATCGGCGCGTGGACCCCGAAGTCGTCCAGTTCGGCGGGCGCCCAGTCTTCCGCGTCGGACACGTCGTGGTCCGTTGCGGTCACCGCCTCGTGATCCGCGTGATCCGCGTGATCCGCTCCCGCTCCGAAGTCGAGACCGAAGTCATCCGTCGGGGCGGTGGCCAGCAGGTCCACCCACGACACGAACGCTTCGCCGCCGGGGCCGGGGATCGGGCTGTGCGCCATCACGTACGCCGAAAGGTGTTCGGCGATCTCGGGCCGAGCGGTCTCGGCGAAACCGCTCACCGCCTGCGCCACCAGCTCCTCGGGCAGGTCGGGATGGCCGGACCGGGCCAGCAACGCGGCCGGATCCGCGCCCGTGTGCTCACCGGCTCCGGCCAGCTCACCGAAGATCTCCCGCAGCGACCTGACCGCAACCATCGTTCCACCCTACGACCCACGTCGCGACCTCGACCGAATCCGGAGTACTCGGGATGTATGCACTCGGCATCGATCTAGGAACCACCTACACCGCTGCGGCGGTCTGGCGCGCCGACCACGCCGAGATCGCCTCGCTGGGCAGCCGTTCGGCCGCCATTCCCACGGTCGTGCTGCTGCGCGCCGACGAGACGTTCCTGACCGGCGAGAGCGCCAGCCGTCGCGGGCTGAGCGAACCGCACCGGGTCGCCCGCGAGTTCAAACGGCGCCTGGGCGACCCCACCCCGATCCTGCTCGGCGGGGTGCCGCACTCCGCCGAGTCGCTGATGGCCCGGGTGCTGCGGGCCGTGGTCGACGAGGTGTCGGCGCGGGAGGGCAGCGGACCGGCCGCGATCTGCGTCTCGCACCCGGCGAACTGGGGACCGTACAAGACCGACCTGATGCAGCAGGTGATCCGGTTGGCCGGCATCGAGCAGAAGGTGCAGCTGACCACCGAGCCGCAGGCCGCGGCGGTCTTCTACGCCCAGCAGCAGCGGCTGGAACCGGGCGCCACGGTCGCCGTCTACGACCTCGGCGGCGGCACGTTCGACGCGGCCGTGCTGCGCAAGACCCCGGACGGCTTCGAGCTGATCGGGCAGCCGGAGGGGATCGAGCGCCTCGGTGGCATCGACTTCGACGCCGCGATCTTCGCGCACGTGGCCGGGGCGCTCGGCGGGGCGCTGGACGACCTCGACGAGGACGACCCCGCGGTGATCGCCGCGGTCGCCCGCCTGCGGGAGGAGTGCGTGCAGGCCAAGGAGGCGCTGTCGGCCGACACCGACGCGACGATCCCGGTGCTGCTGCCGAACCTCAGCACCGAGGTACGGCTGACCCGCTCCGAGCTGGAGTCGATGGTCCGGCCGGTGCTGCACGGGTCGATCGAGGCGTTGCGCCGGGCGATCCGGTCGGCCGGCACCGAACCGGCCGAGCTGCACTCGGTGCTGCTGGTGGGCGGGTCGTCGCGGATCCCGCTGATCGCGCAGATGGTCGGGTCGGAGCTGGGACGGCCGGTGGCGGTGGACGCTCATCCGAAGCATGCGGTGGCACTCGGTGCGGCGTGGCAGGCCGGGACCGCGATCACCAAGGCGGCCGGGGCGTCGGCGCTGCCGCCCGCGGTGGATCCGTGGGCGACCGGGGCGGCTGCCGCGGTGGGCGCGGCCGCGGGCGCGGGGGTGCCGCCGCAATCCGTCCCGACGCAGTCCGTCCCGACGCAGTCCATTCCGCAACAGGCCACTCCCCCGCAGACCAGTCCCGCGCAGGCCGGGGCGGCGCAAAGCGGCCCGGCGCAGGCCAGGGCGGCGCAAAGCGGCCCGGCGCAGGCCGGTTCCTCGCCGACCGCGCCGTTGCAGACCGGAACCCCACAGGCCGGAGCCCCGCAGGCCGGGCCAGGCGTTGCCGGGGCGCGGGCGTCGGCGCGGGTCGAGCCGACCGTCATCCTCCCGCCGACCTCCGGCACCGCGACCCGGCCGGTCTCCGGCGCACCCGCTGCCGGCGGACCGGGCACGCCCCGAGCCGGCGGCAGCGGCAGCGGCAGCGCGACCGTCGGCGCGGCGACTGCCGGCGCGGCCACGGTCGGTGCGGCCACTGTCGGCGCGGCCACTGTCGGCGCGGCCCGCAGCACCGGCCGCCCGGCCGGACCGCCGCCGAAACCGCCGACCGCACCCGGCAAAAACGGCAACGGCGGCGGCGGTAGAAAAGCCCGCGGCCCGATCCTGGTAGCCGCCGCGGTCGCCGTAGTCCTGGCCGGCGTCACCGGCACCGCCTGGGCCATGGGCGCCTTCGACAGCAAGGACAGCCCCAGCACCCCCGCCGCCGCCGGCCTCCAGCACACCCAGCAGCACAACTCCTCGCCCGGCACCACGAACGGCACCACGAACGGCGCCGCGACCAGCCCGGCCACCACCGCGGTACCCGCCGACGAGGCGTGCACCGACCAGATGAAGCAGAGCACCCGCTGGGTCTGCCTCACCCGGGCCACCATCCGGGACGGCAAGTTCACCCTCTGGTACGACGCGGAGTGGAACGGCGTCCCCGCCGACACCGAGAAGGGCTTCCACCTGCACATCTACGGCGGCGACGGGCAGCACCCGGACGAGTCGACGATGGGCAGCCAGGCGACCGCGCACGGCAAGTACTACTACGAGGACAAGGAGCCCTCGATCCGGCGGGTCACCGACTCGGACTACGAAGCGGTCGGCAACGCCACCAAGGTCTGCGCCCGGATCGCCAAGACCGGTCACGGGATGGTCCGCGCGGCCGACGGCAGCTACCACACCGGTAACTGCATCCCGATCAAGCGCGAGTGACCGCCAGCTCGGCCGGTGCCGCCGCGGCGGGAACCTTGGCGGCCCGGTCGATGAAGAGCAGCACGAGCAGGCCACCGATCGCGAAGACGGCCGCGCCCAGGGCGTAGCTGAGTTCGTACGCCTGCTCGGTCGGCAGTGACACCGCGCCCACCTGGCGCGTCTGCGCGGCCAGAATCGTGATCACCAGCGCGCTGCCGATCGTGCCGCCGACGGTCCGCATGATCGAGTTCACCGAGTTGGCGATCCCGGTCTCGGCCGGCTGCACGTGGCTGACCAGCAGGGCCGGCATCGCCGCGTACGCCATCGCGATCGCACAGCTGGCCACCACGAACGCGGCGATCGTCTCACCCCGGTTGTCGTGCAGCAGCGCCAGCGACGCCATGCCCAGCGCGGCCAGCCCGCAGGCCAGCACGAGCACCACGCGCGGCCCGACCCGCCCGATCAGCGCACCGGCGAGCGGGCCCATCACCACGCTCGCCGCCGCGCCCGGCAGCAGGAAGATCAGGCTGGTCTCCAGCACCGTCGCGCTGAACCCGAACCCGGTGTACTCCCGCGGGCTCTGCACGAAATAGCTGGTGGCCAGCTGCAGCGCGAACATCGCGAAGCCGACCGCCATCGCGGCCAGGTTGGCGACCAGAATCGGACGGTGCCGCAGCATCTCCACCGAAACCAGCGGTGCCGCGGTCCGGCGCTGCAGGAAGTAGAACCCGACCAGGATGATCACCGCGGCGGCGAAGAGCACCAGCACCCGCGGCGAGGTCCAGCCCCAGCTGTGCCCCTGCGAGATCGGCAGCAGCAGGCTGACCAGCCCGGCGGAGAGCACGATCGCGCCCAGCACGTCGACCCGGCCACCGCCGCCAGCCCGCCGCGGCAGGGTCAGCGCGAGAGCCAGCGCGATCGCGCTCACCAGCGCGCACAGCCAGAAGATCCGCCGGTAGTCGGCGTCACCCTGGGTGAGCAGCCCGGAGGCGACGAGCGCGACACCGCCGCCGACACCGAGCGTCGAGGCGACCACGGCCATGTTGTGGGTGAGCTTGTGCGGCGGCAGTTCGTGGCGCAGAAGGCTCATACCCAGCGGGAACAGGCCGAAGCTGGTGCCCTGCAGCACCCGCGCGACGATCAGCCAGTGGATGTCGTGCACGGTCGCGGCGAGCAGGCTGCCGGCCAGGGTGGCGATCAGCGTGCCGATGAACACCGGCTTGATGCCGAGGACGTGGCCGAGCCGGCCGAGCAGCGGGGTGCAGGCGGACGCGGCGAGCAGCGTCGCGGTCGACACCCAGCCGACCGTGGTGGCGTCGGCGCCGAGCTGCTGGGCGATCTGCGGCAGCACCGGGACCGGAATGGATTGGATCAGCGAGAGCAGGAAGCTCGCGGCCGCGGCGGCAAGGAGCAGCAGCCGGGGGCGTACGGGTTGGTTCACGAGCGATAGACTAGGCCGCAAAGTCGACGCGGTGTCGAGAAATCTGGTCGACGCGTCGATGATCACAGCGAGGGACACTGGAACCATGAGTCAGGTAGCACCGTCGCGACGGCGGACCGGCCCCTCCAAGGGCGACCTCCGGGAGGCCGCGATCCTGCGGGTGGCGGGGCAGATGTTCGCCGACCGGTCGTACGATGCGGTCACCATCGACGATCTGGCGTCGGGCGCGGGCATCTCGCGCACGAGTTTCTACTTCTACTTCCCGACCAAACCCGCCGTGCTGACCGCGCTGATGGCCCAGGTCTGGGACGAGCTGGCCGCCTCGCACGTGTGGTTCGACAGTTCCGGCCCGGCCCCCGAGCTGCTCCGCACCCAGCTGGGCATCTCGGCCCGGCTCTGGCGGGCGAATTCCGGGCTGCTGTCCTGCGCCGCGACCGCGCTGCCCTCCTCCGACCAGCTGCGCGACTTCGTCACCCAGGCCAAGACCCGCTACGACGAGCGCGCCGCCGCCAAGATCCGCCGCGACCAGGCCGCCGGCACGGCCACCACCGCGATCCCCGCCGAACGCCTCGCCGAGATGATCGCCGCCATCCGCGACGCCGAATACGCCAAGCTCGCCCACAAGACCGACGCCGAGCTCGACGCCACGGTCAACGACCTGGTCACCGCGATCCAACGGCTGGTCTACTGACCGCTTTTTATACGGTACGAACAATCCAGCGCCCGCCCGTAGGCTACGAGCCGAGTCCCGCCCGTGAGGCCACCGCGACACCGCTGCCGCCCCAGACCGTCCCGCGCCCCACTGTTCCCCGGCTGGCTCCCGGGGGTGCCTCCGCCCCCTCAAGACACCCCTCACAACCAGCCGGGACCCGGCAGCAGCCCACGGTCCGAACCCCGGCTGGCTTCCAGGGGTGTGTCCGGGTGCTTGAGACACCCCTCAGGACCAGCCGGGGTCTCGCGCCGGCGCTGCAGCCGGGAGTCAGGCGGGGAGGCGGACCTCGAAGCGGCAGCCTCCGGTGATGTTGCCGGCCTGGACGCGGCCGCCGTGCGCTTCCACCAGGCCGCGGACGATCGCGAGGCCGAGACCGCCGCCGCCGGCGCCCTCCGGGGTGCGAGCGCGGGTGCCGCGGAACGCGACGTCGAACACCCGGGGCAGGTCCGCTTCCGGGATGCCGCCGCAGCTGTCCGAAACTGTCAACCACACCTCGCGCGCGTCGCGGCCGGCTTCGATCTGGATCGTGCCGTTCGCGGGGGTGTAGCGCACCGAGTTGGTCAGCAGGTTGCTGACGATCCGGTTGAGTTCGGCGGCGCCGCCGGTGACCATCGGCCAGCGCTCACCGGCGGCCACCACCCGGATGCCGCGGCCGACGGCGAGCGGGGTGACGGCGGCGACCGCGTCCGAGACGATGTCGGCCAGCGGCAGGTCGGTCGGGGTGAGGCGGAGCGCGCCGGCGTGGATCCGGGACAGTTCGAACAGGTCGTCGACCAGGCTGCTCATCCGGTCGGTCTCGGCGCCGATCCGCCGGTGGTACTCCGCGACGGTGCGCGGGTCGGCGACCACGCCGTCCTGCAGGGCCTCGGTCATCGCGCGCAGCCCGGCCAGCGGCGTGCGCAGGTCGTGCGACACCCAGGCGACCAGGTCACGGCGGCCGGCCTCCATCCGGCGTTCCTGCTCGCGGGCCTGCGCCGCCCAGACCGCGGCGGCCGCGAGCCGACGCCCGAAGACGGTGCCGACGCCGAGGCTGACCACCGCCGAGGCGGCCACCGTGACCAGCACTACCTGCAGGTCATGACCGGAAAGGAACATCAGTTGGGCGACCGTGCCGACCCCGGCCACGACCGCGGTCACGGTGATCGCCAGCAGCACGCAGACGTGCACGGTGATCGATCGGCCGCGCAGCAGCCGCAGCACGACCGCGCCTGCCAGGCCGACCACCGCGCCGGCGATCAGCGAGTACAGGCCGATCAGCATCAGGTCACGCACGGGCGGCCGGTTCGTACCGGTAGCCGACGCCCCACGCGGTGACCAGCCGGACCGGCGACGCCGGATCGTCCTCGATCTTCTCGCGCAGCCGCCGCACGTGCACGGTGACGGTGGACTGGTCGCCGAACTGCCAGCCCCACACCCGGTCCAGCAGGTCGGCGCGGGACCAGGCCCGCGCCGGGTTCCGCAGCAGGAACTCCAGCAGGTCGAACTCGCGCACGGTCAGCGCGAGCGGCCGGCCGGCGCGTTCCGCGGTACGCCGCCCGGTGTCCGCGACCAGGTCGCCGTCGCGGAGCAGTGCGGGGCGCGGTGACGCGGCCGGCGCGGTGCGGCGCAGCACCGAGCGGACCCGCAGGGTGAGTTCGCGCGGGCTGAACGGCTTGGTCACGTAGTCGTCCGCGCCGACCTCGAGGCCGAGCACCCGGTCGCTCTCCTCGCCGAGCGCGGTGAGCATGACGACCGGCAGGCCCGGCTGGTCGCGCTGCAGCCGGCGGCACACCTCGAGACCGTCCAGGCCGCCGAGCATCAGGTCGAGGACAACCAGATCCGGGCGTTCGGCGTCGACGGCGGCGAGCGCGGCGAGCCCGTCGGCGGCCAGCCGCACCCGGCAGCCGTCCTGCTCGAGGTAGCGCCGGACGACGTCGCTGACGGTCGGGTCGTCGTCCACTACCAGCACTCGGTGGGTCACCACGGCAGGCTACCCACGCGGCCGCCTCCGGCGCCCGTTCCGCCATCTTTCGATTCCCTTACGGCACAGGACGGCACTCACGGTTGTCGTCACCACGATCACAAGAAGACCGATGTCGTACGGGCGGGGAAGGATCGTCGGATTGTCGCCGTCGTGTCCCCGGCTGACCAGCAGCGGCAGGGCGACGACGGCGACGGCGGTGTTGACCACGGCGACGGCGCGGACGGTCGACCGCCAGCGGGGCGGAACCCGGCCGATCAGCGCGCCCGCGGCCAGGACGAGCGGCAGGAACACGCCGTCGTGCAGGGCCAGCACGGCCACCCCGAAGATCAGGACGCCGGGCAGGCTGACCTGGGTGTCGGTGGTCGCGCCTACCACGGCGTACACCATGAGCAGTAGACCGGAAGCGATCAGCGCACGTCTCACCGCAGGCTCCGGATCGTGACCCGGGTCAGCCATTTGGTCTGCATCACGCCGGGCCGGTTCGGGGCGATCAGCCGGGCCGGGTAGCCGTGGTCGACGGCCAGGGGTTCACCGCCGAGCCGCAGCGCGATCAGGGTCCGGTCGTCGGCCAGGTGCGGCCCGGCCACCGTCGATGTGCGATAGCGGCCAGCCGTCTGCAGCGACTCGACCTCCGCCTCGCCGCCGGTGAGGTCGGCCTCATCGGCACCGAGCAGGCCGGCGAGATCACGCAGCCGCACGCCGGACCAGGTGCCGACCGCGCTCCACCCCTCCACACAGGCGATCGGCAGCACCGTGGTGTGCTGCGGCAGTGCGGCGAGGTCGGCGAGGCTCAGCTCGACGGTACGGCCGAAGCCGGTGACGGTCAGCCGGTAGCCGGGGTCGAGCGCGGCGTCGCGGACACCGGCGGCGGCCGCGGTCCGGTTGACCGGAAGCCCCTGCGGTCCGGTGCCCGGCCTTCGCGGCGCCAGCGCGGAGATCGCGGCGAGCGGCCGGACCGTCTGTCCCAGCGTGGCCACGGTGATCACCCCGGCGGCCGCGCCGACCGTGAGCAGGAGCTGCCTGCGGTCGGCATCCGGCACCGGGGGCGCGCCGTGGCCCCTGGACAGCCGCACGCGCGGTGCCCTGGACCGCAGCGCCTCACGGACCACCGGGAGTTGCACGCCGACGTGCACCAGCAGCGCGCCGATGACCAGCCAGCCGGCCCAGTAGTGCGCGGTGGTGAAGAAGAACGGCATCGGCCGGTACTCGTGGGCGACGTTCAGCAGCCCGCTGACCAGCTGGAACAGCGCGGCGGCGACAAGCACCACGACCGACAGGCGTTCCGCGGCGTGCTTCAACGGCGGCCAGGTGAACAGCCGGGGATAGACCGACCAGAGTTTCGCGCCGAGCAGCGGGACGGTGGCGAGTCCGGTCGCCACGTGCAGGCCCTGGGTGAACCGGTACAGCCCGGCCGGCTCGGACGGCCACCAGAACCAGCGCGGTGGGTGCTGGACGAGGTGGCTGATCAGGCCGGTCAGGAAGCAGACCAGGAACGCGACGCCCAGCGCGATGCCGAGCTGGCTGGTGAGCCTGGTCGACCGCAGCGCCGAGGGGAACGCGTCCGGCCGGAACGGGCCGCGCCGCAGCCGGTCGGGTGGGGCGTTCAGCCAGGTGAGAGCGTGCTTCAGGCGGCCGTCAGGGTGGCGAACCATCGCCCCTCCTCGTTCCAGGCCGCCCGGATCCGCAGTCCCGCGGTCCGGGCGAGGGACTCCAGGTCGTCGGCGGCGACTCGTGCCCACCGCAGCGGAGCTCCCACCCCGTCGGTGCCGCTGCCGAGTGAGGCGGCGTGCAGGGTGGCCACGCCGGCCCAGCTGCCGGTGCCGGGCGGTTCCACCTCCGCGTGCACCTGGCCACGCCGGGCGATCAGCTCCCGGCAACGCCGGAGCAGGGCGACCGGGTCGCCGCCGATGCCGAGGTTGCCGTCGGCGAGCAGCAGGTGCTGCCAGCGGCCGTGCCCGGGCAGCGGCGCGAACACGTCCCGGCGCAGGGCCGATGCCCCACGGGCCCGGGCCATCCGGACGGCCACCGCGCTCACGTCGACGCCCAGCGCGGCCCGGCCCCGGAGCAGCAGCGCACCGGTGAGCCGGCCCGGCCCGCAGCCGACGTCGAGGGTGGCGCCGGAGCAGCGGTCCAGCAGCCCGGTGTCACCGGGACGGTGGTCCCGGCACCAGTCCACGGCGTCGACCCGGGTCTCCCGGCCGGTCGCGTCGCGCAGCACGAGTTGGCCGGCGGCGCCCGCGGCGGCACGGATCAGGGCCTGGTCGTAGAGGTCGAGGGCACCCAGTTCAGCGGGCGGGCAGACAAGTGCGGGCGCGGTCATGCGGGTGCTCCCCGCAATAGCCCGGTCACCGCTGCGGGGAAGCGCCCCCGCGCGGGACAGTCCGCCGCAACCATGATCGCGTCAGCGGCGGTGTCCACGTCTCGCAGACAGGCCAGCGCCGTCGGCCGGACACCCCGGGCACGCAGCGCGGCCAGGGTCCGTTCCCCGGTCACCGCCACCGACATCGGCACCCCGGGCAGCACGTCCGCGTCGGCCGGGTCGCTGAGCCCCAGCGCCCACCAGCCCCCGTCCTCGGCCGGCCCGAACACCGCACCGTCCCGCTCCAGCGCCTCCGCCGCCGCGGACAGCAACGCGCCGCTGACCTGCGGCGTGTCCATCCCGATCAGCAGCGCCGGCACCCCGGGCAGTGCCGTGTCCGCGAACGCGTGGGCGAGCCGCTCCCCCAGCCCGTCCCCTCGCTGCGGCACGCTCTCCCAGCCCGGCGGCGCCGGATAGTCCCCCTCGACGACCAGTACCCGCCGCACCGCCGGAGCCCCGGACGCCGCGTCGAGGGTGTCCGCGAGGGCGGCCGCCGCGATCGTCGCCGCCTGCTCCGGGGTGCACGGTGGGCAGAGCCGGGTCTTCACCCGTCCCGGCACCGGCGCTTTCGCCATCACCAGCAGCTGGATCATGCGGCCAGCACCGCTCGCATGTCGTGGATGGCGCGCAGCGTGCCGCGGACCGTGCCGGTGACCTTCGACTTGGTCCCGGCCGCCCGCGGGTGGTAGGTGACGTCCACCTCGTGCACCCGCCAGCCGGCCCGGGCCGCGCCGAGCAGCAGTTCGAGCGGGTACCCGAACCGGCGGTCGCGCAGGTCCAGGGCGAGCAGCGCGTCCTGCCGGGCGGCGCGCATCGGCGCGATGTCGTGCACCGGCAGGCCGGTGTCCGCGCGGATCCGCCGGGCCAGCACGGCGTTGCCCAGGCGCGCGTGCACCGGCCAGGCCCGCGCCGTGGTCGGGCGTCGGCGGCCACAGGCCAGGTCAGCTGTTCCGGAACGGACAAGGTCGGCCAGGGCCGGCAGCTCGGCCGGGTCGAACGAGCCGTCCGCGTCCATCACGCACACCACCCCGTCGGCCGGGTCCGCGGCGAGGACTCCGGCGTGCACGGCCGCGCCGTACCCCGGCTGTGTCACCTCGATGAGGCGGACGCCGAGCCGGCGGACGATCTCGAGCGAGCCGTCGGTGGATCCGTTGTCGGCCACGATCGGCCGATAGCCGGCCGGCATCCGGGCCAGCAGCCACGGCAGGGCGGCGGCCTCGTTCAGGCAGGGCAACACCACATCGGTCATGGGGAGGAAGTTAGCGCTGCTCAGGGCCGGTAAATCTTACGAACTGGGTACGTCCGCGACAGACCTTACGAACCGCTGACGGATCGGCGTGAGGCGCCGTCCGAGGGCGCCGGCGGCCCTACGGTCGCAGTCGTGACCCACATTCTCGTGACCGGCGGCGCCGGTTTCATCGGCTCGCACGTGACCTCCGCTCTGCTGGCCGCCGGCCACGACGTGTCCGTATTGGACTGCGCCCATCCGGCCGCGCACCGCGAACCGCCGGAGGTTCCGGACGGCGTTCCGCTGCACCGGGCCGATGTCCGGGACCGGGCCGCTGTCCGCGACGCGCTCCGCGGCGTCGATGCGGTGGTCCATCAGGCGGCGTTGGTCGGGCTCGGCGCCAGTCCGGAAGATCTTCCTGAGTACGTCGGTTGCAACGACCTGGGCACCGCCGTGCTGCTCGCGGCGATGTCCGAGGCCGGGATCGGGCGGCTGGTGCTGGCCAGCTCGATGGTGGTCTACGGCGAGGGATCGTACGAGTGCGACCGGCACGGCCCGGTGCGGCCGGCACCGCGAGCGGCAGGCGACCTGGACGCGGGCCGTTTCGAGCCGTCCTGCCCGGACTGCGGCGCCGCACTGGCCGCCGGGCTGGTGACCGAGAACGCCCCGATGGATCCGCGCAGTGTCTACGCGGCCACCAAGGTCGCGCAGGAGCATCTGGCCGCGGTCTGGGCGCGGGAGCGCGGTGCCGCGGTCGCCGCACTGCGCTATCACAATGTGTACGGTCCGGGGATGCCCCGTGACACTCCGTACAGCGGGGTGGCGGCAATCTTCCGATCCTCCCTGGAGGGCGGCCGGGCACCGCAGGTGTATGAGGACGGTGGCCAACGCCGGGACTTCGTGCACGTCAGCGACGTGGCAGCGGCGAATGTGGCGGCACTTTCGGTGGGGGCGGGGTACCGGGCCTACAACGTCGCGTCCGGCCGGCCGACCACGATCGGTGAGATGGCCGGGTTGCTCGCGGACGCGTTCGGCGGGCCGGGGCCGGTGGTGACCGGGCGCTTCCGGCTCGGCGATGTGCGGCACGTGGTGGCGTCACCGGCGCGGGCCGGCGCGGAGCTGGGTTTCGTAGCGGCGACGGCACCGGCCGAGGGGCTGCGGGAGTTCGCGTGCGCGCCGCTGCGTGGCTGAGCGGCAGAGGGCGACGCTCACTGTCAGCAGGCCGGCCGCCCTCCGGCGAGCGACTGCTTCACGAAGGGCCGCTGCCGGCTGGCGGTTGGCTGTCACGGCGGGGGCCTTCGGCGCGGGGGGACCGCTGGGCTCTCGCGGTCGCGTTGGGACTGGTCGCGACGTCAGTGCTGGTCGGGGCCGCGCTCGGCTGGGCCGGCCGGCCCGTGCACGCGCCGGCCGCGCCACTCTTCGGGCACGTGCTGCCACATCTCGGCGTCGGCACCCCGCTGGCGATCGCTATCGGTCTCGCGGTGATCCGTTGGGGGCCGGCCATCGCGGAGCGCCTCGCGTGGCGGCCGCTGCTGGCCGTCGCGTGGCTCTCCGCAACGGCGTGGACGCTCGCGCTCGCCCTGGTGGACGGCTGGCAGCGCGGGGTGGCCGGTCGCCTCACCACACAGTTCGAATACCTGAGCGAGGTACCCGGCGTCACCGACATCCCCGCGATGCTCCGCGGATTCGCCGGCCGGATCCTCGCCGACAGCCCCGACCCGTGGACCACACACGTGGCCGGCCACCCACCCGGCGCCCTGCTCGTCTTCGTCGGCCTCGACCGCATCGGATTACCCGGCGGCGGGTGGGCGGCGACGTTCTGCGTCCTGGTCGGCTGCTCCGCGGTCACGACGGTCGCGATCACGCTGCGTGCGCTCGGCGACGAGCCCGCGGCCCGGGTCGCCCTGCCGTTCCTGGTGCTCTTCCCCGGCGCCGTCTGGGTCGGGGTCTCCGCCGACGGCCTGTTCATGGGCGTCGCCGCGGCCGCGCTCGCGCTGCTCGCCACCGGCCTGACCCGCCCCTCCCGGTTAGCGGTCACTCTCGGTGGTCTTTTCCTCGCGCTCTGCGCCTATCTTTCGTACGGTCTGGTGCTCCTGATCCTCCCCGCCGCAGCCGTCCTCGCAATACGAGCGCGCCGGATCGGGCTGCTGGTCTGGGCCGGGCTCGGCGCGGGACTCGTGGTGGCCGCGATGACCGGGCTCGGGTTCGACTGGTGGCAGGGCTATCACCTGGTCAAACAACGCTACTACCAGGGTTTGGCGAGCCAGCGCCCCTACGCGTACTGGATCTGGGCCAACCTCGCCGCCCTCACCCTGAGTGCCGGCCCCGCCGCCGCAGCCACCCTGCGTCACGCCGCCGCACGAGTCTTGACCTCCCGCACCCCGGCGGTCCTGCTCTGCCTCGGCGCAGCCGCCGCGATCATCGCTGCCGACCTGTCCGGCCTGAGCAAGGCCGAGGTGGAGCGCATCTGGCTCCCGTTCGCCATCTGGCTCCCCGCCGCCGCGTCCCTGCTGCCGGCCACCGACCGCCGCGGCTGGCTGTCCTTGCAGGCCACCACCGCCCTCCTGATCAACCACCTGGTCCTCACCAGCTGGTGACCCGGCCCCCACGGCTCACCCCGCAACCAACCAGCCCACGCCCTTGACGACCGCAACCGACCAGCCCGCCCCCATGGCGACCGCAACCGACCAGCCCACGCCCGTGACGACCACAACCGACCAGCCCGCCCCCATGGCGACCGCAACCGACCAGCCCACGCCCATGGCGACCGCAACCGACCAGCCC
>NZ_LLZH01000297.1:0-66656 GCF_001509495.1 Actinoplanes awajinensis subsp. mycoplanecinus | reverse complement strand
GCTGACAATCAGCCAAAACACTTAACCGCGCGGCCTTGCCCCAGGTGGGCGGTAGCCGCACGCGATCTGGCATTGCGGACTCTCGCCGCCCTGACCGGCAGCGACAGGCACATCCGGGCGGGCATGTGCACCCCTCGCCGCCCACAGGGTGGTCGAGGGGCGACCGGGATGACCTCGCGGGCCAATTGGTTCCGGCCGCCAACGCCCCATCAAGATCAACTTAGGCTGAGCGGCATTGGGGCACACCCGGCTGGCGCTGAGGGTTGTGTCGCGGCCGGTTTGACAACCCTCAGAACCAGCCGAGCAGGTTCAGCTGGCGCTCAGGGTTGTGTCGCGCCCGGCTTAACGACCCTCAGCACCAGCCGGCCGAGGCGAGCTGGCGCTGAGGGTCCTATCGCGCCCAGTTCAACAGCCGCCAGCACCAGCCAACCGGGGCGAGCTCATTCCCGCGGCGGGATCGAGGTCGGTCGGCAACCATGGGTGCTCGCCAGGGCGAATGCGGCAAGCAGCCATCGTGGTTACGCGACCGTTTAACAACCACCGCTGCTCGACAACCGCGATCGGGTAAGCAGCCATCGCCGTGTCACGACCGCCTTAACAACCACTGCGGGTCGCCAGCCCCGAACGGCGAGCAGCCATCGTGGTGGCGCGGTCGTTGTGACAACCGCTGCTGCTCGCGGGGCGAGTTCGGCGGGGAGATGTGCCGAAACGGAGCGGGTTGACCTTGGTTGGGTTTTCTTGGGGCGGCGGTCAGTGATGGGTCAGAGAGTGGCGACGCAGGCGAACTGGGTGGCTACCGGGCGGTAGCCGAGATGGGTGTTGACCGCGAGCATCGGGGCGTTGGACTCGTCGTTGCTGGTGAAGGCGGTGGTCACGCCGGCCGCGGCGGCGCGGCGCAGGGCCTCGGTCTTGGTGCGGCGGGCCAGGCCCCGGCCGCGGTGAGCAGGTGCTGTGGCGGTCATGTCCGACCAGACGCGGGTACCGACCCGGGCCAGCAGCGAGAACGAGACGATCTCGCCGTTCAGGACCGCGGCGATGCTCAAGTCGTGGTCGAGGTCCGGGTTGTCCCAGATGTCGTAGCGCCAGGTCGCGAACGACGGCGGCTGCGGCGGGGCGTCGCCGGGCTCGTCGGTCGCGGCGGCCACATCCGCGGCGTAGAGGGCCTCCGGAGTCGTCTCCCGCAACGACATCAGCCGAATACCGTCCGCCTCTCCGGCCGAGGCAGACGAGGCAGACGAGGCAGACGAGCCTGGCAAGGAAGACGAGCCTGGCAAGGAAGACGAGCCGGACGAGGAGGGGAGGGAGGGCAGGTTGAGGGCGGAGAAGCGCAGTTCGCGGGTTGGCTGGAAGCCGTGGCGGCGGGCGAAGGGCAGGCTGTCCGGGCGGCTGATCGCGGTGGTGCGGCGGATGCCGGCGGCGCGCAGGTGGGCGGCGGCCGCGGCGAAGAGTGCGTCGCCGATGCCGCGGCGGCGGGCCTCCGGGTGGACCTGGAGCAGGGAGATCTGGCCGAAGTCCGGCTCGGCCGATCGCGGGTTGCGCATCGCCGCCACCCAGCCGACCGGTGCGCCGTCGGTCACGGCGACGAAGGCGGTCCAGTCCTCGCCGGGCGGGGGCTGGGTGATCGTGCGGCGGATGGCGGCTTCACCGCGTACCAGATAGGGGTGGACCAGACCGCTCAGCGCGACCACCGCGGCGGCGTCGTCCGGCGCAGCCGGGCGGAGAAGGACATCGGCCATCAGCCGATCCTGCGACCGCCCGGGCCCCGGGTCAACGCGAATGCGGACCGAAAGCGATCGGGCCACGACCGCGATGACCGAAAACGATCAGGCCGCGCCAAGCACCCAGAAGACGATCACGCCGCGGCAAGCGACCGACAGGCAATCAGGCCGCCGCAAGCGGCCGGAAGGTGATCGGACCGCGGGCCACGAGTGATCTGGACCGCGACAGGGAGTAGTCAGGAAGTGACGTCCTTGCGGGTGAAGCGGAAGAACGCCAAACCCCAGAAAACCGTCGCATAGACCAGCGCCGAGATCGCGCCCTTCGCCAGGTCCTCGGTCTGGACCGGGGTGGAGAGCAGACCCATCCACGCGTCGCTGTAGTGCGTCGGCAGGGCGTTGCGGATCGAGCCGAGCGCGGTGATCTGGTCGAGGATGCTGGACAGGATCCAGAGCAGCACGGCGCCGCCGACCGCGCCCAGCGCCGCGTCGGTCAGGACCGAGAGCAGGAAGGCCAGGCCGGCAACCACGAGCAGGATCACCGCGAGGTACGCCAGGATGCCGAGCAGTCGCAGCACACCCTGCCCGGGCGGGATCTGCGCGGCGATGGTGCTGCCCAGCGGATGCCATCCGTAGCGCAGCGTGCCGACCAGCAGACCCGTGCCGGCCAGCAGGAAGAGCGCGACGAACGAGTAGCCGAGCGCCACGATCAGCTTGACCGCGAGCAACCGGGCCCGCGGCACCGGGATCGCCAGCAGGTAGCGCAGGCTGCCCCAGCTCGCCTCGCTGGCCACGGTGTCGCCGGCGAACAGCGCGAAGACCACCACGAGCAGGAAGCCGGCCGAGACCGCGAGGCAGAACAGGGCGAAGTTCAGCCCGCCGGACGTCGCCAGGTCGACGAGGCTGCTGAACGCGCCGCCGCCGTTGCCGTCGTCGTCGCCGCTGCCGCCGCCGAACTCGAAGGCGGCCAGGATGATCAGAGGCAGCAGCACCATGAAGCCGAGCGCCAGCTGGGTGCGCCGCCGGGACGCCTGCCGGCGGATCTCGGCCACGATCGGCAGGGTCCGGGACGGGCGGTAGCCCACCGCGATCGACGTGCTCATCGGTCTCCACTCCCCCGGGAGTTGTCGCCCACCAGGGCCAGGAACGCGTCCTCCAGGCGGCGCCGCGGCACCACCCGGTCCACTCCGACACCGGCACGCACCAGCGACGCCACCAGCTCGGCGCGGGGTGTGCCGTTCATGTCGACGATCAGGCCGCTCGCGCCGTCCGGTGTCACCGAACGGACGCCGAGACCACTGAGGATCTCGGTGGCGGCCGGCACGTCGGTCACCTCGATGGCGACCGACGGCGACTCGCCGACGATGTCGTCGACCGGGCCGGACGCCACGATCCGGCCCTTGTTCACCACCACGGCGTGCGTGCAGGTCTGCTCCACCTCGGCGAGCAGGTGGCTGGAGACCAGCACGGCCCGGCCGTCGGTGGCGTACCGCTGCAGCACCCGGCGCATCTCGGCGATCTGCGGCGGGTCGAGCCCGTCGGTCGGCTCGTCGAGCACCAGCAGCTCGGGCAGGCCGAGCATGGCCTGGGCAATCGCCAGCCGCTGGCGCATGCCGTGGCTGTAGTTCTTGGTCCGGCGGTGCACCGAGGTGCCCAGGCCGGCGATCTCCAGGGCCTCCTCGAACCGGGCGTCGGCCCACGGGCGGCCGGTGGCCTCCCAGTACGCCCGCAGGTTCTGCGCGCCGGTCAGGTGCGGCAGGAAGCCGGGGCCCTCGACGAGCGCGCCGACCCGGGACAGGATCTGCGCGCCGGGGACCAGCCGGTGCCCGAAGACGTAGATCTCGCCGACGGTCGGCTTGGTCAGGCCCATCAGCACCCGCAGCGTGGTGGTCTTGCCGGCGCCGTTCGGGCCAAGCAGGCCGACGACCTGGCCGCGCTCGACCGTGAAGCCGATCTCCTCGACCGCCACGAAACCGTCGTCGTACGCCTTGCGCAGGCCGAGCACGACCAGCGGGGTGTCCGCGTACTCGGCGGTCACCGAGGTGACCCGGCGGCGGCTGCGGGCCCGGCGCACCAGCAGGAGCACGGTGAGGCCGAGCAGGAGGGCGACGATCAGGGCGCCCAGGGCGTACCACCAGAGGGTCGCGGGCGAGGCGATCGCCGTGCCCACCAGGGTGGGCAGCGTCAGCTGCCCGTCGATCGCGACGGTGTACGTCGCCGGCGCGACCGGAGTGAGGAACCCCTGGTCCGAGGTGGCCACGACGACCTGCAGGGTGTGCCCGGGCTCGAGCTGCCGGACGATCGCCGGCAGGGTCACGGTCACCGGCTGCGCCGCGGCGATGTCCTTGGGCAGGCCGGTCAGCCGGACCGGGGCGACCAGGCCGGCGCTGAGCGTGGGCGAACCGTTCTGGTCGAGGTCGTAGAGCTTGACGAAGAGCACCGCCTCGCCGGTCGGCGACGCGGCCCGCAGCCGCACCGTCGGCGAGCCGGCCACCTCGATCGCGCCGGTCAGCGGCGCGGTGTCGAACGTGGCGTGCTGCCCCGGCACGTCGGTGGCGACGTTGCCGCTGAGCAGCGAGCTGAGCCGGCTGCCGAGGCCGGGAAGCGCGGAGATGGCCGCCGGGTTGCCGTTCGGCGGGTTCGCGATCGGCTGCGCCGATCCGGTGAGGGCGAGGTCCGCGGCGCCGGTTCCGGTGAGTCCGGGGTACGCCTTCGTCGAATACCCGTTGGTGACCAGATCGCGGTCGAGCGCGGAGAACCCGGCCACCCGGGAGAAGGTGAAGTCGCCGCTCGGCGTGCTCCCCTTGCCCTGCAGGTAGTGGTCGAGCCACTGGACGGTGAGGAACTTGACCCGGTCCTGGTCGTTGCCGGGACCGGCGCCGCCGTCGTGACCGCCGGTGAACCAGGCCACCTTGACCGGGGTGCCCGCCGCCGCGATGCCCTTGGCGTTGGCGTCCGCCTCGGAGAGCGGGAAGAGCGTGTCGACAGCGCCCTGGATCAGCAGCGTCGGTGCCTTGATCTTGTCGAGCACGGTGGCCGGGCTGGACCGGCGCAGCAGCGCCAGGCTCGTCGCGTCCGGGACACCGGTGGTGGCCATCGAGAGGTAGGTGGCGCAGACGTCGGCGGCGAACCGCCCGCAGGCCGGGTTGTCGCCACCCGCGCTGCCGCCGAAGAAGACGCCGGCCCAGCCCTTCTTGAACACCCCGGTGGCGTCGGTGCTCGCCGACTGCGGGAGGAAGGCGTGACTCAGGTCGTTCCAGGTGATCGACGGGACGATCGCGTCGACGCGCTGATCCTGGCCGGCCAGCAGCAGGGCGAGGGCGCCGCCGTACGACCCGCCGACCACGCCGACCCGGGGGTCGCCGGTCGCGTCGGTCTGCACCTCGGGGCGGGCGGCCAGCCAGTCGAGCAGCCGCTGCGCGTCCTTCACCTCGTAGTCCGGGCTGTCCAGGTGGATCTCGCCGGTGCTCTTGCCGAACCCGCGGGCGGTCCAGGTGAGCACCGCGTAACCACGCTCGGCCAGCGACTCGGCGTCGGAGCTCACCGAGGCCTTGGTGCCGCCGAAACCGTGCGCGAGCAGCACCGCGGGCACCTTGCCGGAACGGTCCCGGGGCAGCAGGAACCGGGCGTCCAACTCGACCGGCTCGTCACCGCCCGGGCCGGACCGGACCGTGATCCGCAGATCCTGCGCGGTCCAGGCGGCCCGCTCGGGCAGCACCGCCCACACGGTCGCGGCAGCGAGCAGCACGAGCACCACCGCGGCGGTGACCGCCCGGCGCCGGGTCACCCGGGGGAACCTTGACATGGCGCTCAACCTATCCGGGCCCGCCTGAGCAGCGGCTGTGAAGCCCCACAAGATCAAGGGGACGGTCCGGCGAGCCCGGTGCGGATAGCGTGGACGCTCGGAGACCGGACGATCGGAGCACCCGCGGTGGAAGACGAGATCCCCCTGACCGCGACCCCGCAGCTCGCGGCCCTGGAGGCCCGGCGCGGCGTCGTCCGGCTGCACCCCGGGGTGATGACGGCGCTGAAGCTGGAGCCGGGTGACCCGGTGCGGCTGGCCGGGACGCGGACCACCGCCGCGATCGCGCTGCGGGCCGAGGAGAGCGAGACCTGGACCCTGCTCTACGCCGACGACCTCACCCTCGGCAACCTCGGCGGGCGGGACGGTGTGCAGGTCAGGGTCGCCCCGATCCCGGCCGGGCCGGCACGCCGGGTGACCCTGGCCGGGCCGGCCGAGGTCGTCGCGGTGGTCTCGCCGGAGCTGCTGCGGCTGGCGCTGCTCGGCAAGATGGTCAGCCCCGGCGACGACGTGTCGCTGCTGCCGCAGGACGTGCTGCCCACGGCGGAGAACCGCTCGCTGGTCGAGGCGGCCCGGCACAGCCTGTCCAACCGGATGGGCTACGGCTGGACCAGCGCGCTGGTGCGGGTGGTCGACGTGCAGGGCGCGGACGCCGCGCTGGTCGGCGCGGACACCGAGGTGGCCTGGCAGGACGGCGCGGCGACGGCGCCGCGGGGTGGCACCGTCGCGCTCCGGATCGTCCGCCCGGAGCTGCCCGCCGCGTTCGGCGTCCCGGAGGACGCCCCGGTCAGCCTCGATCACCTGCCCACCCTCCGGCCGCAGGCCAAGGAGCTGGAGGAGCTGCTCGACCTGGGCTTTCACCACCGCGAGGTGCTGGCCCGGGTCGGCACCGCGGTCAGCCTCGGCGTTTTGATCTCCGGACCGGCCGGGTCCGGGAAGTCCGCCCTGGTCCGGGCCGTCTCGGCCCAGGTCAATGCCTCTGTTCGTACGATCTGGGCACCCGAACTGGCCGCCCTGACCAACGACGCGGCCGCCCGTCTCCTGCGTGACCTGGCCGGTGACGTGCAGGGTGCCGGGCCCACCGTCCTGCTGATCTCGGACGTGGAGGCGCTCGCGCCCCGGGACCAGCCGGGCCCGCTGGCCACGGTCTTCCAGAAGGTGCTGGCCGAGGCCCTCGCCGCCGGTGCCGCGGTGGTCTGCACCACCAGCAAGCCGGAGGCGGTCGACCCGGCGCTGCGTGCCCCGGGCCGGCTCGCCGTGCAGCTCAGCGTGCCCCTGCCGGATCTGGCGATGCGGCGCGAGCAGCTGAACGTGCTGACCCACCCGATGACGCTGGCCGACGACGTGAGCCTGGACGAGGTGGCCGGCCGGACACCCGGGTTCGTGGTGGCCGACCTCGGCGCGCTCGTCCGGGAGGCCGCGGTCCGGACCGCGCTGCGGCACGTCGGCGCGCGGGACGGGGCCGAGGGTCCGCTGGCGGTCACCATGGCCGACTTCGAGGACGCCCTGGCCGTGGTCAAGCCCACCTCGATGGCCGACTCCACGTTGGAGGTGGCCGCGGTGACCCTCGACGACGTCGGCGACATGGTCGAGGTCAAGCAGGTGCTCACCGAGTCGGTGCTGTGGCCGCTGACCTATCCGGACACGTTCGCCCGGCTCGGGGTCACCCCGCCGCGCGGGGTGCTGCTCTACGGTCCGCCCGGCTGCGGCAAGACGTACCTGGTCAAGGCGATCGCCGGGACCGGCAAGGCGAACGTGCTCTCGGTCAAGGGCGCCGAGCTGCTCAGCAAGTGGGTGGGTGACAGCGAGCGGGCGGTCCGGGAGCTGTTCCGCCGGGCCCGGGAGGCCGCGCCGACCCTGATCTTCCTGGACGAGGTGGACGCGCTGGCGCCGCGCCGGGGCCAGGGCACCGACGGCGGCACCACCGACCGGGTGGTCGCGGCGCTGCTCACCGAGCTGGACGGGGTCGAGGACCTGCGCAACGTGGTGGTGATCGGTGCGACGAACCGCCCGGACCTGATCGACCCGGCGCTGCTGCGGCCCGGCCGGCTGGAGCGGATGGTCTACGTGCCGCCGCCGGACGGACCGGCCCGGGCCGCGATCCTGCGCGCGTCGTCGCGGGCGGTGCCGCTGGACGCGTCGGTCGACCTGGACGCGCTCGGGGCGGAACTCGAGGGTTTCTCGGCGGCGGACTGCTCGGCGCTGATCCGGGAGGCGGCGCTGGCCGCGATGCGCGACTCGCTGGAGGCCGCCACGGTCACCGCCGCCAACGTGGACACCGCGCGCAAGCGGGTGCGTCCGTCACTGGAGGAGGACCAGGTCGCGTGGCTGGCGTCGTACGCGGAAAGTCACCAACCGTGAGAAGACATCAACCGTGAGCGGACCGGTCAACGGCGACGAGTGCGGGCCCGGGCCGATCGCAGGCGCCGCAGGCGGCCGATCAGGACCGGGTCGTGCTCGAGCGCGGCCGGATTGTCCAGCAGGGCGTTGAGCAGCTGGTAATACCGGGTCGAGGAGAGACCGAAGGAGTCCTTGACCGCCTGCTCCTTGGCGCCGGCGTGCTTCCACCACTTGGCCTCGAAGGCCAGGATCTCCAGGTCCCGCTCGGTGAGAGCGGCCGGTGCCGGCGCCGGCGGCGCGTCGGGCTCGGCGGCGCGCGGGGCAGGGATGTGCTGCTGCTCCTCGACCGGCTGGTCACCGGTCGGTTCGGCGGCGGGCTGCATGGCACTCCCCGGAGGCAAGGTATTGGTCGGCACGGATGTCTTCGCGAGGATCACCAGCATAATCGCCACCGATGACCCTCGCGAACGTTACATCAGGTGATGTCGCGCTTACGCATCGTCCACATTGCGGCACCCACAATGATGATCGTCAGACCGGCCACCACCGACCCGGACAGTTGCCAGGTGATGGTGAACGACGCCTGTGTGCAGCCATCGGTCGCGGAGTACTCACACGGCCCGTAGGTGTCGTACACCTCGTAGGACTTGAACATCCAGGCCACGAACCAGGCCGGCAACAGGTAGGCCTCGTAGAACCGGGCCCGGGCCAGCTCCAGCACGATCGCCAGACCGAATTGGAACACCACGATCACCCCGATCGCCGCACCCAGGGCCGCCGCCGTGTGCCGGCCGATCGACGCGACGGCGAACCCGATCGCACCGGCCACCAATACCAGGGCCAGTCCGCGCAGGCCCATCAGGCCGATCGACTGCCAGACGCCCGAGGTCATCCGCTCGGTGGTGCCGCGCAGATTCGCGATCAGCCAGAACAGGCCGGTCCAGGCCGCACCGACCACCACGGTCAGGCCGGTCAGCGAGACCAGCAGGGCGGCCAGCTTGGTGGACAGCACGCGGATCCGTTGCGGCCGCCAGAGCAGCAGGTTCATCATGCCGCCGCTGTTCCACTCGGCGCCGACGAAGGACGCGCCGATGACGAACGCGACCAGGGCCAGCAGGGCGGCGAGCGTGATCAGCATGGCCGGGAAGCTGTCCCGGAAGTCGAACTGCGACGTCAGGTAATCGGCCGCCTGGTAGTCGTCCTTCGACGGGGTCCAGAGGTTGTCGCAGTCCCCGCCGTACTGGCTGGGGTTGGCGGCGCAGTCCGCCCGGTCCCGCTCGGCGGACTTGGTGTCCTCCGCGAAGCTGCTGTCCGCGCGGGCCTGCGCGGCCTGCAGCGACGCCGGGGTGGCCTTCTCGTTCGAGTACGCCACGCCCGCCGCGACCAGCCCGAGCACGAGCACCGTGAGGAGCACGAAGAACTTGGTGAAACGGCGCTTGACCAGCCGGCGCGTCTCCGCCTTGTACAGGCTCACTGACCCCACCCGCCCTGCGTCGTCGTCGCCGCCACCTGGTCGACCTGCCGGTTCGCCCCGTCGACCGGCGCGGTGCCGGTGAGTTCGAGGAACACGTCCTCGAGGTCGGCCGAGACCGGAGTCAGCTCGGCGACGTAGATCTGCTTTTCGGCCAGCAGCTTGGTGATCTGAGCCGGGTTGCTGGCGTTCCCCACGGTGAAGTGGTCCTTCTCCAGGGTGACCGCGGCGCCCGCGGCCCGCAGCACCGCGGCCGCGCCGGCCAGGTCGACACCCGGTTCCAGGCGCACCTTGACCGTCGCCGAGGCATGGGTGGCCAGCACCGAGGAGACCGAGCCGCTCGTCACCCGCCGCCCGGCCGCGATGATCGTCACCGAGTCGCAGATCAGCTGGATCTCACCGAGGATGTGACTGGAGAGCAGCACCGTCATCCCGGACTCGGACAGGGTGCGCATCAGCGTGCGCATCTCCCGGATGCCGCCCGGGTCCAGGCCGTTGGCCGGCTCGTCCAGGATCAGCAGCTTCGGCTCCTTGAGCAGCGCGGACGCCACCGCGAGGCGCTGCTTCATGCCGAGCGAGTAGGTCTTCACCCGCTCCTTCGACCGGTCCCGGAGACCGACCAGCTCGAGCACCGCGGGCACCCGGTGCGGGTTCACCCCGCCGGCGTCGGCGAGCAGCGAGAGGGTGGTCTCGGCGGTGAAGTTGCCGAAGAACTGCGGGCTCTCCACAATCGCGCCGACCTGGCCGGCCACCTCCGGCAGCAGCCGGGGCACCTCCCGGCCGAGGATCGCCATCCGGCCGTCGTTCGGTTTGATCAGGCCGAGCAGCGTACGCAGGGTGGTGGTCTTGCCCGAGCCGTTCGGGCCGAGGAAGCCGTGCACCTGACCGGCCTCCACCACCATGTCGAAGCCGTCCAGCGCCTTCCGGACACCCTTACGGCTGCGATACGTCTTACGCAGTCCTGATATCTCGAGTACGGCGGTCATTCGCCGCACCCTAAGTGATCGACGCCAATCCCGGGAGCCGTCCGCGGTATCTGATGGTTTTGCCCGCGGCCTGGTCAGGCGCAGATGACGTCGACTCCGGCGTCGCGGAACGCGGCGACCACCGAGGAGGACGCGCCGGAGTCGGTGACCAGCGTTTCCACCTGGGTGATCGGGCAGATCCGGGCGAACGCGTGGCCACCCAGCTTCGAGGAGTCCGCGATCACCACGACCCGCTTGGCCCGGGCCACCATCAGACTGTTCATCGCGGCCTCGCCCTCGTGGTGCGACGCGGCGCCCAGCTCGACGTCCAGGGCGTCGACGCCGAGCAGCACGATGTCCAGCGTGACCTCCCGGAGCAGGGCGCCGCCGAGCGGGCCGACCACCTCGAAGGACTGCGGGCGGACCACGCCGCCGGCCACCACGATCTTCATCCGGGAACGGACCAGCAGCTCGTTCGCGATGTTCAGCGCGTTCGTCACGACGGTCAGCTGGGAACCCTCGCCACCGGCGTTCAGGTCCGGCCGGACCGCCAGGGCCCGGGCCACCTCGGTCACCGTGGTGCCGCCGTTCAGGCCGACCACCGTACCCGGAGTGACCAGCCGGGCGGCAGCCTCGCCGATCCGCTGTTTCTCGGCCGAATGCTTGGCACTCTTGTAGCGCAGCGGGAGGTCGTACGAGACGCCGTTGGCGACCGCGCCACCCCGGGTTCGCGTGATCATCTGCTGCTGGGCGAGCTGATCGAAGTCGCGCCGGATGGTGGCCTGGGAGACGTCCAGGCGTTCGGCGGCCTCCTCGACCGTTACCCGGCCACTGTCCGTGAGTAGCTCGAGCAGGGCATTCCACCGCGCGTACCGGTCCACCCGACACTCCCCGATGCACGTTTCATGATAAGTGTGTGCACATTAGTGCGCGAAAGGCCGGGAAGCAAAGCGACCCGATGCGCGAAGGGCCGAAGGGTACTTGCCCCCGCGCCAGCGCCATGAGCACAATAACGCGCGAAATACCCGGGTACCGAGCTCGAATGCGCAGCACAACCGGTGAGGATGAGGGCATGACGCACGTAAAGGCGGAAATCGCCAGCCAACCGGACTGCTGGCGGCAGGCGGCCAAACTGGCCGACGCGCCCGGGCTCCCGGCCCGCGGGGAGCGGGTCGCCGTGGTCGGCTGCGGTACCTCCTGGTTCATGGCGAAGTCCTACGCGGTGCTCCGCGAACAGGCCGGGCACGGCGAGACCGACGCCTTCCAGGCCTCCGACTTCCCGCACGGACGCCGGTACGACCGCCTGATCGCGATCACCCGCTCCGGCACCACCACCGAGACCCTCGACGTGATGCGCGAGGTCGGCCAGAACACCCCGGTCACCGTGATCACCGCCGACCCGGCCCAGCCGGCCGCCGAGATCGCCGGGCACGCCGTCGTGCTGGACTTCGCCGACGAGCAGTCGGTCGTGCAGACCCGCTTCGCCACCAGCGTGCTCGCCCTGCTCCGGGCACACCTGGGCCACGACATCGAGGTCGCCGCGATGGACGCCGAGGTGGCCGTCCGGCTGCCGCTGCCGGTGCACCCCGCGCTCACCGACCAGATCACGTTCCTGGGCCGGGGCTGGACCGTCGGCCTGGCCGAGGAGGCCGCCCTGAAGTGCCGGGAGACCGCCGGGTTCTGGACCGAGTCGTACCCGGCCATGGACTACCGGCACGGCCCGATCTCGATCGCCCGGCCGCGCCGCGTGGTGTGGGCGTTCGGCGACGTGCCGGCCGGCCTGGCCGACGAGGTGGAGGCCCGCGGCGCCGCGTTCGTGCACAGCCGCCACCACGGCGGGTACGCCTCGCTCGGCCGCTGGGTCGGTGGCCGCGCGCCGCTCGACCCGATGGCCGACCTGGTCCTCGCTCAGCGGGTGGCCGTGCTGCTGGCCACCACCCAGGGCCTCGACCCGGACAACCCGAGTGGACTGACGCGTTCCATCGTGCTCCCCGAACAGCCGTGACGGTTGTCGTCGCCCTCGACGTCGGGGGTACCGGGATGAAATGCGCGCTGGTTCGCCCGGACGGCACCGTGCACCACGAGGAACGCCACCCGACGCTGCCCGAGCGCGGCCCGGACGCGGTCACCGAGAACATCCTGTCGATCGCCGAGGGACTGGCCGGCAAGGCGCGCGCGGACGGGCTCACCCCGGTCGCGGTCGGCATCGGCGTGCCCGGAGTGGTCGACGAGGTCAACGGCGTGGCGGTCTGGTCGGCGAACATCGGCTTCCGCGACGTGCCGCTGCGTGAGCTGATCTCCGCGCGGGTGGGGCTGCCGGCGGCGCTCGGTCACGACGTACGGGCCGCCGCGCTGGCCGAGGCCCGCCTCGGCGCCGGGCACGCCTGGCGGTACGTGCTGTTCGTCGGGATCGGCACCGGCATCGCCGGCGGGCTGGTCGTGAACGGTGCCGGGTACTCCGGCGCACACGGCGCGGCGGGCGAGATCGGGCACGTCACGGTCCGCCCCGACGGCCTGGCCTGCGGCTGCGGCAAACGCGGCTGCCTCGAGACCGAGGCGTCGGCGAGGGCGATCGGACGACGGTACGCCGCACTGTCCGGCCGTACCGACGCGACCGCGTTCGACGTGGCCACCCGGGCCGCGGCCGGTGAGGAACTGGCCGGCCAGGTGTGGCAGGACGCGGTCGAGGCGCTCGCCGACGGGCTGCTCACCGGGCAGGCGCTCTACGACGTCGAGGCGATCGTGCTCGGCGGCGGGCTGGCCGAGGCCGGCGACGACCTGCTGAACCCGGTGCGGGACGCGTTCGCCCGCCGGGTCACGTTCCACCGCACCCCCGAGATCGTCCGGGCCACCCTGGGTGACCGGGCCGGTTGCCTGGGCGCCGCCCTGTTCGCCCTCGACTCGCTGGGAACACCCACATGACCCGCATCTCCGGCCGGATCGTCACCCCCGGCGGGATCGTCACCGGCCACCTCGACCTGGACGGCGGGACCATCGCCGGGATCGTCCCGGACGACACCGCCGGCGACGACGTGATCGTGCCCGGCTTCGTCGACCTGCACTGCCACGGCGGCGGCGGGCACACGTTCACCACCGGGGACCCGGCGGCGGCCCGCGCGGCGGCGGCGTTCCACCTCGCGCACGGGACGACCACCATGCTGGCCAGCCTGGTCAGCTCGCCGTTCGCGCTGATGCGGTCGGCGACGCTCGGCTTCCAGCCGCTCGTCGACGAGGGGGTGCTGGCCGGGATCCACTTCGAGGGTCCGTACCTGTCGGCGGTGCGGTGCGGGGCGCAGAACCCGCAGTACCTGCGCGACCCGGTGCCCGCCGAGCTCACCGAGCTGATCAAGGTCGGCGAGGGCGCGGTACGGATGATGACCGTCGCCCCCGAGCTGGACGGCGCGCTGGAGGCGATCACGTTCCTGCGGGACGCCGGGGTGCTCGCGGCGATCGGGCACACCGACGCTTCGTACGATCAGACGCACGCCGGTGTCGCCGCCGGCGCGAGCGTGGCCACCCACCTGTTCAACGGGATGCGCCCGCCGCACCACCGCGAACCCGGCCCGGTGGTCGGCCTGCTCTCCTCGACCGCCACCGTCGAGCTGATCGCCGACAACATCCACCTGCACCCGGGAATGCTGAAGTTCGCCGCGGGCAGCGCCGGACCGGCCCGGTCGATCCTGGTCACCGACGCGATGGACGCCACCGGCATGCCGGACGGCTCGTACGAGCTGGGCGGCCAGGCGGTCGTGGTCGCCGACCGGGTGGCTCGGCTGTCCCGGGACGGCTCGATCGCCGGCAGCACGCTGACCATGGACGTCGCACTCCGCAACACGGTCGCCGCCGGTGTGTCACTCACCGGCGCGGTCACCATGGCGTCCACGACCCCGGCCCGCCTGCTCGGCCTGACCGACCGCGGCGCCCTCTCCCCCGGCCTCCGCGCCGACATCGTGGTCCTCACCCCCGACCTGACCCGCAAACAGGTCCTCCAAGCCGGCCTCCCCCCAGCCCCCTGACCCACAGCACAACCCTGCGTGGGGACTTTGGGCGCGCAGCGCACCAAAACTCCCCACACAACCAGCAGCCCAACCTTGCGTGGGGACTTACGGCGCACAGCGAACCGAAACTCCCCACACAACCAGCAGCTCAACCTTGCGTGGGGACTTACGGCGCGCACCGCACCGAAACTCCCCACACAACCAGCAGCTCGACCCTGCGTGGGGACTTTGGGTGCGGAGCGCACCGAAACTCCCCACGCGATCGGGAACGCGATCGGGAGGACGATCCGGGGTCAGGGCAGGGTGTGGCGCTCGCCCGGGGTCAGGTGGGTGTAGGGGACTCCGGTCGGGGCGGGGCCCTGGGCGCCGAGGAAACCGCCGAGCATGGCCAGGCCGACCGGGTTCAGAGCGCCGTCGTGGATGGCCAGGGTCTGCTCCGGCTCGACCTCGCGGACCCAGTCGATCAGGTCGGCGACCCGGGACCACGGGCCGTGGATCGGGACCAGCAGGGTGCGCACCGGCACGTCCGGCACGGTGAGCGCGTCGCCGGGGTGGAAGACCGTCCCGTCGACCAGGAAGCCGACGTTCGCCACCCGGGGGATGTCCGGGTACAGCTCGGCGTGCCACTGGCCGTAGGCCCGCACCTCGAAACCGTTCGCGGTGAACGCGTCGCCCGCGCCGATCACGTGCACCCGCGCCGGGTCGCCGTCGAACGCGCGGGCCACCGCGGCGTTCGTCCAGACCTGCAGGGCCGGGTCGGCGGCCAGCGCGGCGGCCAGTCTCTCCCCGCTGAAGTGGTCGAAGTGCTCGTGCGTGATCAGGACGGCGCCGGCGCCGGTGAAGACGTCCTCCGGGGTCAGACCGCCCGGGTCGATCACCAGCCGGCGGCCCTCGTGCTCCAGCGTCACGCCCGCGTGGCCGTGTTTGATCAGTTCCATCCGGGGCCTCCTCGCAGATGTACAACCTTGCTGTACATCTCGAACTGTACAACAGTGTTGTAGAGTTCCGGCATGGCGTCGAGCACCGAGGACATCGCGGAGCAGCTGCGGCAGGCGGTCGGGCGGCTGGTCCGCACCACCCGGGCACACGCCGACACGCTGCCGGGCACCCACGCCGAGACGCTGGGCTACCTGAGCCGGGAGGGGCCGCACACGATCGCCGAGCTGGCCGCGCTGCGCCGGGTGAAACACCAGAGCATGAGCCGTACGGTCGGCGAGCTGGTCACGGCCGGTTTCGTCACCCGGGCGGCCAATCCGGCCGACGCCCGCAGCTTCGTGATCATGCTGACTGCGGAGGGCGCGACCGCACTGGACGCCGACCGGGCCGCGCGCCAGCAGTGGGTGGCAGCCCGGATCGCCACCACCCTCACTCCGGCCGAGCAGGACTTGCTGGCCCAGGTCCCGGCCCTGCTCGACCGCCTCTCCCACGACCCGAGCACCGACTGACCGCGCCGGGCGGCAAGGTCCCGGCTGGTTCTGAGGGGTGTCTCCGGGGGCCGGAGACACCCCTCAGAACCAGCCAGCAACCGGAAGGCGCGCCACGGCCGGAAGAAGCAGCGGCATCGCGAAAGCCCCGCAACCGGGAGGCGCGCTGCGGCCGCGGAGAGGCCGCGGCATCGCGAAAGCACCCCAGGACCGGGAGCCGCGCTGCGGCCGCGAGAGGCAGCGGCGGGGCGCGAGATCACCACCGGGCGTGGCTTCACGCCTGCGGGCGTGCGCCCCCACCCGTACTAAAAGAAAGCGGGCCGTTCCCAACCGCGCAGGTCGGGCAACGGGATGCGGTCCCAGGGGAGGCGGATCAGCAGGCGGGCCAGCACGACGCCCAGCAGCAGCCCGGCCACCGAGTCGGTGAGCCAATGGAAGCCCGTGTAGACCGTGGTGCAGAAAACGATCACGACGGGCAGGACGCCGAGCGTGAACCGCTCCCAGCGGGTGAGGGTGCGGCGCAGCAGGGCGGCCGCCAGGATGGCGAAGACGGTGAACCAGACGAGCGAGTTCGCCACGTGCCCGGACGGGTAGCTGCGGGCTTTGTCGCCGCTCGCAACCGGGTTGAACATCTCGACCTTGAACGGGCCGGAAAACCGCGGCGCCGCGCGATCGAAGTAGATCTTCATGGGGCCGATGGTCAAATACGTTATGACGTAGGCCGCGAGAAACGGCAGCGCGGCCCGGACCGAGCGGGTCCGGTACACCAGCAGACCGCTCAGGATCAGCGCGATCGGCGACAGCACCTGACCACCCTGGCCCACGTAGTTGAGGACCCGCGCGGTCCAGTACGGGATCGGCGCGTGATGGGTCAGCGCCCAGTCGGCCACCCGCTGGTCCAGGGTCAACAGGTGGCCCTGGACGAGCGCCACGGTGAGCGCCGCCAGCGCCGCGAGCAGCAAGAGGTCAGGCCACCAGGGCAGCGTGCGGCGGTCGGCAACAGTCGTGGTCACGCCTCAAAGCTAAAGGTACTGGCGCAACTTGGCGGCCAGCAGGTCGCCGCGCACCCCGGAGTTGGGGCAGCCGCCGAAGTGATGCAGGGCCACCACCTTGTTGGTCCGGCGGGACAGCACCGGGGATCCGGACGACCCGCCGGCGGTGTCGCAGAGGTACGAGACGTCGGAGTGCGCGGCGTACCCGGTGTAGTCCGGGTTGTCGACCGCGCAGTTGCTCGCCTTGTCGCCCTTGGCCCCGGCGATCCGGGTCGGCTCACCGGCCGGGTGCTGCGGCACGTAGAGCTCGGTCCCCTTGGCCGGGCGCGCCGGGTCGAGCGTGAGGTAGCCGAACTGCCCGATGGTGTCGAAGCCGTCGACGCTGAACAGCGTGTAGTCGAGCAGGTGATCGGTGGAGATCACCTCGTTGCCCCACACCTTGGTCGGTTTGAACACGTCGTAGCCGCCGCACTTGGCGCACTGGTAGTTGAACCACACCTCGGTGTCGTAGGCCTGCTCCGAGGTGGTCAGGCAGTGGTTGTTGGTGAGCATCCGGTTCTTCGCGCCGACCCGCCAGCCGGTGCACAGCTCGGTGCCGTTGATCAGCAGCCGGGCGATCGCCTTCGACTTGCTGTAGGCGACCGGGTCCGCCGACTGGTAGCAGACCGCGTCCTTGGAGGTGTCGTTGCCGCAGACCGATTCCTCCCGGCCGCTGCGGCCCGGCCGCACGGTGGCTTTTTCCGGGACACGAGCCTGTTCGGTACGACTGAACCCGCGCGCCACCCGGTCGATGTCCACGCCCATCCCGTCGGCGGCCGGCGGCTCCCCCAGCGCGTCGTCGGCCCGGTGCACCTCGACCACCGCGGTGTCCCCGGTGATCGACATGCCCCAGTCCTTGCCGGTCCCCGGCTCGTACCGGTACGACTCGGTGTTGGCCGGGTTGGAGACGGTCACGTAGTCGCCGGGGAGCAGCGACATCCGGGAGAAGTGCGGTTTGACGTAGGACGCGCCCGGATAGCTCAGTGTCTGCTTCGCCGGCCCGGCGGTGTAGCCGAGCACCTTGCCGACTGTGAGCAGCTCTCCGACCTGCTGGCCGCCGGGGTCGCTCGGGGCGGCGGCGGTGGCCGTCTCGACGGCGGCGGACTCCAGAACCCGGTCCGGATTCGAGGCGGCCGGCGTGGGCGACGGGTCCGGCGACACCGTGGCCCGCGGTGACCGCCGCGACGCCGGCTGATCAGGAACGGACGAGGCCGACGGGGCCGGTGATTCAGGAGCGACCGCCGGCAGCGAATCCGCCACCCCTACCGGGGTACGCGGCACGCCCGGCGCCTGATGCCAGATGCCGACCGGATCATCACCACCCCGTGTCGCCGTCACCGCGCCGGCCACTCCGGCCAGCACAAGGGCGGCACATGCTCCGACGACGATCCCTGTCTTGCGTCGCATGCCACTCCCGGTACGTCGTAAGCGTTTTCGCACCTGTGTAACGAGCCACGTACCACCGCGACGCGCTGGCTGAACGGGCACACTTGGGCGGTGCGCATCACCTCCGCTCTCATCGACCCAGCGCTGCTGGACCTGCCGTGGCACATCCCGCTCGAGGACTGGCCGGCCGACCATCTGGTCGCCCTGCCCCAGGGCATCTCGCGGCACATCGTCCGGTTCGTGAAGCTGAACGACGTCGTCTACGCCATGAAGGAGACCCGGGAGCGGATCGCCGAGAAGGAGTACGACCTGCTCCGCGCGCTGGAACGGATCGACTTCCCGGCGGTGCAGGCCATCGCGATCGCCACCGACCGGCAGACCCCGGAGGGCGAGCCGCTGGAGACCGTGCTGGTCACCCGGCACCTGCAGTTCTCGTTGCCGTACCGGGCGCTGTTCTCCCGGGTGCTGCGCCCGGAGACGATGAACCGGCTGCTCGACGCGCTGGCCGCGCTGGTCGTACGCATGCATCTGACCGGTTTTTCCTGGGGTGACTGCTCGCTCTCGAACACCTTGTTCCGGCGGGACGCGGGCGCGTTCGCCGCCTACCTGGTGGACGCCGAGACCGGCAACCTCTACCCGAAACTCTCCGAGGGGCAGCGCTCTGAGGACATCGAGATCATGCGGCTGAACATCTTCGGCGAGTGCCTCGACCTGCAGGCCGCCGAGCTGCTGCACGAGTCGATCGACCCGGAGGCCGTGGTCGACGACATCCTGGCCCGCTACGAGCGGCTGTGGCACGAGGTGACCTACGAGCAGGAGGTCGCCAAGGACGCCCGGCACCACATCGAGCGGCGGATCCGGCGGCTCAACGAGATGGGCTTCGACGTCGCCGAGGTGTCGATGTCGACGATGGACGGCGGCTACCGGGTCCGGCCCAAGGTCGTCGACGCCGGCTATCACACCCGCCGGCTGATGCGCCTGACCGGCCTGGACGCCGAGGAGAACCAGGCCCGGCAGCTGCTCAACGACCTGGACGCGTACCGCGCCGAGAGTGCGCTGACCGACGAGCAGCAGGCCGCGCACCGCTGGCTGACCGAGGTCTTCGAGCCGGTGGTCCGGGCGGTCCCAGCAAACCTGCGCCGCAAACTGGAGCCGCAGGAGATCTTCTCGCAGATCATCCAGCACAAGTGGCTGCTGTCCGAGAAGGCCGGGCGGGACGTCGGGATGGCCCCGGCGGTGCAGTCGTACCTGACCGAGGTCCTGGTCAACAAGCCGGACGAGCTGGCCGTGCTGGGCGTCGACGCGGACGAGATGGTGCCCTAGCCCCGCGATCGTTCGGCGAGGGCGCGCAGGCCGCGCTGACGGGCCGCGACCAGGATCTGATCGCCGGCCGCGAGCACCCGGCGCGGGTCCGGCCGCCAGTCCATCCACTCGTCGGACGACGCGGACATGGCGATCACCTTCGCCAGGCCCGCCTGATCGACCTCGGACAGTGGCGCACCGTCCAGCTCGGACTGCGGCTGGACGGTGACCGTGCCGACCAGGATCGCGTGCCGGCCGACCGGGATGCTGGCGTGCACGTTGCGTTCCAGCAGGGCGGCGGCGAAGACCGGTGCGCAGAGCCGGGACACGCTGCGCGACGTGTTGATCTGGAAGGCCGACTCGATCCGCTGGGCGAAGTCGTCGTCGAACAGCCGCAGCACCACCCGCAGGTCCTGACGGATCGCCCGGGCGTGCAGCGCGGCCTGCAGGTTCACCGGATCGTTTGTGGAGAGCACGACGAGCGCGCGACAGGTCGCGATCGAGGCGGCCTGCAGGGTCTCCTCCTGCGAGGCGTCACCGACGATCACCGGGATGCCGCGTTTCTGCGCGGACTTCACCCCGCGGGCATCGGCGTTCTGATCGATCGCCACCACGCGGACACCGAGGTCGTGCAGCTGGCGCAGCGCCTGGGTGCCGACGTTGCCGAGCCCGACCAGCACGATGTGGTCGTCCAGCGGCCCGGACGGGCGGCCCTGGCTGAGCGCCAGCCGGGCGTTCACCATCCCGTCCACCACGGCCGCCGTGATCAGCGGCAGCAGCGCCAGCCCGGCGATGGTCAGCACCAGCTGCGCGGCCTGGGCGATCGCGTTGCGCTGCTCCTCCACGTCGGACGAGCCGACCGCGGTCATCAGGGTGACGTAGATCGACTCCCAGAGGTCGTGCTCGGTGCCGTCCCAGGCGTTCAGCACCGCGCCGGCCAGCACCGTGGTGATCAGAGTGATCACCACGGCGACACCGAGCTTGCGGTTGAGCGCGGCGCGCAGGGCCCGGCCGAAAGCGGTCAGCGGGTGGCGCCGGCGGCCGGCCCGGCTGAGCAGGCGGCGGGTCACGTCCTCGCCGGGCGGGCGGCCGGTGGCCTCGGCCAGCACCAGATCGTCCGCCTCGGCGGCGCCCGGGTCCGGTTCGACCGGCAGGACCGCCACCTCGCCCGCGGTTTCGGTGGCCAGGGTGGTCAGCACGTCACGGTCGGCGACATCACCGCGGTGGGCGACATACAACGTACGTCGATCGTGGCGGAAGTGGGTCGGCGCCACCTCGCCGAGCGCGGCCGCCACGAACGCCGGTGCGGCCATCTGCGCGTCGGAGAGCACCACGTAGTCCGGGAAGATCCGGCTCACGCTGCCGCCCAGCCCGGTGTTGAACATCCGGACCACCACCCGCAGCTTCTCCTCGACCTCGCGGGCGCAGAGCGCGGCGTGCAGGTTGACCATGTCGTCCGGCATCACCAGCGCGAGCGCGGTGGCCCCGGACAGACCGGCCTCCCGGAACGCGCGCTCGTCGAGCCGGTCGGCCTGGCGCAGCTCGACCCCGCGCGACTCGAGCAGCTTCAGGTCGGGCACGTCCGGCCGGATCCGATGCGGAGTGATCACCGTGAGCCGGATCCGATGGCGGGAATTCGCCAACTCCTCGGCCAAGGTCCAGACCAGTGCGTCGGCCCCACAGACCACCAGGTGGGGCCGGGTATCACCGCCTAGATCACGAGGTGGGACGGCATCCGGACGGGTTACGGCACTCACGTTCACGAATCGTAGTCAGCCGTTACCGCCCGGCGGGGCCGCCCGTTGCCCCATCCGACACCATTCGTCCGAGTTGGTGGGTATGTCCATCCGACCCATCCTCCGAAGTGGTCTGGAGTAGATCAGTGCGTAAGTTGTGGTATGCCGGAGCCGGCCTCATCGCCGGTGGGGTCCTGCTGTTCGTGGCGGCGCCCGCCCAGGCGGACGTCACGTCCCCGAAGACCGCCGCACTACCGGCCGCCGACGTGGTCGGTGGCAGCGCGCCGGACACTCCGGGTGACCGGCCCCAGGGCACGATGCGTCTGCCGTTCACCGACACGAACAGCGGCTCGCCGCGCCTGCCGGTCGTCGGCCGCCTCCCGATCATCGGCGGGCTGCTGCCGAACGGCAGCCGCACCCTGGAGAGCGCGTCGACCACGGACCCGGGGGACGACTCCCTGCTGCGCCGTCTGGCCCTGCCGAACTCGGCCGGGCTGGCCGGTCTGCCGCTCGGCGGGACCCCGGTGCCGCTGCTCGACGACACCACGCCGGCCACGAACAGCCAGGAGCCGATGGACGGCGCGGCGACCGGCGACGACCCGGCACCGGCGGACAGCCCGGCGCCGGTCGGCAGCGCGGCACCGATGGACAGCGCGGCGCCGGTCGACAGCGCGGAGCCGGCGCCCTACACCTCGGTCGCCCCGGCCCGGCCCGGCATCGCCGCGCCGTCGGCCGTCGCCCCGGTGGACCCGTCCGCGGCCGTCGTGCCGTCCACCGACATCGCCCCGACGGTCGACGCCGTGCCGTCCGCGGACGCCGCGCCGAGCTCCATCGTGGACGACCCGCGGATGCTCGAGGAGCCCCTGGAAGGCACCACCAACTGACCACCGGCACCCGGCGAGCGCGCACCGCGACCGGTGCGCGCTCGGCTACGCCGGGGCGGGCGGGATGTCCAGCAGGTCCCAGCTCAGCAGCGTGAACGTGGTCTCCTCGAGCGCGCCGGCGGACCGGTAGGTGGCCAGCGCGGCGGCGTTGTCGTTCTCGGTCGCCACCCACATGCCGTAACAACCGCTCTTGCGGGCCAGCTCGGCCATCGCGGTGACCAGCGCGGTCCCGATCCCCTGCAGCCGGGCCACCGGCGCCACGCCGAGCTCGTAGATCAGCATCTCGGTGCCCTTGTCCGGGTGCGTGGTCTCCACCCCGGAGATCATCCCGACCGGCCGGTTCGCGTCGTCGTAGGCGAACAGCAGGTGATGGGACGTCTCGGTGAGGAAACGGTGGGTCGCCTCGGCGATCGGCGGCGCGTCGAAGAGGTCGGCCCCACGGCGAACCTCCTCGGCGGAGGTCACGCGTTCAATCCGCATGGCGCCACCCTAGCCACGGACAAGTCACGCTTCAGCCTCCAATTGCCGATCCGGGACACGATTCGGCACACGCTGCCGGCGCGACGCCGCTGGGTAGCATGACGGCCGATACCCCGACGGTGGAGGCCACGACATGCCAGTTCCGGGCGACGGCTCCGAGGACGCCACCAGCACTGCCCCGGCGCCACAAGATCAAGATCAAGACCGGGATCCGGTACGGTACGCGGCCGGCACCGCGGAAGCTGCCACGCCGACGCCGACTCCCGTGACCACGCCGAACGACCCGCCCCCGCGGACCGACACGCAGCTGGACACGATGGCCGCGCCGGGACCCGCCGAGGAGCCGGCGAGCGGGTACGCCGCCCCGGTCGACCCGTGGGCCGAAGCCGAAGCGGCCGCGAACCTCACGAACAACCACGTGCCGCACCCGATGGCACCCGCGCCGGCACCGGAACCGCCGACCGCGCTGATCGAGGGCGGGCCGGCCCATCCGCTGACCGCCGCCGAGGACGCGGAACCGGAGCACCCGTCGTACAAAAAAGGGTTCTGGATCCTCGGTGGGGTGGCCGCGACCGCGACCGTCGCGCTCGCGGTGACCGCCACGGTCCTGCTCTGGCCGGGTTTCCCGGCCCTCGACTACCACGCCCTCGACCAGGTCCGCGGGCTCACCCCGGTCGCGCCGATCACCTCGGGCTGGGCCGACGCCGAAGTGATCGGTGACCGCGCCTACTTCGCCGGCACGGTCGAGACCGGCGAGGCCGCGGTGACCGCCTACAACATCGGCAGCGGCCGCGAGGTCTGGAAGAACATCGAGGCCGGCCCGGCGAAGACCTGGAAACAGATGATCGCCCTGCCGGACGCGGTCGCACTGATCTCCGACCCGGACTACACCACGAGCCTGGCCCGCCTGGTCGTGCTCGACGGCACCACCGGCGTCAAACGCTGGGACTACTCGCTGGGCAGCTCGGACACCGTGCACTTCGGCGCCGGCATGGTGCTCGTCGACGACCACGAGCACAGCGTGCTGCACGGCCTCGAGCTGTTCAGCGGTGACGAGAAGTGGCAGCTCGCCAACCCGGACGGCTCGGCGAGCAGCACCCTGCTGGGCGTCACCACCCCGGACGACCTGACCGGACCGGCCGGCACCCAGGGCCGCCCGTTCGCGCCGGAGGTGAGCGACGACGACCAGGTGGTGCAGATCGCCGCCGACCGCTCCGCCCGGGTGATCGACATCAAGAACGGCACGGCCGGCGAATCCCGCCGCGACGTGGCCTACCCCAGCGACAAGACGGTGGCACACAACGGCCGGCTCTTCGTCGAGGAGTCCAGCACCGACCGGCTGCTCGCCTACGACCTGGCCGGGTTCGGCACCAGCGGCGAACCCGCCGTGGTCTACACCGCGCCGAAGGACGCCGACGTCAGCGACCTGACACCGTGCGGCGACAACCGGATCTGCATCGTGGAAACCATCGGGTACGCGCACGACAAGTCCCAGGTCGTCGCGTTCGACCTGGAAACCCACAAGGAGGCCTGGCGCAAGCCGGCGCCGGACGTGGAGACCCTGGTCCCGGTCGGTGACGCGGTGCTCGCCTCGACCGACGAGACGAACACGCTCTTCGACGCGACCGGCACGCCGCAGTGGAGTGACTTCCCGGGCACCGCGGCCCGGCTGGACGCCGGGAACGTGCTGCGCTTCTCCGGCACCCTGACCCCCTCGGTCGGCGACCAGTTCCTCGACGGGGTGCACCCGGGCGACAAGGCGGCGCAGATCGGGCCGCTCCGCGACGTACGCGGAAGCAGTTGCGCGTGGAACACCTCGGTGGTCGCCTGCGTGCGGGCCGAAGATTTTGTGGTGGAGCGGTTCGCCGGCTGACTTCGGTCAAAACAAAAACAAGGGGGCCGCCCACCGGGCGGCCCCCTTGTTCAGAAAACGTCGCGTCAGATCCGGGCGCCGCTGGTGGCGTGGAAGACGTGGATCGCGTCGGTGTTCGGCTTGATGTAGATGGTCTCGCCCATGTGCGGCATGTAGCGACGCTCGGTGCGCACCACGAACCGCTCCGAGTCGCCCGAGAGGTCCGAGTGGCCGTAGACGTTCGCGTCCGAACCGAGGTCCTCGACCAGGTCCACCTTGATCGGCAGAGCCTCGGCCGACTCGGTCACGACGGTCGCGGCCTCCGGACGGAAACCGATGGTGACCTTGCCGTCGCCGTTCTGCGCCGCCGCGACCTGCTCACGGGTCAGCGGCACCGCCAGCGCGCCGAACGTGGCACCGGCCTCGGTCAGCGGCACGGTCTTGATGTTCATGGCGGGGGAGCCCATGAAACCGGCCACGAAGACGTTGCCGGGGGTGTCGTAGAGCGCCCGCGGGGTGTCCACCTGCTGCAGCACGCCGTCGAGCATGACCGCGACCCGGTGACCCATGGTCATGGCCTCGACCTGGTCGTGGGTGACATACACGGTCGTGACGCCGAGCTTGGCCTGCAGCGTGGCGATCTGCGAACGGGTCTGCACCCGCAGCTTCGCGTCGAGGTTCGACAGCGGCTCATCCATGAGGAAGACCTGCGGCTGACGGACGATCGCGCGACCCATGGCGACACGCTGACGCTGACCACCGGAGAGCGCCTTCGGCTTGCGGGAGAGGTACTCCTCCAGCTGCAGCAGGCCGGCGGCCTCCTTGACGGCCCGGTCGATCTCCGCCTTCGGGGTCTTGCGCAGCTTCAGGGCGAACGCCATGTTCTCGTACACCGTCATGTGCGGGTACAGCGCGTAGTTCTGGAACACCATCGCGATGTCACGGGACTTCGGCGGGAGGTGCGTGACGTCCTTGTCGTTGATCAGGATCTGACCGCGGTCGACATCTTCCAGACCGGCGAGCATGCGCAGGCTGGTGGACTTGCCACAACCGGAGGGGCCGACCAGGACGAGGAACTCGCCATCGCCGATCTCGAGGTTCAGCTCGTTGACCGCGGGCCGCTCAGAGCCCGGGTAGATCCGGGAGGCTTTCGAGTACGTGACGGTAGCCATGGTGAATCGACTTCCTTTCCACCGGCAGGAACGTGCCGGACGATCCGAGTAGAAGGAACAGCCCCGCCACCGTATTTGTTTTTACCCGACCTGCCAAGATGGCGACCACAGATCAGGACGTTATGCTGAGGCCCGCGCCCCTGTAGCTCAGATGGCTAGAGCACCCGTCTTGTAAACGGGAGGTCGTCGGTTCGATCCCGACCGGGGGCTCAAGGGCGGGGTGCCCTGTCCGCATAAGGCGCGGACCTGGGCATCTCGCATGCTAACCCGGGGGGCCGAGCCCCCCGGACCCCCGCGTTACGGTGGTTGCAGCCGTGGGTCGGTCGCGGCGAGCACCCGTCTATTGCGGGGAGTATGCCCGCGGCAAAAACCGACGAAAACGTAGGCGGACGCTCCTAATCTGGAGCGTCCGCCTACGTTTTTCGTGCTTTTAGCTGGTGAGGCGGCGGCGGGAGACTTCGGCCAGGGTTACTGCGGCGGCGACGCTGGCGTTGAGGGACTCGACGTCGGAGTGCATGGGGATGCTGACCCGGAGGTCGCAGGTTTCGCCGACCAGGCGGGACATTCCCCGGCCCTCGGAGCCGACCACGACGATCAGGGGGCCGATCGCGGCTTCCAGCGAATACAGGTCGGTTTCGCCGTCGGCGTCCAGGCCGATGGCGGTGAAGCCGGCCTTCTGGGCTTCCTTGATCGCGCGGGTCAGGTTGACGACCTGGGAGACCGGGACACGGGCGGCCGCGCCGGCGCTGGTGCGCCAGGCGGTCGCGGTGATGCCGGCGGCGCGGCGCTCGGTCATGAAGACGCCGTGGCCACCGAACGCGGCCACCGAGCGGATCACCGCGCCGACGTTGCGCGGGTCGGTGATGCCGTCCAGCGCGACGAGCAGCGGAGCGGTCTGCTCCAGGGCCGCGGCGATCAGGTCGTCGAAGTTCTCGTACGCGAACGGCGGCACCTGCAGGCCGACGCCCTGGTGCAGCACCCCGCCGGTCATCCGGTCCAGCTCGTTGCGGCCGATCTCGAGGATCGGGATGCCGCGGTCGCCGGCGGTACGGACGATCTCGGTGATCCGGTCGTCGATGTCGATGCCCTGCGCGATGTAGAGCGCCGTGGCCGGGATCAGCGCGCGCAGCGCCTCGACCACCGGGTTGCGGCCGAGCAGCAGCTCGGGACCTTCCTTGGTCGGGTTGGACCGGCGGCCCGGTGCGACCCGGGGACCGCGCGGACCGGCCGCCCGGCCGCCGCCACCACGGACCGTGGGACGGCTGACGCCGGCGCCACGGCCGCCGCCACGACCCCAGGTGGTGTCCTTCGAACCGGGGAGGCCGATCTTGGGCGCGCGGCCCTCGGACGCCGCCGCCTGGCGTTCCTTGTTCTGCTTGCGGGCGGTCTTCTCGGGCAGCTTCTCGGTGCCCGAGTAGCCCTTGTGCCAGGGGCGCTCGTCGGCCGGCAGGGTCTTGCCCCGGCCCTTGAGGCTGGCCCGGTTCTTGCCGCCCGAACCGCCGGCGGCACCCTTCTTCGAGGTGGACCGCTTGCTCGCGTTGAATGAATTACCCGGCATCAGTGCTGCTCTCCTACCGTCCATCGCGGCCCGGCCGGAGTGTCCTCCACCTGAATACCCGCGTTCTTGAGCTGGTCGCGCACCTGGTCGGCGGCCGCCCAGTCCTTCCGTGCACGGGCCTGCGCCCGTTGTTCCAGAGCCAGGGCGACGAGTCCGTCGACCACCGGCTTCAAGTCGTTGCCACCCTCGACGCCGCCCCAGAAGGGATCCAGCGGGTCGAGGCCGAGCACGCCCAGCATGGCCCGGACCGCGGTCAGCGCGCCACGGATGGCCGGCTCGTCCCCGGCGGCCAGAGCGGTGTTGCCCTCCCGGATCGTGTCGTGCACGATCGCGAGCGCCGCCGAGGTGTTCAAGTCGTCGTTCATCGCCTCGGCGAACGCCGGCGGCACCGCCTTGGGCCGGCCCTTGCCGACCACCTCGGCCGCGCGGTGCACGAAGCCCTCGATCCGCTTGTACGCCACGGCGGCCTCGCGCAGCGCGTCGTCGGTGTAGTCGATCCGCGAACGGTAGTGCGGGCTGCCCAGGTAATAGCGCAGCTCGACCGGGCGGATCCCGGCCTCCACCAGCGACGGCAGGTCGATCACGTTGCCCAGCGACTTGCTCATCTTGGAGTCACCCAGGTTGAGCAGCGCGTGATGCACCCAGAACCGGGAGAAGCCGAGCCCGGCCGCCTTGGACTGGGCGACCTCGTTCTCGTGGTGCGGGAAGGTCAGGTCGAGGCCGCCGCCGTGGATGTCGAACTCGTCACCCAGGTAGCGCCGGGCCATCGCGGAGCACTCGATGTGCCAGCCGGGACGGCCCCGGCCCCACGGGGACGGCCAGTACGCGTCCTGCGGCTCGTCGGCCTTGACGCCCTTCCACAGGGCGAAGTCACGGGCGTCGCGCTTGTCCCGCTCCGGGGCGTCGCCGGCCGACCGCATGTCGTCCGGCTTCTGGCCGGAGAGCGCGCCGTACGCCGCATACGACCGCACGTCGAAGTAGACGTCGCCGTTGCCGGACGCGGCCGCGTACGCATGACCGCGCTCGATCAGCGACGTGATCATGTCGTGCATCTCGGTGATGTGCCCGGTGGCCAGCGGCTCGTAGGTGGGCGGCAGCACGTTGAGGGTGCGGTAGTCGCGCTCCAGCAGCAGGCGGTTCTCGTAGGCGATCGCCCAGTACGGCCGGTGCTGCTCCAGCGACTTCTGCAGGATCTTGTCGTCCACGTCGGTGACGTTCCGGACGAAGGTCACCTCGAGCCCGGAGTGCAGCAGCCAACGGCGTAACACGTCGTAATTGACCGCGGACCGAAGGTGACCGATATGTGGGGAAGACTGCACGGTGACCCCACACAGGTAGATCCCCGCCTGACCGGGGGTCATCGGGACGAAGTCCCGGACCGATCGGGTCGCGGTGTCGTACAAGCGCAGAGTCACCGTACAAGGGTACCGACCGATGCGATCGGATTACCGCCCCGCCCGTACGACACGGACGGGGCGGTACCACTCAGCGTCCGCCGACCGCCGCGTACGCGTCGACAACGCCGTATCCGTAGAACCCGTTGAAGTTCTTTCCGCCCTCACAGAGCGCGTCGAACTCGGCCGAGCGGCCCTCGTTCGTGTAGCTCTGCAGGCGCGGCGTCGGGCAGGACTTCTCGTCGGCAGTGCGGTACAGGATCTGCTCGACCAGCGACGGCAGCAGCGTCTTGCCGCCCCGCTTGAAGTCCGGCACGCCGTACCGGCTGACGATCAGGGCGCCGACCCCGGCCGCGTGCGGCGAGGCCATCGAGGTGCCCTGCAGGTACGTGTAGTAGCCGCACTTGCCGGCCTTGGTGCAGTCCTTCAGCACCGACGCCTGACCGGCCGTGGTGATCTCGCCGGCCGCGTCGACGAGGCCCTCTTCCTGCAGCACCTTGAGCGGGTAGCTGGAGAGGATCTCGTTGCCCACGGTCTGGAACGTGTCGGTGCCGAAGCCGTCGCGGTACCAGCCGCCCGGCGCCGAGACCGAGATCTGCTCGGTGCCGTAGTTGGAGAAGTCCGACTTCTTGCCGGACGGGCCGAGCGAGGAGACCCCGATCACGTGCGGGCCCTCGACCGGCAGGTCCCAGCAGGACGCGTTGTCGACCGGGCGGTCGTACGGGTCGCTGCCGTAGTCCGGGCTGGAGATGTCGGTGCGCGGCTTGCCCAGGTCCTCGTGGTTGTTGCCGAGCGCGCCGAAGAGCGTGACGCCCTTGGCGTGCGCGTAGTTGAGGGCCCGCTTCATGCCGGTGATGATCGCCCGCTGCTCGGCCTGGTCCTCGGCGCTGTCCGCCGGGTTGGCCGTGCAGTTGTAGAGCCACGGGTCGACGTAGAACGACATGTTGACCACGTCGATGCCCTTGTCACCGGCGTAGGTCAGCGCGTTGACCACCGGGTCGAGGAAGAAGTAGCCGGAGTCCTGGCCACCCTTGAGCTCGACCAGGGAGACGTTCGGCGCGACACCGGAGACGCCGGAGCCGTTCAGCGCGGCGCCGATCGTGCCGGCCACGTGGGTGCCGTGCCCGCCGTCGTCGGTGCCGATCGGGTCGAGGCAGCCCGCCACCTCGCACTCGCCGTCGATGGCGGCGATGTCCGGGGCGAAGTTGCGCGACAGCTTGGTGCTGAAGTTCGCCGCGAGGTCCGGGTTCGACGCGTCCAGGCCGGTGTCCAGGACGCCGACCGTGACGCCCTTGTCACCCTTCTCGATCTTGCGAGCCTTGTCGGCCTTGACCATGGCCAGGCCCCAGAGCTTGTCGTCCAGCGGGTCGGCCTTGGCCGGGCCGTGGCCCTTGCCGCCGCGCGACTTCAGGTTGGACTCGACCTTCTCGATGCCGTTCGGCGCGTGGCCGATGGCCTTGCGCTCGCTCGCCCCGATCAGCGCGGGGGACGCGGTGGCCTTGCTGTCGAACTTGGCGTCGGTCGACGTCACGCGGTAGACGCCGACGGCGTCGTTACCGCTCACGACGGTGCCACCGGCGGCCTTGATCGCGGCTACCGCGGCGGTCGCGGAGACCCCGTCCGCGGCCACGACCGTGTAATCGACCGCGGCCGTCGGTTCCGCAACGGCGGAACCGGGGACAGCGGTCAGGAACGCCAGACCCGTCAAGGTGATGACGGCTCCGACGGTGAGGCGTCTTCTCATGGAATGCGCTCCTCCTGAGAGTTGGTTCCCCGCATCCCATCGGCAAAGATCGTTCGGCGCAAGGTCAGAGACTGTCTATTTCACGGCCTTGTCATCTTCAGAACATCGAGCGCCTCGTCGAGCTGTGCCTCGGTTAAGGTGCCCGCGCTCACGTGCCCTCGCTCGATCACCACCTCCCGGATCGTACGACCGGTGGCCAGCGCCTGCTTGGCGATCGCGGCGGCCTCGTCGTAGCCGAGGACCCGGTTGAGCGGGGTGACGATCGACGGGGAGCCCTCGGCGTACCCGCGGGCGATCTCCTCGTTCGCCTCCAGCCCGGCCACGCAGCGGTCGGCGAACTGGTGCGCGACGGCGGCCAGCAGCCGGATGGACTCCAGCAGGTTGCGGGCCATCACCGGGAGCATCACGTTCAGCTCGAAGTCGCCCTGGGTGCCGGCGAAGGCCACCGTCGCGTCGTTGCCGATCACCTGGGCGCAGACCTGCCGGACCGCCTCGGGCACCACCGGGTTCACCTTGCCCGGCATGATCGACGAACCCGGCTGCAGGTCGGGCAGCCGCAGCTCGCGCAGCCCGGCCCGGGGCCCGGAGCCCATCCAGCGGATGTCGTTGGCGATCTTGTAGAGGCCGACGGCCACCACCCGGAGCTGGCCGGACGCCTCGACCAGCGCGTCCCGGGCGCCCTGCGCCTCGAAGTGGTCGCGGGCCTCGGTCAGCGGCAGGCCGGTCTCCTCGGCCAGCAGCGTGATCACCGCGGGCGCGAACCCGGGCGGGGTGTTCACCCCGGTGCCCACCGCGGTCCCGCCGAGCGGCAGCTCGCCGAGCCGGGGCAGGGTGGCCCGCAGCCGCTCGACGCCGTTGCCGACCTGCTGGGCATAGCCGGAGAACTCCTGGCCCAGGGTGACCGGGGTGGCGTCCATCAGGTGGGTACGGCCGCTCTTCACCACGCCGGACCAGGCCTGCGACTTCGCCCGCAGGGTGCCGGCCAGGTGCTCCAGGGCCGGGATCAGGTCGGCGCTGATCGCGTCGGTGGCGGCCAGGTGGATCGAGGACGGGAACACGTCGTTGCTGGACTGGGACGCGTTCACGTGGTCGTTCGGGTGCACCGGCCGGTCCAGGGCGCGCGACGCCAGGGTGGCGATCACCTCGTTGGCGTTCATGTTCGACGAGGTGCCCGAGCCGGTCTGGAAGACGTCCACCGGGAACTGGTCGTCGTATCCGCCGCCGGCGACCTGCCCGGCCGCCGCCGCGATCGCCTCGGCCAGGTCCTTGTCCAGCACGCCGAGGTCGGCGTTGGCCCGCGCCGCGGCGCCCTTGATCCGGGCCAGCGCCCGGATGTGCACCGGCTCCAGGCCGCGGCCGGAGATCGGGAAGTTCTCCACGGCGCGCTGGGTCTGTGCCCGCCACAGGGCGTCCGCGGGAACCCGCACCTCGCCCATCGTGTCGCGTTCGATCCGGAAGCCACTCTGCTCAGTCGTCACCGGACAATCCTCTCTCGCCCGCCCCGGACGATCTCGTGATCCACGAGACAGAACCAGGTCATCCGGCCGGGTTCTCCGCGGCCGCGAACTGCTCCGGGATGCCCATCCGGTCGAAGAGCTCCCGGGCCCGCGCGCGCAGGCGCTCGGCCTCCGGGTCACCGTGGTCCAGGCAGGCGGCCAGACCGGCCTGGACCCGGGCGATCGAGTACAGGTTCCGGCTGACCCGGGCCACCCGGAGCGAGTGCTCCAGCAACACCCGCGCCTCGGCCCGGTCGCCGCGCCGGAGCAGGGTGACGGCGTATTCGTAGCGGAACTCCGCCTCGTTGCGCGCGTCGCTCACCAGGCGGGCGCCCTCCACAGCCCGGCGGTGCTCGACGATCGCCTCGGCATAGCGTTTCTCGTCGCGCAGCAGCCGCGCCCGATCGTGGTAGGTGTCCGCCTGGATCGCCCGGTGCCCGGCCCGGCGCGCCAGCCGGTAGGCCGCGTCGATGTACCGGTGCGCGGCGGCCGAGGCGAGGTCGCCGCTGCGGTACCGGAACCGCTGCACCATCAGCAGTGCCGCGGCGACCTGCCCCTCGTCGCGGAGCTCGATCGCCTCGAACAGCCGGCGACGGGTGCTGTGCACCGCCTCCGCGGGCCGTCCCAGCACGTAGAGGATGTCGGCGAGCATGGCCAGTTGCAGCCCCGCGGCGCCCCGGGTCCGGCCCTGGATCCGGATCCGGAACGCTTCCCGCATCGTCGCCAGGGCCTCGGCGAGCCGGCCCTGGTCCAGCTGGATGCTGCCCATGTTGGAAAACGCGCTGCCGAGCCCATCCAGCTGGCCCAGCTCGGCACGCAGCCGGATGGACAGGCGCAGGCACTCCTCGGCCTTGTCGATCCGGCCGGACTTGCTGTAGGCCGAGGCGAGGTAGTTCGCGGTGGTCGCGATCGCGGCCCGGTCGCCGAGGGACTCGGCCGCGGCCATGGCGGCCAGGTGCAGTGCGGCGACGTCGCCGATGTAGCCACGGAAATACAGCAGATTCCAGGCGGCCCGGGGGATCTTCCAGGCGTAGTCGGCCCGGCCCGCAGCCTTCGCGGCGTCGACAAAAGCGGCCAGATTCGGGCGCTCCCGCTCCAGTCGGGCGACCGGATCCTCGACGGTCAGGTCCGGGCGGGCCGGCACCGGCGACCGCAGGTCCCGCCAGAGGACCTCCCGGGAGGTCGAGGAGTTCGCGGCCGCCGCGGCGTGCATCTGGAAGTCGAAGAGCCCGGTCAGCGCGGCGGTCCGCTCGGACTCGGGCAGCTCGGCGGCGAGCATCCCGGCGTACTCGCGCATCAGGTCGTGCAGCCGGTAGACGCCCGGCTCCCGCTCCTCGACCAGGTTCACGTCGACCAGGTCCTCGAGCATCTCCGCCGCGGTGCCGTGGGCCAGATCGGTCAGCGCGGCCACCGCGAGCGCGTCGAAATCCGCACCCGGATAGACCCCGAGCAGCCGGAACACCCGCCGCAACGGCTCCGGCAGCTGCCGGTACGTCAACGTGAACGCCCCGGTCACCGTCCGGTCCTCGGCGACCAACTCGGGCAGCGCCGCCTCACTCAGCCGATGCAGCAGGTCGGACACCCGCCACCGGGGCCGGTGCGCGAGCCGCGCCCCGGCCAGCCGGATGGCCAGCGGCAGCAGCCCGCAGCGCCGGACCACCTCGGCAGCGGCTTCCGGCTCGGCCCGCACCCGATCACCGGCGATCTGCGCGAGCAGAGCCACCGCCTCGGCCGGCGACAGCACCGGCAGCGACTCGACCCGCACCCCGTCCAGGCCGGCCAGCCGCCGGCGGCTGGTGACCAGCGCGAGACTGCCCGGCGCGGTCGGCAACAGATCGGTGAGCTGGGCACTCGAGGCGGCGTTGTCCAGCACGACCAGCAGGCGACGGCCGGCCACCTCGGTCCGCCAGCGCGCCACCCGTTCCACCGGCTCGATCGGGATCTCCTCGGCGGTCAGACCGAGCTGCCGGAGCAGCACGAGCAGAGCCGCGGACGGCTCGACCGGGTCCCGCTCGCTGTGCCCCTGGAGATCCACGAAGAGGTGCGCATCCGGGTAGCGGTCCCCGAGCAGCCCGGCCACGTGCAGGGCCAGCGTCGTCTTGCCGCTGCCGGCCATCCCGTCGATCACCGCGACGAGCGGGCCGGTGGACCCGGCGATCTCGGCGAGCAACCTGCCGACCTGGGCGCTCCGGCCGGTGAAGTCGCCGACCGTACGCGGAAGACACCGCACCGGACCAGCGACCCGGCGGCCGGAAACGGTCTCGCCCGCAAGGATCTCCCGGTGCCGTTCCTGCAGCTCCTCGCCGGGTTCGATGCCCAGCTCGTCGGCGAGCAGCTGCCGGGCGCGGCGGAACTCGGCGAGCGCGTCGGCCTGCCGCCCCGAGCGGGCCAGCGCCAGCATCAACTGGCCGCGCAGCCGCTCCCGCAGCGGGAACCGCTCGACGAGCGCGCCCAGCTCACCGGCGAGTTCGCGTTCCCGGCCGGCGGCCAGCTCCAGCTCGGCCCAGTCCTCGACCGCGAGGGCATACCGCTCGTCCAGCACCGCGGCGGCCTGCCGGATCGCCGGGGCGTCCAGCTCGGCGCAGGCCGGACCGCGCCACAACGCCAGCGCCTGGCGCAGCGCCACCCGGTCGCCGGCCACCCGGGCCCGGTCCACCGATCGGACGAACAGCGTGGCGTCCAACTCGTCCGTTCCGACCCGGATGCCATAACCTGCCCGATCGGTGAGTATCACCCCGGGTGGGAGGATCCGTCGCAAACGCGATATACATGACTGCAACTGGCCGCGGGCGGTCACCGGCGGCGCGTCGGTCCAGAGCGCGTCGAACAGTTCGCCCGCGCCGATGATCCGGTCGGGATTCAAGAGCAGCATGGCGAGCACGACTCGGTCACGCCCAGCCGTCACAGCCACGTTCTGTCCGGCGACAGTGACGGACAGTGGCCCCAGAATGCGGTAGCGCATGGCAGCCACCCGTCCCCCCGTGCCAGCCATCGAGGTTAGCCGACACGCGAGAGTGGATCGACAGCGGAACGAGAGCGCTGTCCGGCACAGTCCCTTCTGCGCCGTTCCACCGCCGATGCTTCGCCATCGCCCCCAGAACGCGGTGGGGCGGCCACAGCTTTACATCACGGGGGCGGTCAGCCCGTCCACACGGTCACGTGTGGGCGGGCTGTTCGTATCTTGACGATCACTCTCGGTTGGACGCCGACCGAAACGGAACGTACCGTCGGGCGGAGTTTTCCCCCCGACGAAGAGGAATCACTGATGCGACCCGCCATCCTGGCCGTGCTCGCCGGCGGCGTGCTGCTGACCGGTGCCGCCTGTGAAAGCGATGCGAAGGTTTCCAGCAGCGGGACGCCGGTGACGGTCCGCACCTCGGCCACCATCCCGCCCCCGCCGGACTACTCGGCGAACACCACGAAGGTGTGCGAGCGCCTCGACAAGGTGTTCACCGGCGAGCTAGACGACTTCGGCGCCGCGATCGGCAAGATGATCGCGTACAAGGAGGCGAAGCAGGCCGACAACGCGGAGAAGGCGGAGAAGGCCGCGGCGGCGGAGTTGCGGTCGGCCGGCAGCCAGATCCGCAAGGAGACCGTCGCGGCGGAGAGCCCGGAGCTGAAGGCCGCCGGCGAGACGTCGGCGCGCAAGCTCGAGGCCAGCGCGAAGACCCGGGCGTACCTCAAAAAGATCAAGACCACCGCGGACCTGGACAAGACCCTGAAGCCGCAGCTGGCCGAGTGGTTGAGCCCGGTCTCCGGCTTCTGCTGAGCTAGCGGGCGGTCCGGAGACGGACCGCCCGGTGACTCATCGCTTGCCGATGCTCAGGATCGGTTTGGGCTTGGTGACCTCGGCGAAGAAGTCCTCGCCCTTGTCGTCGACCACGATGAAGGCCGGGAAGTCCTCCACCTCGATCTTCCAGACCGCCTCCATGCCGAGCTCCGGGAACTCGAGCACCTCGACGTGCCGGATGCAGTCCTGGGCCAGTCGCGCCGCCGGGCCGCCGATCGAGCCGAGATAGAACCCGCCGTGCTCCTTGCAGGCGTTGGTGACCTGCTGGGACCGGTTGCCCTTGGCCAGCATCACCAGCGAGCCGCCGGCCGCCTGGAACTTCTCCACGTACGAGTCCATCCGGCCGGCCGTGGTCGGCCCGAACGAGCCGGACGCGTAGCCCTCCGGGGTCTTCGCCGGGCCGGCGTAGTAGACCGCGTGGTCGCGCAGGTACTGCGGCATCGGCTCGCCGGCGTCCATCCGCTCGGCGATCTTGGCGTGCGCGATGTCCCGGGCCACCACCAGCGGGCCGGTCAGCGACAGCCGGGTCTTCACCGGGTACCGGCTCAGCTCGGCGCGGATCTCGGCCATCGGCCGGTTCAGGTCGATCTTGACGACCTGCTCCGTCTCGAGGTGGTCCTCGGTGACCTCCGGCAGGAAGCGTGCCGGGTCGGTCTCCAGCCGCTCCAGCCACACCCCGGACGGGGTGATCTTGGCGACCGCCTGGCGGTCGGCCGAGCAGGAGACCGCGATCGCCACCGGGCAGGACGCGCCGTGCCGGGGCAGCCGGATCACCCGGACGTCGTGGCAGAAGTACCGGCCGCCGAACTGCGCGCCGATCCCGAAGTCGCGGGTCAGCTCGAGCACCGCGGCCTCCAGCTCGACGTCCCGGAAGCCGTGCGCCAGCATCGAGCCCGCGGTGGGCAGGTTGTCCAGGTACTTCGCGCTGGCCAGCTTCGCCGTCTTGAGCGCGTGCTCGCCGCTGGTGCCGCCGATCACCACGGCCAGGTGGTACGGCGGGCAGGCCGACGTGCCGATCAGGCGCAGCTTCTCGTCCAGGAACTGCATCATCCGCTGCGGGTTGAGCAGCGCCTTCGTCTCCTGGTAGAGGTACGACTTGTTGGCCGAGCCGCCGCCCTTGGCCATGAAGAGGAACTTGTACGCGTCCGGCTGCCCGTTCGGGTCCTCGGCGTACAGCTCGATCTGGGCCGGCAGGTTGGAGCCGGTGTTCTTCTCGTCCCACATGGTCAGCGGCGCGAGCTGCGAGTAGCGCAGGTTCAGCCGGGTGTACGCCTGGTACACGCCGAGCGCGATGGCTTCCTCGTCGAGCCCGTCGGTCAGCACGTGCCGGCCACGCTTGCCCATCACGATCGCGGTGCCGGTGTCCTGGCACATCGGCAGCACCCCGCCGGCCGCGATGTTCGCGTTGCGCAGCAGGTCGAGCGCCACGAACCGGTCGTTCGGCGACGCCTTCGGGTCATCGATGATCGCCCGCAGCTGCGCCAGGTGCGCCGGGCGCAGGTAGTGCGCGATGTCGTGCATCGCCTCGGCGGTGAGCTGGGTCAGCGCGGATGGCTCCACGGTCAGGAATCGGCGGCCACCCGGGCCCTCGACGACATCCACACCCTCGTCCGTGACCAGGCGGTACTCAGTCAGGTCGTCGCCGGTCGGCAAGAGCGGCGAGTAGGTGAAAGCGGCGCCTCTGCTCATGAGCGGCAAGCCTAGGCCAGCGGGGCGGGGCGATGCGAACCCACCTCCCGGCACGCCCGGATGTCGGCATGTCAGCGGTACGGCAAATAGGCCATGTCCCGGCCGGAAACCAAGATCAAACCACCGGGGGCGGCGGTGAAGACCTTCGCATCAGTGCGCACATCGGCACGTATCGCCCCATTCGCCGGCGCCAGCGCTGTCACCCGTCCGGGAGAGACCACGATCACCGCGTACGGGGTGATCGCCGCGCCCGCCTTGGCCGGCCCGTTCTGCCGCCACGCCACCTTGCCCTTGCCGAACGACCAGCCCCGGATCGTGTCGCCGGCTCGGATCACCGCGTACCGGTCGTCCACCGCGAGCACCTCGGAGGTCTTGTCGCCGTACCAGAGGATCCGCCCGTCCGAGCCGCTGATCAGCTCCTGCCGGCCGTACGGGTCGACGCCGAGCAGCACGTCGTACCCGCCGGCCGGGTCGCGGTCCTGTTTGCAGTCGCTCTCCGCAGTGCGCAGGTTGAGGCCGTCCCGCTTCCACACCGTCCGGTTCCCCGGCGGCGTGGTGGCCACCACGCCGTAGTAGCAGGTGCCGTCCTTGGCCGTGCCGGTGATCGTGAGCAGCCGGCCGCCGACCACCGCGACCCGCTGGTCCGGTCCGGTCTGCACGGTCTGCACCAGGTGCCCGTTCGCGGTGTCGATCACCCGCACCCGGCCGTTGTCCGGCAACCCGATCAGGCCGGGCATCACGGCCGGCCCGGCTGCGTCGTCGTCCACGTCACCGCTGCCGAGCCGGCGGGCGTCCGGCAGGTCCGGGTTCGCGGCGTGCAGCACGAAGCCGATCCCGCCGGTCTCCACCGACCAGAGCTGAGTGCCGGCCCGCGGGTCCCAGGCGGTCAACCGGCACTGATTCCCGCCCGCGCAATGCAGATCGACAATCCCATTCTGGTACGTCCAGACCGCGCTGGCCTCGGTGTCCGCCCGGCGTACGGTCCCGGAGCGCGGGTCGAGCACCTGATAACCCTTGGTCAGCAGCCGCCCGGTGACCACCACGGCGTCGGCGCCCTGCCCGGCGAGCGCGGCCCAGTCCGCGTCGGTGCTCCACAGCTTCACCGCCGTGGTCAGGTTGTACGCCTCCACCGACGTGCGGTACTCGACGACGACGGCGTCACCGGCCACCGAGACGCTCTGCGGGGTGCCGCCGAGCCGCTGCTGCCACTGCGTGCCCGGGGCCACCGGCCCGCTCGTGCTGATCCAGTCCCAGACCTGCGGGAACGGATTCCACACTCCGGTCGAGGCCAGCACGGTGACCGTGATGGCGGCGACCAGTGTCAATCCCTTCCACGTGCCCGAGGACGCCATGCCGGAACATTAATGATCCTGATCCACTTCCGAGGCGAGCGCAGAAAGCCCGTGTCGCGGGCTTATATCCGAGTTGCCGCTTTAGTCAGGGGAACCGTCCGGTACGGGATCAGCTCGGCCAGCGCGATGATCGTGTGCGCCCGCCGGATGCCCTCGTAGCCGACGATCTTGTCGATCACCCGCTGCAGGTCGGCGTTGGAGCGGGCCACGATCCGGCACAGGATGTCGCCGCCGCCGGTGGTGGTGTGCGCCTCGAGGACCTCGGGGATCTCGGCCAGGTGGCTCGTCACCGCGTCGTGCCCGTACCGCTGGCTGATCTCCAGGGTCACGAAGCTCATCACCCCGAAGCCGATCGCGGCCGGCGACACCTCCGGCCCGAAGCCCCGGATCGCGCCCCGGGCGGTCAGCTTGTCCAGCCGGGCCTGCACCGTGCCGCGGGCCACCGCGAGCCGGCGGGACAGCTCCAGCATCCCGATCCGCGGCTCGTCGTGCAGCAGCGCGATCAGTCGTGCGTCGAGCTCGTCGAGCTGGACAGTCTGCTCAGTCATCCCCGGGCTCTCCTCTACTTATTGCACAGATTGACCAGCTGTTCGATCGACTCTTGCCCACCGCTGTGACCTGGGTCAACCTCGCCACAGGACGTGCCGCTCACGAGGCGGCCGCTGTGAACCGGAGGGACGCGATGGAACCCGAGAAGAGCCGTGCCGATGTCTTCCCCGTCAAGGGGGTCGACCACCTGCGTTTCCTGGTCGGGAACGCCCGGCAGGCCGCGCACTACTACTCCACCGCGTTCGGGATGAAGTGTGTCGCCTACCGCGGTCCCGAGCAGGGTTTCCGCGACCACGCCGAGTACGTGCTGGTCAGCGGCGGCGCCCGGTTCGTGCTGACCGGCATGGTGCACGCCGGCGCGCCCGGCGCCGAGCACGTGACCAAGCACGGCGACGGCATCTCGGACATCGCCATCGAGGTCCCGGACGTGGACGCGGCGTACCTGCACGCGACCGAGTCCGGCGCGACCGGGGTGACCGAGCCGCACGACCTCAAGGACGAGCACGGCACGGTCCGGCTCGCGTCGATCGCCACCTACGGCGACACCGTGCACACCCTGATCGACCGCTCCGGCTACGACGGCCCGTTCCTGCCCGGCTTCGTGGCCCGCGAGCCGATCGTGTCGGTCCGGCCGAAGCGCTTCTTCCAGGCCGTCGACCACGTGGTCGGCAACGTCGAGCTGGGCAAGATGGACGAGTGGGTGGAGTTCTACGCCCGGGTCATGGGCTTCACCAACATGGCCGAGTTCATCGGGGACGACATCGCCACCGACTACTCCGCACTGATGTCCAAGGTCGTCGCGGACGGCACCCGCAAGGTCAAGTTCCCGCTGAACGAGCCGGCCGTCTCGGCCCGCAAGTCGCAGATCGACGAGTACCTCGAGTTCTACGGCGGCCCCGGCGCCCAGCACGTCGCGCTGGCCACCAACGACATCCTGAACACCGTCGACGCGATGCGCGGCGCCGGCGTGGAGTTCCTCGACACTCCGGACTCGTACTACGACGACCCGGAGCTGCGGGCCCGGATCGGCAACGTGCGCGCGCCGATCGAGGAGCTGAAGCGCCGCAAGATCCTGGTCGACCGGGACGAGGACGGATACCTACTGCAGATCTTCACGAAGCCCGTGCAGGACCGGCCCACCGTATTCTTCGAGTTGATCGAGCGGCACGGCTCCCTCGGGTTCGGCAAGGGCAACTTCAAGGCGCTCTTCGAGGCCATCGAGCGGGAGCAGGAGCTGCGCGGCAACCTGTGACGCCACCACCGCGCAGGGAACCGTCAGGCATACGTGGTAAAGGTTTGCGCATGAGTTCCCTTCCCGCGGGTTGGTACAAGGACCCGGCCGACCCCATCACCCAGCGCTACTGGGACGGTGAGGGCTGGCTGGGCAAGGCCATCCCGGCCGACGCGGTCCCGCCCGACGGGCCACCCGCGGTCGAGGCGGAACCCGAGGCGGTCGTCCCACCCGAGGTGGCGCCGGCGCCCTACGCGGCTCCCCCGCAGCCGGGTCCGCCGGGCCAGCCGAGTTACGGCCCGCCGCCCGGTTACGGTCCGCAGCCAGGCCCGCCGCCTGGCTACGGGCCGCCCCCTGGCTACGGGCCGCCCCCTGGCTACGGGCCGCCGCCCGGGTACGGTCCGCCGCCCGGCTGGGTCCCGCCGCCGGGCTGGCAGCCGCCGCCCGGGGTCCAGCCGCCACCGGGCTGGCAGCCGCTGCCGCCCGGCGCCCAGCCGCCGCCGGGGTGGCAGCCGCCGCACGCCTACCTCTACCCCACACCCGAGGCTCGCCCGCACGGTCTGCCGCTCGCCGGGCTGGGCCAGCGCCTGGTCGCCCGGCTGATCGACATCTTCGCCGTGCTGGTGCTCAACGTCGTCGTCAACGGCTGGTTCGCCTACCAGTGGTGGCAGGACTTCCGGCCGATCTTCAACACGTACTACGACCAGGTCCTCGCGGACATGAAGCCGGACATGGTCCAGCCGACCGCCAAGATGCAGACGCTCCAGCTGGCCATCTTCCTGCTCGCCACCCTGCTCTGGCTGGTCTACGAGGCCCCGGCGACCAGCAGCCGCGGCCAGACCCTCGGCAAGCGGATCATGGGCATCAAGGTGGTCGGGCTGGACAGCACCGAACCGATCGGGTTCCGCCGCGCTTTCGCCCGGTGGGCGCCGATCGGCATGTGGACACTGTTCTGGTGGTGCCTGGTCGGGTTCGTGGCCCAGCTCCTGTACCTGGTGTCCCCCATGTTCGATTCGCGCCTGCGGCAGGGCTGGCACGACAAGGCGGCTCGCACCGTCGTCGTCGCGCTGCCGCCGCGCGCTCAGCAGACCGTCGAGGCCGCGCCCCGCGGCGACATCCCAGGAGGATCCGAATGACCCGGCTGACCCGCGCCGACCTGGACGCGCTGCCCGCGTACGTACCCGGTCGCAACGTCGCCGACCTGGCCCGTGACCTGGGCATCGAAGAGGCGATCAAGCTGGCCAGCAACGAGGTGCCGTACGGCCCGCTGCCCGGCGTGGTCGAGGCGGTCACCGAGGCCGCCCGGCAGATGCACCGGTACCCGGACATGGGTGTGCTCGCGCTGCGCGACGCCCTCGCCGAGCGTTTCGGGGTGGCCGCCGAGCGGGTGGTCACCGGCTGCGGCTCGGTCGCGCTGGCCGAGATCCTGGTCAAGGCGACCTGCCTGCCCGGTGACGAGGTGCTCTACTCGTGGCGGTCGTTCGAGGCGTACCCGATCATCGCGGCCGGGGCCGGCGCCACCAGCGTCCGGGTGCCGAGCACGCCGGCTCACGGGCACGACCTCCCGGCGATGGCCGCGGCGATCACCGACCGGACGCGCCTGATCTTCGTCTGCAACCCGAACAACCCGACCGGGACAGCGCTGCACAAGCCGGAGCTCGACCGGTTCCTCGCCGCGGTGCCGTCGGACGTGCTGGTGGTGCTCGACGAGGCGTACCGCGAACTCGTCACCGACCCGGAGGTGCCGGACGGCCTGGACACCTACGGCGACCGCGCCAACGTCGTGGTGCTGCGCACCATGAGCAAGGCGTGGGGCCTGGCCGGCATGCGGATGGGTTACCTGGTCGCCCAGCCCGAGGTGGCCGCGGCCATCCGCAAGGTGCTCACCCCGTTCTCCACCAGCCTGGTCGCGCAGGCCGCGGCACTCGCCGCGCTGCGCCAGGAGGCCGAGGTGGTCCGCCGCTGCGCCCTGGTCACCGCGGAACGCGAGCGGGTCACCGAGGCGCTCCGCAAGCTCTCCTTCGACGTGCCGGACAGCCAGGCCAACTTCGTCTGGCTGCCGATCGGCGACCGCACCGCGTCGTTCGCGTCGGCCTGCGAGACCCGCGGCGTCATCGTCCGCGGCTTCCACCCGGACGGCGTCCGCGTCACGATCGGCACCCCGGAGGAGAACGACGCCTTCCTGGCCGCCGCCGAAGCCGCCCTCACGGTCTGATTCCGCCCCAGACCACAACAAAGACCCTATTTGGTACGAATACCGAGCGCTCGTCCGTAGGCTACGAGCCGAGTCCCGCCCGTGAGGCCGCGCGAGACCGCAGTCCGGCCCGGACCGCCACGCGCCTCCCGGCGCGAGGCCGTGGCCGCTCCCGCTCGCAGGCGCGGCTCACGGTCCCGGCTGGGCCTCAGGGGTGTCTCCGCAGCGCGGAGACACCCCTGAGAGCCAGCCAAAGCCTGGAGCCGCGCTGCGGTCGTGAGTGGCCGCGGTCCTGCGTTGCCGTACACCGCCGGGAGGCGCGTCGCGGTCCGGAGCGGGCCGCGGTCTCGCGTCGCCTCACGGGCGGGACGTGGCTCGTAGCCTACGGACGAGCGCTCCTTATTCGTACCAATGGGGGTTAATGGGGTGCGGCGGCCTCGGCGGACGTGCGGTGGTGATCCTCGGCGCTGAGCCGGAACGGGAAGACCGACCGGGACGTGAAGACCAGGACCCCGGCCACCACCGCGAGCAACGCTGCCAGCAGCGGCAACGCACCCAGCTGGCCGTTCGTCACGAAGCGCTCCCCCACGAACGCCCCGCCACCGATGCCGATCTGGAACGCCACCACGTAGACCGCCGACGCCGCGTCCCGGGCGGTCGGCGCGACCCGCATCGGCGCCGCGCCGAGGAAGACCGGGATCGCGGTGAACGCGCCGCCCCAGACCAGCGCGGCCAGGATCGTCGGCACGGTGCCGAGGACCGGGGCGAGCAGCGCCACCGACACCGCCTGGGCACCCAGCAGGATCAGCAGCAGCTGGCCCGGGTTCCGGTCGACGTAGCGGCCGACCAGGAACGTGGTGAGCAACCCGACCGCGCCGTAGCCGAGCAGCAGCACGCTGAGCCCGGCGCCGTCCAGCCCGGCGTCCCGGCGGACCAGCGGGGCGATGTAGGTGTACGCCGCGAAGTGCCCGATCACCAGCACCGCGGTCAGCAGGCAGAGCCGCGCCACCCGGCCGTCCCGCAGGATCAGCACGGCGTTGCGGAGTCGTTCCGCGGAGCCGGCCGCCATGTCCCGGGGCAGCGGCGGCAGCTTCGGCAGCACCGCGAGCAGCAGCAGCACGCAGACCGCCCCGCCGACCGCCATCATCCCGACCGCGAAGCGCCAGCCCAGCCACTGCCCGACCGCGGTGCCGATCGGCACGCCGAGCACGATGGCCAGCGAGTTGCCCAGGAACGTCAGCGCGGTGGCCCGCCCGATCTGGTCCGGCGGGGCCATCCGGGCGATGATCGGCCCGATCACCGACCAGAACACCCCGTGCGCGAGCGCGCAGATCAGCCGGGACAGCGCGAGGACCAGGAACGTCGGCGCGAACGTCGCGGCCGCCTGCGAGACGACGAAAATCGCTACCGTGGCGGCGATCAGGGTGTGCCGGGGGACCCGCATGGTGAGCGCGGTGAGCGGGATGGTGCTCAGCGCGGCGACCACGGCATAGCTGGTCAGCAGCAGGCCCACCTGCGCCTCGGTGACGTGCAGGCCGGCCGAGATCTGCGGCAGCAGGCCGACTGGCAGGGTTTCGGCAGTGACGTAGAAGAACGCGGAGGCTCCGAGAACGACCAGCGCGGGGCGGTTGAAACTCACTCCCGCACAATAAGCTTCACTGAAGAGTAAAAGAAGGGGATCGGCTGTGACGACGCGCTCCACCGAACTGCTCCGGGTGGTGCACCGGAGCCCCGGCGTGACCCGCGCCGACGCCGCCCGGCTGCTCGGCATCGGCACCGGCGCGGCCACCGAGCTGGTCACCAAGCTGAGCCGGGCGGAGCTGCTGATGCAGGGCCCGGCCGCGCCGAGCGGCAGCCGGGGCCGGCCGACCACGGTGCTGCTGCCGCACCCGGCCGGCCCGCTCGCCCTGGCCGTCGCGATCACCCATGAGACCTGGCGGGTCGAGGCGGTCGAGCTGGGCGGCGCTCGCCTCGCGGCGCTGGGCGGAGGGCACGCCGGCGCCGCCTGGGCCGAGGTCCGCGACGCGGTCCGGGCCGCGATCGAGGAACTTCGTCTTCGGTACGGATCACGTCCGCGCGCGATCGGCGTCGCCGCTCCCGGTACGGTCTCCCGCGACCGGCGCCTGGACGCCACCACGGCCGGCTGGCTCGACGTCGACCTGACCACGCTCTGCCCGGACGCCGAAGTGTTCGTGGCCGGCAACGACGCCACCCTGGCCGCCACCGCCGAGTCCCGCCGGGGTGCCGCCACCGGCGCGGCCGTCGCGCTGTACCTGCAGATCGAGGCGGGCCTGGGCGGCGCCGTGGTGGAGGACGGCCGCCCGGTGATCGGCGCACGGGGCGCGGCCGGCGAGTTCGGGCACATGCCGTTCGGCGACCCGGCGATCCGCTGCCCGTGCGGCGCCCGCGGCTGCTGGGGCATCGCGGTGGACGGGCACGCACTGGCCCGGTCACTCGGCGAGCCGGTCCCGGTCGACCCGATCACGTACGCCCGACGGGTGATCACCACGGCGGCCCGGGCGCTGGCCGCCGCCCCGCCGTACCCGCCGGAGGTCGACGCGGTCCGGGCGGTCGCCGCGACCCTGGGCCGGGGCATCGCCGGACTGGTCAACGGGCTGGACGCGGACCTGGTCGCGCTCGGGGGCCTCGGTGCCGACCTGCTGGCCACGGTCCCCGCCGAGATCGACGCGGCGTACCGGGACGGCCTCATGTCGATCCACCGCGACACGCCGCCACCGATCGTGCCGGCCGCGCTCGGCGACGACGGCCCGATCGCGGGCGCGGCCGAGGAGGCCTGGACCGCCCTGCTGCCCCGGCTGGCCTGAGAACGCCTAGTAGGCGGCCATCAGCACGGTGTCGGTGCTGTAGTAGTAGATCGGCGACTCCGGGTCGGTCGGGCCGTCCTTGCGCAGCCGCTCAACCGCCATGTAGTGCTCCGCGATCATGAGGCCGCCGATGTCCCACTCGTCGTCCTCCTTGCCGAACGCCAGGTGGTACCGGAACCGCTCGGCGCCGGTCTGCACGTCCAGCCCGACCAGCCAGTGCTCCGGCGTCAGCAGCAGCACCGTCGTCGACGTGCCGCCCAGCACCCGCGCCTGACCGGCCCAGCTCCACGCCGGTGCGGTCCCGTCCGCCGACGCGGTCACCGCGCCGGTGCCGGCCGACACCACCAGGCCGGCCGCGACGGTGGCGTCCGGGCTGTCCAGGGCGGTCGCGCGGCGCGGGGCCGGCCCGAGCAGCCAGCCCTGTCCGGCCGCGTCCCGCAGGCCGGCACAGTTCGAGTGCGCCACCTGGCAGCCGAGCGGGGTGAACGGGCCGGCCGGCCAGTTCGCCGCGGACTGCCCGGTGGCCAGGTCATAGGCGCCGGTCGCGCAGACGTAGGCGCCGCCGGTGGTGGTGAACGCGTCAGCGCAGCCGGCCGGGAGCGTCACGCGGAAGCGCTGCGCGCCGGTGCTCAGGTCGTACCCCAGCAGGTTTTGATCCTCGGTGACCGCGACGATCCCGGCGGCGATCCGCAGACCCGGCGGATTCCAGACCACCGCGGCGCCGGTCCGGTGTCCGGCGAAATCCGGCGCGTCCGGGCCGTCCGCCCGCCAGAGGACCTTTCCGGTACGACCGTCGAGCGCGATCACCTGACCGTCGTTCCACCGGCTGACCACCGTGGTGCCCTCGGCCACCACCCCGCTCAGCTGCTCCGGCCAGCGGCGCAGCGACCAGCGGGTGGTGTAGACGGCCTTGCCGTAGACCGGCTCGTCGGCGCGCACCTGGTTCTTGGCGGCGTAGACCCGGAGCCGGTCGTCGACGATCAGCGGCGCCACCGGGATCCGCCCGGTCACGGCGGGCGCGGTGACCACGTCCAGCGGGTACGCCGCGGTCGTGGTGTCCAGCACCTCGGCCGGGCGCAGGATCCGCCAACCGACTAGAACCGTGGACAGCAGCAAGAGCGCTGCCGCTGAAGCTCGCAGCAGCACCCGGGTCACGGCCGGAAGTATTCCAGGTTCAGTCCAGCCCGATCACTCGTACCCACCGTTGATCAGTCCGAGGCGGACCAACTCGGTGAGCGGCTCCACCACGTTCGCCGCGCCGAACCCGGCGAACAGCGGCCGGACCGTGTCCCGATGGGACCGGACCGGCTCGACGAGCGGGACCGGGTGGGTGGCGGCCAGCGCCTCGGCCACGTCGGCCACCTCGCCGCCGTCCACCGCGACGAGCGTGGCGACCAGAACGTTGAGGAATCCATGGTGGGTGAACCCCGTCTCCGGGTCGGTGTGCCGGGTGGCGTGCCGCAGCCCGGCGGCCAGCTTGAAGGGCAGCTCCCGGTCGCGGCACGCGCAGATCACGGCGGCCAGCTCGACCGGGGTCGGGAACAGCTCGGCGGCCAGCCCGCCGACCCGGAACTTGGGGCCGATCGACAGGCCGGCGGCACGGGCCTCGGCGACGGTGTCAAGGGCGCCGAGCAGCCCCCAGCTGAGCGGGATCTCGGCCCAGATCCTTATGCCTTTGTGGGCAGCTGCCTCGTCAGCGGCGTGTCCGGCGGCCTCGTCAGCGGCTTGTCCGGCAGCTTCTCGGGCGGCTTCTTCGGCGGCGAAGGCTTGCAGCCTGGCCAGGCCGGGCTGGGGGTCCTCGCCGCGGCGGGCCACCGCGGCCTCGACGTGCTTGATCACCATGCCCGCGGCCCGCAGCTTCTCCACGGTCGCCGGCAGCACCCCGATCGGCAGGTCGGCGATCAGGCCGGCGGCCAGCCCGGGCAGCGGTTCGGAGCCGACCAGCGAGGCCGGGACCAGCAGAGCGCCGATCAGGCCCGCATACCACGCCCCGGCGTGCTCGCGGAACTTCGCCTCGGCGTCGGCGAGGCCGGTCGGGCTTGGTGGTAGCAGGGACGCGTCATCGACGATCCCGGCATACAGCGGAGGCACCAGCGTCGCCACGATTTCGAACCTAACGGACCATACGTGAACCGGACAACACTCCGGCTCGGCTTTCCCTCACGGCCCGCGTTTCCCGTGTTGTGCCTTGCGTCCCGGCCTTCTCGTGCTTCTCCTGCGGCCTGGCCCTTAGCGTGCTTTTCCCGCGGCCCGGCCTCCGCGTGCGGGTGGCTTTCTCTTGCGCCGGTCAGCGGCGGCCGATCAACACCACGGCTTCGGCTATCGCGGCCAGGGCCATGCAGGCCAGCAGCGTGGGCAGGCCACCGACCGCGGCATACGCCACCAGGAACAGCGGCGCGGCGAACGTCAGGTACAGCGCGGCGGCCAGCCACCGATCCCCGGACCGCAGCCGGGACAGCACCCGGCCGACCGGCTCGGACAGCCGGCTGCGGAACCAGAGCACCACGGCGACGAAGACCAGCACGCCGATCAGCCCCGCCCAGACCCGCGAGATACCCGTGCTGACCAGCGTCATCGAGGCGGTGATCACGGCGGCCACCAGGGTGCCGTTGGCGCCGTACCGAATCGTCTCGAGCACCGCGTCACCCGAGGCCGCGGAGACGTCCAGCACCGGCTTGCGCGGGCGGCTGACCGCCGGTGGCTCCGACCACTTCGGCGGGGCCGGCTTGGCCGTCTGCTCGACCGGATAGCCCTCGGGCGCCGACGCGTCCGGCGGCGGGGCGGCACCCAGCGACGCCTCCTCGGCCAGTTCCTCCAGCGCCCGGGCCCAGCGGCGGCGCTCCAACCGGACCACACCCACGTCCAGCCCGGCGTCACCGATCGCCGAGTCCAGGTCGAGCGCCTCCGCGTACGCCCGCTGCGCCAGGTCGAACAACCGCAGCCGGGCCGCGACCACGGCCAGCACCAGGTGCGCCTCGGCCTCGGTCGGCGCCACCCGGACGCCGTTCCACGCGGCGTTCAGCGCCTCCTGACCGTTGCGCGACTCACTGAGCAGCGCGGCGCCGGTCCTTTGCGCGTACGCATCCTCAGGCCACGTCCGCAGGATCTCGCCGGCGATCCCCGCCGCCTCGCCGAACCGCCTGCTGTCGGTGAGCGCCATCGCCCGCACCACGAGAGCGGGCAGCGTCCCCGGTTCCGCACCGGCGGCACGATCGGCGGCGGCCAGCGCCTCGACCGGCTGCTCGGCGGCCAGGTGGATGCGGGCCAGCGTGGCCAGCAGAGCGGACTCGTCGGGCGCGGCACTCAGCCCGGCCGCGATCTCCTCGGTGGCCTCGTCGTAACGTCCGAGGTCGGCGAGCAAGAGCGCACGCTGGCGGTGTTCCTCCGGCGTGGTGTCGGACTCCATAGGGGCGGGCACAGTCGGAGCGTAGGCGGTCTAGCTGTAAATCACATGGACCGGGGTCAGCCAGCCCCACCCGCACCACTTCCGGACCGTCCCTGGTCCAGGCCCCGTTCCCATACTTGCGCCAGAGCCCACCGACGAGGTCAAGCCTCGCCACCAGCCATCACCGCAGTCAGACAGCGCCCCTTGCCACCAGCCATCGCGGCAACCAGGTGGCAGGCCTCGCTCCCCGGCATCGCCGCAGCTAGTTGGCTGCTGGGGCCTCGTTGTAGATCAGTGCCACCGCGATGCCGGCCAGTCCCTCGCCCCGCCCGGTGAGTCCCAGCCCGTCGGCGGTGGTCCCGGAGACTGTGACCGGCGCGCCGATCGCGGCGGACAGCACCTTCTCCGCCTCCGCCCGCCGTTTGCCGACCTTCGGCCGGTTCCCCACCACCTGCACCGAGACGTTCCCGATCGCGTACCCAGCGGCACGCACCAGCCGAGCCGCCTCACCCAGCAGCGTCACCCCGGCCGCCCCGGCCCACTCCGGCCGGCTGGTCCCGAAGTTGCTGCCCAGGTCACCGAGCCCGGCCGCGGAAAGAAGGGCGTCACAGGCAGCATGCGCCACCACATCCGCATCCGAGTGCCCAGCGAGTCCCGGCTCACCGGGCCACTCCAAACCGGCCACCCAGCAGGGCCGCTCAGCATCAAAAGCGTGCACGTCAGTGCCAACACCCACCCGCGGAATGATCACCCAGCCACCCTAACCACCCACCCCGCCAGCCCATCCGAGGTCCCGTCCCGCTCCACGTTCACCACCGTGCGTGGGCGCTCGTTCAGCCTCCGCGTTTGCCGCCGGTGAGGTGGTGAGGCCCGCGATCGGTGCTGGCGAGGCGACGGGGCACCACGCGATCGGGTTCTGCGGACTCTCATCGCGTGCTGGTGGGACGACGGCGGCACGCGATCGGGTTCTGCGGACTCCCATCGCCCACCTGGGGGCGGCAGACGTCCGCGAACGGGCATCGCGTCCCCACATCGCCCCTGCGACGGCCGAGACGACCAGCCCCCACCTACTCGAGCAGCACGACGACTTCGCCCGCGGCCACTGGAACCCTCTGCACGTAAGGCCCAAACCACCTCGTGAGACGACCACAACCGCATTCGCGCTGGTGAAGGCATTCGTCACCAACCAACATGGTCCGTTCACGGTCCACGGCCGCTCACCGCGCCACCGCGCAGGCTGCAGCACGCCCAACCCCAGCTGGTTCTGGGAGGTGCCTCCGAGGCTTCAAGACACCCCTGAGGACCAGCCGAGATGCGGGAGGCGCGTCGCTCACCGCGCGTGGCTGCCCGCCGCGCTACACCGGTACACCCCCGGAAGCAACGCGCCACCAGGCCCCGGCTGGCGCTGGCGGCTGCCTCCCCGCCGCCAAGACAGCCGCCAGCACCAGCTGGCGATGTCCGGCCTCCGGCTGGCGGCATCCGGCTGGCGGTGATGGCTGTCCCGGGTTTCTTGAGGCGACCGTCAACGCCAGCAGGGCCCGGGGCCAGCGTGCAACGCGCGGTTGCCGGACACGCGGCGCGGGGTCCGGGGTCCGCGTGCAACGCGCGGTTGCCGGGCGCACGGCGCGGGGTCCGGGGTCGGCGTGCAACGTGCGGTTGCCGGGCGCGCGGCGCGCGGGGTCAGGCGTCCGGGTCGGGGAGGGTGAGCAGGTGGGTGGCGAGGGCCAGGTCGATCGGGCGGGTGATCTTCAGGGCCAGATCGGAGCCGGGGACGCAGTGGACCGGGATGCCGAGTTTTTCGACGGCGCCGGCGTCGTCGGTGTGTGCGTCGGCGGCAGCGGCGTGCGCGGCGCGCAGCACCGAAGCGCGGAAGCCCTGCGGGGTCTGCACCGCCCGGAGCACCGAGCGGTCGACGGTGCCCAGCACCGTGTCGTCGGGCGCGACTTCTTTGATCGTGTCGACGACCGGGAGGACCGGGATCACCGCGTCGGCGCCGGCCCGGACGGCCGCGGCCACCCGTTCGACCACCGAGGGCGGGGTGAGGCAACGAGCCGCGTCGTGGACCAGCACGATCGCGACCTCGTCGGGCACCACGGCGAGTGCCGCGGCCACCGACTCCTGCCGTTCGGCGCCACCCGCCACCACGGTGACCGGAGCAACCGGGCTGAGCAGGGAGTGCACCGCCTCGACATCGGCGGGCGGAGCGGCGATGACGATCATCCGGACCGAGGGTGCCGCGGCGAGCCGGCGCACGGTGTGCACGAGCAACGGCTCGCCGTCGAGCAGACGCAGCGCCTTCGGGCCGCCCGGACCGAGCCGGAGACCGGCACCAGCAGCAGGAACGACGACCGCGACGTCACCGCGAGCATTAAGCTGCGCGGTCACGTCGCGGTCGTCGTTTTTCACGTGCTGTGAGGGATGCGTCGCTGGATCAGGCCTCGGTGAGGACCTTGTCGAGCAGGACCTCAGCCTCGTCCTTGGTGCTCTTCTCAGCAAGTGCCACCTCGCCGACCAGGATGTCGCGGGCCTTGGCGAGCATGCGCTTCTCGCCGGCCGACAGACCGCGCTCGCGCTCGCGACGCCAGAGGTCACGAACAACCTCGGCGACCTTGAGCGGGTTACCGGAGGCGAGCTTCTCCAGGTTGGCCTTGTAGCGCCGCGACCAGTTGGTCGGTTCCTCGGTGTGCGGGGCACGGAGGACATCGAAGACCTTGCCCAGGCCTTCCTCGCCGACCACTTCGCGCACGCCGACTTCTTCGGCATTCTCAGCGGGCACCCGAACCGTCAGATCGCCCTGGGCGACACGCAGAACGAGATACTGCCTTTCAACGCCCTTGATGACCCTAGTCTCGATTGCCTCGATGAGTGCGGCCCCGTGGTGGGGGTAAACAACGGTCTCGCCGACACTGAAAACCATAGGTTCGAAACCCCTTTCGCTGTGTCTAGGGTAACACGCTCAGGCGACGGTGTCTCGCCCTGACGGTCACTGTTAGTGCAGCTCAGAGGCCCTGTGACGGGGCTTTCTACCGCTTGACACCAGGGCGGGAAGCTGCCTTAGTAACACAAAGTGACCAGGACGTCACGAGTCGAACCACTGAGTCGGAAATTCCGGACCTGATGGCTTTGCGAGATCAAGCGTATCGCTGAGGTCCACACTGCCCCAGCACTGGCGATGCGGCGTAGCGTGCGAGACGCTGAACGGAAGTTCCCCGACCGAAGCACGATCTGGTCGGCCAGGGGGGAGGTTGAGTCATGGCAGGCGCGAGCGACAACGGCGGCTGGCCGCCCGACGGCGGGTCGTCGGACGAATTGCCCGACCTCCCTGAGGAGTGGGGCGTCATCGTCATCCCGGACGATCTGTCCGAGCTGTCTGACGAGGTCGAAGCCGTGCGCGCGGAGTTGCACCTGGCTCCGCCGCCCAACGGCTGGCAGCGGTTCGCGCGCCGGCCCGCGGTGCGCCGGCTGCGCAAGGCGGGCACCCTGATGCTGCGTGCGCCGGTCCTGATCATCTCGATGGCAATCATGGTTACCGTGGCCAGCCTGTTCGCGTCGGCGTGGCCCGGGCCGGGGCGCCAGCCGTCCTCTCAGCGCACCTCCGCGGCCACCGCGGCCCCCACCGACAAGCTGCCCGCGCTCGAGCTGGTCGCCGCCGACGGGCGGACGGTGCCGCTGCTCGGGCAATTACCCGTGGTAGTCATCATCACGGACGGCTGCGACTGCGAGGGGCTGGTCGCCGACACGATCGCCGTGGTCCGAGCCGACATCGCGGTGGTCGTCGTGTCGACCACGGTGCCGTCGATCGCGGCCTCGCAGACTCGGCTCACCACCGCGCAGGCACCCAGATCCGACGGCAAGAACGTGCGCTATCTGCAGGATCCGGCGGGCGCCCTGCGCGACCACCTGCATCTGACGGCGCAGGACGGCACCGGCGCCGCCATCCTGGTCAACGGGACCGGTCGCATCCTGCGCACCTTCACGCACGTCCTCTCGGTCACCACGATCCAGCCCGACCTCGCCCGCCTCTGACCCAGCCCGATCTTGACGACTTGCGTCCTCACGTCGACCCGAAGTCGCCAAGATCGCGGCCAAACGAAGCAGCCACGGCAAGCGAGGCATCCGCAGCAGGCGAAACAGCGGCGGCAAGCCAGGCATCCGCAGCAGTCGAGGCAGCGGCGGCAGGCGAGGCAGGCGGGTCAGCCGATCTCGTTGCGCTGCAGCGTGTAGCGGAAGATGACCGGGCCGACCTGTTCGACCACCACCCGCAGATGCAGCTCGGTACCCACCCCGACGCTGAACACCTCCGGCGTCCGCGAACCCGAGCACCGCAGCCCGCGCCCCGAGTCGTCATCCCCGAGGCTGACCCGGACCCGGCTGTCGTCCGGTCCGGCGCACACCACCGAGACCAGGAACGCGCCGCCGTCCAGCGCGGCGACCTCGTCGTACTCGCCCTCCGCGGCCAGCGCCAGGGTGTCCGACTTCTCCTGGTCCTCGGTTTCCGGGAGCAGTTGCTCGGCGGCGAGCCGCCAGGTCAGCAGCCGCGGGTCGGACTCCACGGCGGGTTCCGCACGCCACCACCAGATCCCGCCCGCGACGACCAGCAGGACCGCCAGGCCATGCAGGATCACGCCGCGTCCCCGTTCGCCGCTCACGCTGCGACTGTAGAGAACTCGAGCAGCGCGCCGTAGAGCGTCAGTCCGGGGCCGAACGCGAGCATGACGATCCGGCGCGGCGGCTGCGGCCTACGACGCAGCGCGTCCACCACCAGGAGCACTGTGGGTGACGAACAATTTCCGTACGCCGAGAGCACACCCCGTGACGCCGCCAACGCCTCGTCGTCAAGCCCCAGGTGCTCCTGTACGACGTCGAGGATCTTCGGCCCGCCCGGGTGCACCGCCCAGCCGTCCACCTCCCCGATGGTCAGCCCGTGCCGTCCGAGCAGGTCCTCGACCAGCCGGCGCACGTGTACGGAGAGCACCGCGGGCACCTCCGGCGACAGCCCCATCCGGAAGCCCAGGTCGGTGACTTCCCAGGTCATGTGCCCGGCCGTGGTGGTGTCGGTGACCGCGGCGACCTCTCGTACGGCGTATCCGGCGCCGGGTCCCGGTCCTGGCGTGAGCACTGCCGCGGCCGCCGCGTCGGAGAACAGCGCGTGCGAGACGATCTGCTGCACGTCCGCGGCGCCGGTACCGGCCGGCTGCATGTGCAGGCTGGTCAGCTCGGTGCAGAGCAGCAGCGCCGGGCGTCCCCGGGCGACCACGAAGTCACTCACCGCACCCAACCCCGGCAACGCGGCGTAACAGCCCATGTGCCCGACGAAGAGCCGTTGTACGTTCGGTGACATGCCCAGATCCCGGGCGAGCAGGATGTCCAACCCGGGCGTGGCGTAGCCGGTGCACGAGCAGACCGCGAAAAGTCCCAAGTCGGACGCGGCGCGTCCGGCGTCGGCCAGCGCCCGCTCGGCGGCGGCGCGGCCCAGCGGCACCGCCTCGTCCTGGTACCGGCGCATCCGGCGCTCGGTGGACCAGCCGGACACGTCCTCGAGCAGCGGGCTCACCGCTGCCTGGCGGGTGATCACCCCGGAGTTCGCGAAGATCCGCCGGGCCAGCCCGGAGCGGCCGCCCGCGTAGTGCTGCGCGAAGAACCCCTCCCACAGGTCGTCCTGCACCGCGGACGGCGGCAGCGCCACACCCAGCCCGGTGATCACCGCCGCCGGCACGCCGTCACCTACCACTGTGCACGCGAGGCGAGCGGAGCGAGGCGAGCGGCGGCCTTGCGTCCGACACCCTGGTAGAGGACCGCGGTGGAGAAGGTGGTCACCATCCGGCCGAGAGGGCGGCCGTTCGGCGTACGTCGTAGGGCAAGCCACCGCACCAACCCGCCGGCGCTCGGCCGCAGCCCCCGCACCGCCAGCCGCACCCCGTGCCGCGCGAACTCCGCCCGCAGCCGGCGAGGCGTCACGAACAGCGCCGGGTCGTGCAACCCGACCGGCGCCACCCCGGACCACTCGCCAAGGGTCACCGTGATGAACCGGCTGAGCGCCGTGTCGTTCACGGTGTCCAGCACGACGAGACCGCCGGGCCGGAGAACCCGGCACAGCTCGGCCACCGTGCCGCTCAGGTCGGTGACGTGCTCCAGGATCTCGCCGGCCACCACCACGTCGGCGATGCCGTCGGCGAATGGCAGCACCGACACGTCCGCCACCACCGGCAGCACCCCCCGTTCACCGGCCAGGACCAGCCCGGACCGGCGCAGGTCGACGCCGACGTGCCGATAGCCCAGGTGCCGCACGTGCGGGGCGAGCAGGCCACCGCCGCACCCGGCGTCCAGCAGGACCCGGCCCGGCGCGGCGGAGGGCGGGATCAGCTCGGCCCGGGCGGCGGCGAGCCAGTGCAGCAGCTCGAACCCGCCGCCGGGACGCCACCACTCGCCGGCCAGGTCGTCGTACTGGCACGGATCGTTACGCCGCATCGACAGCATGTGATCGAGACTGACACGGTTGGCGCGCGACCACCACCGGAGAGCGCCTGGCTGTGCGAAACCGGACGATCACCGGGTGCACCCCGTGGCACGAAAGCCCGGTCACCCGCAGACTGCAGGGCATGTCCCGTGCGCTCGCCCTGCTGCGCTCGTCGCACCCGGAACCCGGCGCGGCCGTCACCGCGGCGATGACGCTGCTCGCCTTCGGCGCCGGGCACCGCGGATGGCGGCTGCTCTGCGTGGGTCTGGCGGTGGCCGCCACCCAGCTCGCGGTCGGCTGGGTCAACGACTGGCTGGACGCCGACCGGGACCGTCGTACCGGAAGGCTCGACAAGCCGATCGCGAGTGGCGCGGTGTCCGGTCGTACCGTGGGAATCTCGGGTTTGATCGCGGCCGTGGCCGCGCCGGTGGTGGCACTGCCGCTCGGCGCGCTGCCGGCCGAGACCATCGCCGTCGCCGCGGTCGTCGGCCTGCTCTACGACTGGCCGCTGAAGTCGACGGCCCTCTCGGTGCTGCCCTACCTGGTGGCTTTCGGACTGTTGCCGGCGTTCGTGGTGGTCGCGCTGCCCGGGCATCCCGCGCCGCCGGCCTGGCTGGTCGCGGCGGCCGCGCTGCTCGGCGCCGGAGCGCACTTCGCCAACGTGCTGCCCGACCTGGACGACGACGCGGCGACCGGGATCCGCGGCCTGCCGCACCGGATCGGCGCGGGCGCCTCCCGGCTGGCCGCCGCCGTCCTGTTGCTGGCCGCGACCGGCACGCTGGTCTTCGGACCGCCCGGAGCGCCGTCGTGGTCCGGGTGGGCGGGCGCCGCGGCCGCCGCCCTGGTCCTGCCGATCGGTTGGTACGCGGCTCGGCGCGCCCGGGGCCGCCCGGTCGCGTTGTTCCGTGCGGTGCTGGTGGTGGCGCTGATCGACGTCCTCCTGCTGATCTTCAGCGGGCCGGTGGTGTGAACCCCGGCGAACGGCGGGACCGGATGGATGGGTCGGCGCACACGGCCGTTTGCCGCCCACTAGGCTGATCTCACACCTTGGTGTCGCTATTTGGAGGATCGTGATGCGCTCGCTGGGAACCCGTCGCGCCGCCCTGGTCGCGGGTGTCGCCACGACCGGGATCATCGCGCTGGCCGGTTGTTCGGCCGGCCAGGTCGCCGAGACCGCCATCCTTAACACGCCGATTGCCGGGGTGAACGCGGAATCCGCCGATGGCAGCGTGTTCGTGCGCAACGCCCAGGTGGAGTACAACGGCATCGCCGGCTACAAGAGCGGGGCCAACGCGCCGCTCGAGCTGAGCCTGTTCAACCAGACCGAGAAAGAGGTCACGGTCTCGATCACGAGCGCCGCGATCAAGCAGCCGCAGGTCGTCTCGGCGGCTCAGGTCGGCTTCGTGACCGAGGCTCCGCCGGTCAGCGCGCCGGCCGTCTCGACCTCCGCCTCGGTCTCCGCTTCGCTCGAGCCGTCCGCTCCGGCGCTGCCCACCAGCACGCCGACGCCGACGGTCACCGCCGCGCAGATCAAGATCGCTCCGCTCGGCTCCGCGGTGTACCAGCCCGATGATGCCGCCAAGCTGCAGCTGATCAAGCTGAGCGACGACCTCAAGCCGGGTGAGAAGGTCAACCTGGTCTTCTCGTTCAGCAACGGCGCGGCCGACCTGACCATCCAGGCGCCGGTCGCGGTTCCGGGCACCCCGGCCTCCCGTGGGCCCGCCGCTGAGGGTGAGAACACCGAGCACGAGTGACGTTGTGTCGTACCGGGCGGCTAACTTGGCCGGGTGACCACACGCACCAGTGCCAAAGCAGCCCGGCCGGCCTACGTCTGCGACGCCTGCGGCCACCAGCCACCCAAATGGCTGGGCCGCTGCTCGGAGTGCGGTGAGTGGGGCTCGATCATCGAGTCCACGGTCACCGTCGGCGCTACCGGCCGGGTGGTCAGCTCCCGGATGCCGTCCGAGCCGGCCCGACCGATCTCACAGATCAGCGCCGCCCCGGCAAAAGCCGTGCCGACCGGTGTCAGCGAGCTCGACCGGGTGCTCGGCGGTGGTCTGGTGCCCGGCGCGGTGGTCCTGCTCGCCGGTGAGCCCGGCGTCGGCAAGTCGACCCTGCTGCTCGACGTCGCCCAGCAGTGGGCCAGCGGCGCCGGCACCCCCTCGCTGGTGGTCAGCGGCGAGGAGTCGGTGAGCCAGGTCCGGCTGCGGGCCGAGCGGCTCGGCGCCTTGCACGAGCGCCTCTACCTCGCCGCCGAAAACGACTTGGGTACGGTGATCGGCCACCTCGACGCGGTCAAACCCGGCCTGCTGGTGCTCGACTCGGTGCAGACCGTGTCGGCGCCCGGCACCGAGGGCGTCCCGGGCGGGGTGACCCAGGTCCGCGCGGTGACCGCCACGCTCGTCGCGATCGCCAAGGAGCGCGGCCTCGCCGTCGTCCTGGTCGGCCACGTCACGAAGGACGGTCAGGTGGCCGGCCCGCGCGTGCTGGAGCATCTGGTCGACGTGGTGCTGCACTTCGAGGGCGACAAGCACTCCTCGCTGCGCCTGGTCCGCGGGGTGAAGAACCGGTTCGGCGCGGCCGACGAGGTGGGCTGCTTCGAGATGCACGAGGGCGGCATCACCAGCCTGCCCGACCCGTCCGGGCTGTTCCTCACCCGCTATCAGGAGCCGGTGCCGGGCACCTGCGTCACGGTCGCGATGGAGGGCCGGCGGGCGCTGGTCACCGAGGTGCAGGCGCTGATCGGCGCCGAGGTGCAGGGCTCGCCCCGGCGCACGGTGTCCGGGCTGGACAGCGCACGGCTGGCCATGGTCCTGGCGGTGCTGGAGCGGCGCACCAAGCAGCTCAAGCTCTACAACCGTGAGGTGTTCGCGGCCACCGTCGGCGGCATCCGGCTGACCGAGCCGTCCGCAGACCTGGCGATGGCCCTCGCGGTCGCGTCCGGTGGGCTCGACCTGGCGATGGCGCCGACCCTGGTGGCGATCGGCGAGGTCGGGCTGACCGGCGAGATCCGCCGGGTGGGCGCGGTCGGCCGACGGCTGGCCGAGGCGGCCCGGCTAGGTTTCAAGGTGGCCCTGGTGCCGCCGGGTTGCGGTGACGGCGCCGAGGGCGGCGCGCCCAAGGGCATGCGGGTGATCGAGGTCAGTGACCTGCGGTCGGCGCTGCAGAACGCGGCCAAGGCTTCAGCCAGCCACAGCACGAGGTGACCCAGAGTGACGAATCATCACGCTACGGAGCATTCATCGAACCATGCCTCGTTGCCCGGGAGGAAGGTTCGTAGACTGTACCGGTGCCGCTCGACCGCGATGGTTCCAAGTCCGCAGCCAGTTCAACGCCGCGCCCCGGCGTCAACGGCGCGGGCCACCGTGCGGTGGCCCCGTTGACCGGCGTCGGCCTCACCGGGGGCGCCAGTGATCCGATCCGGGCCAACCTCGCCCTGATGGCGCCCGGCACCGCCCTGCGCGACGGGCTGGAGCGGATCCTTCGTGGCCGCACCGGCGCGCTGATCGTGCTGGGTTATGACGCGGTCGTCGAGCAGATCTGCACCGGCGGCTTCCCGCTCGATGTGGAGTTCTCCGCCACCCGGCTGCGCGAGCTGTGCAAGATGGACGGCGCCGTGGTGCTCTCCAGCGACGGCACCCGGATCGTCCGGGCGGCCGTGCACCTGATGCCCGACCCGTCCATCCCGTCCGAGGAGTCCGGCACCCGGCACCGCACCGCCGAGCGGGTGGCCAAGCAGTCCAGCTACCCGGTCATCTCGGTGAGCCAGTCGATGCACATCATCGGGCTGTATGTGAACGGTCAGCGCCACGTCCTGGACGACTCGGCCGCCATCCTGTCCCGGGCCAATCAGGCACTGGCCACCCTGGAGCGCTACAAGGCCCGGCTCGACGAGGTGTCCGGCACACTCTCCGCCCTGGAGATCGAGGACCTGGTCACCGTCCGCGACGCGGTCGCGGTGGTCCAGCGACTGGAGATGGTCCGCCGGATCGCCGACGAGATCTCGGGGTATGTGGTCGAGCTGGGCACCGACGGCCGGCTGCTCGCCCTGCAGCTCGACGAGCTGATGGTCGGCGTCGACTCGGACCGGACCCTGGTCATCCGGGACTATCTGCCGACCGGCCGCAAGGCCCGCACGCTGGACGAGGCCCTGGTCGAGCTGGACCTGCTCACCGCGACCGAGATGATCGACCTGATCGCGGTGGCCAAGGCGATCGGATATCAGGGCGCCTCCGACGCGCTCGACTCGGCGGTGTCACCGCGCGGGTTCCGGCTGCTGGCCAAGGTGCCACGGCTGCCGGCCCAGATCGTGGACCGGCTGGTCGATCACTTCGGGAGCCTGCAGCGGCTGCTCGGCGCGACGGTGGAAGACCTGCAAGCCGTCGAGGGTGTCGGGGACGCCCGGGCGCGTGGCGTCCGGGAGGGGCTGTCCCGGCTGGCCGAGGCGTCGATCCTCGAGCGTTACGTCTGACCGCAGTCGGCATGACTCTGCGTCATTGCCGACTCGTTGAGGTGAATTCTGCCATCAATTTTTCGGACTTGATGCCGGATAGATGCCACACACGGGACAAAGCAGGCGCATTTTCCCGACGGTCGACACTACTCACCGTTACAGCCCCTTCCGCCGCAGCCGGACGGCCCCTAACCTGGTGATCGCCGCGGACACCTTCGTCGCGAGCACCCAGATATTGGGGAGATGGATCCGGGCCGAGCGTCAAATCGGTCACCGCTTGGCGGCCCGGGGAGTCAGTGGTGAGACCGCCCCCGACCCACTCTTCAGTTGGGGGCCACTGCCTTGCGCCGGTTCATGCTCATTCTCGGTGGCGCTGCCATCGCCACCACCGCCCTCGCCGGCATCGCACCGGCCGCCTACGCCGGCGGGACCGGCGAGTCGTGTGTCAGCGCCGCGGACGCCACGTATCGGCACACCTTCGACGGCCCGGCCGGCACCGCGACGATCACCGCGGTGAAGCCGCTCTGCGCGGGCGAGACTCAGGACTTCTCGCTGGTGTCGTACACGGCGCCGAAGAAGACGTACGCGGTGCCGCAGTTCGTCTACGACACCGAGACCGCCCGGGTCGACGCCGGCCACCGCAGCGTCTCGCTCGACGTCCGGGTGCCCGGCTGCTTCACCCAGGTCGACACGATCTTCGGCTCCGCGGTGCTCGACGAGATCACCGGCAGTGGGACGGCCTACGGCAACACCAAGCTCGGCTCGTCGGCCGGCCCCGGCAGCCGGTCCAGTGGCGGCAGCGCCTGGTACAACGGTGGCGACGGGGTCTGCGCGCCCCGCCCGGCGGTGACCTTCGGCAGTGACTGCGAGGGCGAGCTGCACATCCGGCTGGCGAACGGCGCGGACGCGACAGTGGACGCGGTCTTCGTGGTGGACGGCAAGCGGATCCGGGTCCGGCCCGGCCAGTCCGTCGAGCGCACCGCGGACGCCGGGAAGCCGGTGACGATCCGGGACAACAGCTTCCACACCAGCACCGGCACCTGGTCCAAGCCGGCCGGCTGCGACACGCCGCCGGTGCCGCCGACGACGGCTCCGACCACCACCCCGAGCTCCCCGTGCCCGTCGGTCACGCCCTCAGCGTCGGCCTCGGTCACCCCGTCTGCCTCGGTGACGCCGTCGTCGGTCACGCCGTCGTCGTCGGTCACGCAGTCCGCGCCGGTGTCGCCGTCCGCCTCGGAGAGCACCGGTAGCACCGGCACCACGCCGAGTGCCACCACGACCACCGGCACCCCGGACGCGTCCCTGCCGCTGACCGGCTCCAACCCGGCCGGGCTGGCCCTCTACGCGCTCGGCTTCCTGCTCGTCGGCGGCGGGATGGTCGCGATCAGCCGCCAGGTCCGCAAGAGCCGCCCCACCGCCTGATCAGTTCCACGTGATGCGGAGGCCGTGGGACGGCCTCCGCATCCGCGCGTCCAGCGCACGGCCCGCACCCGAGAGGCCGCAGCGCGCCTCACGACGCCGGCTGGTGCTCAGGGGTGCCTCAGCGCCCTGGAGGCACCCCTGAGCGCCAGCCGGAGGCCGTGCGCGACTTGCACGCAAGGCCCCGGCAACACCTGGCCGCTGCGCGACTCGCTAATTCGGCTGGTGCTCAGGTTTGCCTCAAAGCTCTCGAGGCAACCCTGAGCGCCAGCCGGCGAACGACGATTCGTAAATGATCAGCGCTATTAACGTTGCCAATTACTTTCAAACCGCCCACACGGCCAGAAAGCCCCACCACTAAATACCAATAAATCCGGCAGAGAGCCGCCCTCAAACCGGCTGCGCGATCCCGTTCACATGATCGGCAATCGCCGCACCGGTCACCGTCGCGGTAAGCGGGAGAATCTCCAGACAACGGCGAATAGCCGGCGCCATCATCGGGTTCGGCACCCGCATCGAGATCGTGCAGTGCGGCACCCACCGCCCCGGCTGATAGTGCTCCCACAGCTCGACCCCGCCGGCCGCCAGCCGCTCGTGCACCAGCCGGTGATGCTCCAGCAGCTCCGCGGTCGCGGTCACCCCGAGCCACAGCACCCGGCCGACGAACTGCCCCACGAAGTCCATCCGCAGGGTCAGCCCGCGGCCGACCTCCAGCCCTTTCAGGGCCGCTGCCGCCGCGTACGGATCAATGGTCCTGGCGGCCGCGAGCGAGACGTGCGGCCGGTGTTTCTGATGCAGCTCCCCGAGGCTCGGGATGCCCTCGGCCTCGAGGGCGCGCCACAGCGTCCGGACCCGCCGCGTCGCGTCGACGTCCAGATAGAGCTCGAGTGCGGCGACCAATCGTCAGGACGTGATCGTCACGACGACCGGCGGGGCACTGATGATCCCGTCGAGCCGGCCGCGCAGCTGGTATTCCCCGGCGGCCGGCGCGGGGCCGGCCGGAGCCGCGCCGCTGCACGCCGAGGACTGCCGGCCGTTCCAGGTCACGTTGAAGGTCTTCTCAGCGCCCGGTGCGAACGTGGCCACGTCGCTGCCCTTGGTCGGGCTGCACTTGTCCGACGACCAGTACTTCTGCACGCCCTGCTCGAGGTAGAGCTCCTGCGGGTCGGCTCCGACGTCGCGGGTGCAGGTACGCGTACCGATGTTCTTGATCGTCAAAGTGATCGCGAGCGGGACACCGCGCTTGACCTTGGTGGCACCCGGCACCGGAGTCACCTGCATCTCGGCGTCGGTGCAGGCGTTCCCGGCCGCGTTGACGCCGGTGTTCACCCCCGGCGCGGTGGTCTGCAGCAGATCGCCGGGATCCGGGGCGGCCGACGACTTCACCGGATCGGGATCCGGGTACGCCTGGCCACCGGGCGGCGCCGAGTCGAGCAGCCCGTCGTCCGGTGCCGGCGAGGCCGACGCGCTGGACTTGTTCGGCGCCGGCGTCGGGAGCTGGGACGACGCGTTCTTGGTGTTGGGCTTGTCGTCGTCCCCGTGGGAACACGCGACAAACCACACGATGATGCCCAGCAGCAGGGCGCCGAGCACGACCACACGCCGCCGCCAGTAGACCGCGGGTGGGAGGGGACCAACCGTCGCACGCATGATGTGGCCCACCGTAAACCCGGACACCCGCGACGGCGGTGCGCGACGCGCCGGGCGACCGCCACCAACTCGCGGATCATTCGTTATAGGTAGACCTTGCGGACGTGAATCGCGTGCGCACCGGCCACGCGATCGAGGAACAACTTTCCGGCGCAGTGATCGATCTCATGCTGCAGGGCTCGTGCCTCGAACGCGTCGGTAGTGATCGTGATCGACTCGCCGGTGCCCGGCCGCAGCCCCTCGACCACCACCCGGGCGGCCCGTTTCACGTCGCCGGTCAGGTCGGGCACCGACATGCAGCCCTCCCGGCCGGGCCGCCAGCGGCTCGCCTCGACGACCTTGGCGTTGCAGAGCACAAACGCGCCGTGCGTGGTGACCGCTTTCGGATGCCCGGTCACGTCCACGCAGAACACCTGCGCGGACACGCCGACCTGCGGCGCGGCCAGGCCGACACAGCCGGGTGAGGCCCGCATCGTCGTGATCAGGTCCGCGGCCAGCGAGACGATCGCCGGGTCGGCCGGGTCGACCTCGTCGGCCGGCGTGCTGAGGATCGCCGCGGGGGCGGTCAGCACGTTCACAGCAGCTCCGATTCGGCGCGCCGCATGGTGATCTCGACTCCCAGCTCGGCGGCGGCCACCGCGAGCTGCTCGGCCAGTTCCTCGGCCCGCTCGGACGCCAGGTCCACCTCGGCGACGAGCACGTAGAGCGGCCCGGTCAGCCGGGTGGTGAGGTCGGTGATGTTGCCACCGGCCCCGGCCACCACCCGGGTCACCGCGGCCACGATGCCGAGCCGGTCCGCGCCGTGCACGCTGACCAGGTAGGGCGCGCCGGGTGTGGCCTGGTCCGACGGCTCGACCTGCCGGACGGTGGCGAGCAGCCCGTCGCCCAGGACGGTGAGCGCCCCGGTGGCCTCGTCGGCGGACACGCCGGTGCAGACCAGGGTCATCGCGAAGTGGCCGCGCAGCCGGGTCATCGTCGAGTCGGTCAGGTTCGCGCCGACGTCGGCGAGCGCCTCGGCCACGTCGGCGACGATGCCGGTCCGGTCCGGGCCGATGACGGTGATGGCGAGCTCATGCACCCGCCTACAGTAAGTCCTGTTATGACTCTCGCCGACGAAGCCATCAACTGGTACGACACCAACGCCCGCGACCTACCGTGGCGGCAACCGGAAACCACTCCTTGGGGTGTCCTGGTCAGCGAGGTGATGCTCCAGCAGACCCCGGTGGTCCGGGTGGAGCCGGCCTGGCGGTCCTGGATGACCCGCTGGCCGACACCTGCCGCGCTGGCCGCCGATCCGCAGTCCGAGGCGATCCGGATGTGGGGGCGGCTCGGCTATCCGCGCCGGGCGATGCGGTTGCACGCCTGCGCGATCGCGATGGTCGAGCGGCACGACGGCCGGGTGCCGGACGACCTCGATCAACTGCTGGCGCTACCCGGGGTGGGCACGTACACCGGCCGGGCGGTGGCCACGTTCGCGTACGGCCAGCGACATCCGGTGGTGGACACGAACGTGCGCCGGGTGGTCTCCCGGGTGGTCGAGGGCAAACCGGACGCCGGTCCGGCCACCACCGCGGCCGACCTGGTCGCGATGGAGGAGCTGCTGCCGCCGGACGCACCCCGCGCGGCCAGGGCCAGCATCGCGTTCATGGAGCTCGGCGCGATCGTCTGCACCGCCCGGTCGCCGAAATGCGTGGACTGCCCTTTTCATCACGTCTGCGCGTGGCGACTGACCGGCGAGCCGCTGCCGGCCGGCCCGAGCCGCAAACCGCAGCGCTACGCCGGCACCGACCGCCAGGTCCGCGGCCTGCTCCTGGAGGTGCTGCGACACGCCACCGGCCCGGTCCCCCGCCAACGCCTGGACCTGGTCTGGACCGACGAGGTGCAACGCGCCCGCGCCCTGTCCGGCCTGGTTGAGGACGGCCTGGTCCAGCCACTCGGCGCCGACTTCATCCTCACCGGAGACGCACCCAGGGGCGACATCCAAACCCTTTGACGGTACGACCTGAAGGTCCCCGAAAGCGGCTGCCACGTCCCGTGGCTGATCCGCGAGGAAGTGCCGGGTCACGATCGCTGGGCGACCGCCGGGGTGTATCCCGGGTCGAGGCCGGCTGTCCCGCGCCTGTCTCCGGCCGACCCGGTCCGTGGTCTCGGGGCCTACCCGGCCTGGACCGGGTCGGCCCCGAGCCGCTCCCCGATCGCCGCCGGCAGCGGGTACACCGTCTCGACCGGCAACAACGCCGCCGCACCGGCCTCGTCCCCGCCGGCCAGCCGACCCCGGATCTCCCGCGCCAGCCCGGTCACGTCCACGATCCCGGTCACCCACTCGTCCACGTACCGCGGCACCGTCGCGCCACCGAGCCCCACCTGCAGCGACCGGTACGGCAGCTCCCGCAACCGCAGGTCCCGCTCCGGATCCCACTGCACCCGGGCCGGCGCCGCCTTCAACTCCCGCCGCCAGGCCACCCGGTCCGCGTGCACACCGCGTACGTAGTGGCTGAGCGCGGCCCGCTCCAGCGCCCACTCGAACCCGTCCCGCTTGATCGTCACGGCGAGCACCCGCTCCTGGCCCTCCTTCATGGCCCAGCCGCAGCGGTACATCATCCACAGGAAGGACGGCTTGATCCACGTCATCCGGTCGGTCTTGAACGGCGGCACGAACCGTCCGGCCCGCACCGCCGGTTCCGCGATGGCCGGCGAGTATGCCTGGTAGACGGTGATCGTGTGGGCATCGTGGACCGCCCGGATCTGACGCATCCCCACATGATCGGCGGCGGCGGCCCGATCCGCGATCGCATTTAGATCTGTCGTAGCCAGCCCACGAAGAGCAGCGCCCCCGCCGTAGCCGCGGCGATCACCACCGGCAGCACCCACGCGCCGCCCGGCGCCCCCGCCAGCCGGCCGGTCCAGCGCCGGTGCAGTGCCGCGATCCCGGCCAGCGCGGCTAGCCCGGCCGCTGCGAACACGGCACCGACCAGGAAGTGCGCCGCCCAGGCGCCGGCCCGGGTCGGCCCACCCCACGAGGTGTCATATGGTCCCGGGTCGACCCACCCGTAGCAGACACCCCGGGCCACGAAGAAGACCTGCACGGCGAGCGGGATCACCGCGAGGATCCCGAGCAGCAGCCCGACCAGCGCGTTCCCGGCGGCCGGACCGAACCGGGCGGGCAGGGCGGGCGGTGGTCCGAGCCGGCTCTGCCAGCCGTTGGCGAGCCGGACCGCGGTGGTCGGCCGCCCGAGCACGGCCAGTCCGAGGCTTGCCGCACTCACCACGGCGAGGCCGGAGCAGTAGAGCACGGACTGCGCGAGGCGATGCGTCGTCATGGATCGGACGTTATGGATAGCTCCGGCCGCCTGTCATCACTCCGGAGTGCTACCTGCCCGTCGTACCCGGGTATGACAGGAACGGCCCGGCTGCGAGCAGCCGGGCCGTTCCCATCGTGCGTCTAACCGATCATTCCTCGCTGGTGGCGGTGGTGCCGAGGTCGGCCGGCACCGTCTCCGGCACCGCGCCCGCCTTCTCGGCGCCGCGGAAGACCAGCTTGGACTTCTCGATGTTGGACGGGTCGCCCTCGCAGTCCACCACGACGATCTGGCCGGGGCGCAGCTCGTTGAAGAGGATCTGCTCGGACAGGGTGTCCTCCAGATCGCGCTGGATCGTCCGGCGCAGCGGCCGGGCGCCCAGGACCGGGTCGAAGCCCTTCTTCGCCAGGTACTTCTTGGCGTTGTCGGTCAGCTCGAGACCCATGTCCTTGTTCTTCAGCTGCCCCTCGATCCGGGCGGTGAAGATGTCCACGATCTGCAGGATCTCCTGCTCACGCAGCTGGTGGAAGACGATCGTGTCGTCGATACGGTTCAGGAACTCCGGGCGGAAGTGCTGCTTCAGCTCGTCGTTGACCTTGACCTTCATCCGGTC